>NZ_JAXAVW010000080.1:0-4419 GCF_033949945.1 Lentzea miocenica
CCAGGCGGAGGGGACCTTTGCGTTCCAGATCTACGATGGCATCGTGCCCAAGCGGACGAACCTCTTCCAGGACGTCGTCGAGATCATTCACCGACACATGGCGTCGGGGGCTGTGGTCGAGCCGAGTGCGATGCTGCCAAGCCGATCAACCGGCGAACCACGGGAAGTTGATGTCGTTGTTCGCTCGAAAGTGGCCGGGCACGAGGTGATCGTGTCCGTAGAGGCCGTCGGACGGTCTCGCAAGGCGGACCGCACCTGGGTCGATCAGATGGCCGGCAAGCATGCTGATCTACCAACGAGCCGGTTGGTCCTGGTGTCCGAGAAGGGTTTCACGCGTGACGCGCGGGCGGCGGCTACCGCAGCCAGCATAGTGACAGTTGCACCTCAGGACATTACGGACCAAGCCCTCGGCTTCCGCATCGTCAACACGGCTTCATCGTTGTGGCCAAAGAACGTGAAGTTCACTCCTCGTCGATACGGCGTGAGGTTTGTCAAAGGTACGCGGTCGAGTCCCTGGCCCGGCGGTTCGGCTGAAGTGTGTAGCCAGGACGGAACCGTGATTGCGGCGTCAGTAGAGACGTTTGTTACTGCATTGTATAAGCGGCGGTGGAAGGAGTTGGTGACTGAACACCTGCGCGACATTGTAGAGAATGTCAATCGGAGTGGACTATTGTCTTCGAACCACTAAATTAAGTTTCGACCAGCGGCGGGAAGGGTGTTTGGCTGCGTGATCCAGAGAATGGTCAGCTCCTCCCGGTTTATGGGGTCTCCTGCGCCGGGACCGCTGAGATATCCGTGAGTGAGGTTCCGCTAACGCACAAACAGTTCGGCGAAATTGACGTCAAGTACTCCTTCGGAGAAGGCAAAGTCGGGGAACACGACGCGCTGTTCGTTGTAACGGAAAACGAGGATGGCGGCCAAATGTTGATTAGGTTCAGGCCGACTGATGGTATGCAAATCTGGCTTGACGATATCCAACCTCGGTAGGGACTGGCGGTCAGTCGAGCAGCGCCTTCGCATGATCAGCAAGGGGCGCGGCCAGATCGGGGTAGTCGCCTTTGTCGATCCGGCCTAGCAAGCGGGCGATCACATAGAGCTGGGCAAGACGACCCGATGGAGTGCCGAGAACATCGTTGAACGTCGCGCGCACCCGCTCAGCAGTTTCGGGCACCAACAAGCTGTAGCAGAGGAGGGTTGCTGCGTCCGTCCCCGCCGGACCGCGGCCCCACAGTTCCCAGTCGAGCAGGCCGAAGTCGGGATGCATCAGGTTGGACCAATGCACGTCGCCGTGCACGGTTTCCCATTGGGACACAACGGGGTCCACTGCATCGCCGAATCGCTGCCGGAGGCGGTTCGTGACCTTGTCCTGGTCAGCGTTCGTTCGTTCGGTAGGCGTGTACGCGATGGTGTCCACGGTTCGGCGCAGTTCTGCCCACCACGCGTCAGGAAGATCGACGGCCTGCCGCAGGACGTCGGTCGGAGAACACGGGGCGCCCGGTACGAGGGTCATCACCTCCGCGCGCTGCTGTCGGCCTTCCTCCCACTCGAAGACGTCGAGCACGCGCGGTTTCGACAGTCCGGTGAACACGTTGGCATCGAGGTTGCCTGTCCAGAAGTCACCGCCGATCCACTGCGGATCTTCGGAGTTGACGCGCAGCCAGACCTGGTCGTTGCCCTTGTAGGCCAACACACTGATCGACCGGAAGAGCCACCCGAGGGTTGGTTCGCCGGAGATGGTGAGTCCGAAGTGGTCGGCAGCACGGTGGAGGTTGTCGTGCATCCACTGCACGAACCGGATGTCAGCGTCGCTGAGGTCGTTCACCGTCACTCCTCGGTGATGTACCGCAGGTAGGCGGTCGGGCTGGTCATGAACCTACGCCAGTGGTCTACCAGTGCGAGATCGTCCCAAGTGGTGCGGCGGAATCCGTGATCGCCTACTTCGATGATGTCCGCGCCTGGGGTTGAGGCGAGCAGCGGTGAGTGGGTGGCGCAGATGATCTGTGCGCCAGATTCGCCGAGTCGGTGCATGAGGGCTACCAGGCTCATGCAGGACTGGAACGAGAGCGCGGCTTCGGGCTCGTCCAGCAGATAGAAGCCGGGTTCCTTGAACATGTTCTCGAACACGGTCAGGAACGACTCGCCGTGGCTCATGGCGTCGGTGTCGTCTTCCCAGTAGCCCTGCATCCCGCTGACCGCGTTCATGAATCCGAACGCGGTCTCTGCGCGGTGGAAGTAGCCCCGCCGCTTGGTGCGCGTTCCTGAGCGGTGTCGCGCACCAAGGGCGGAGGTCTCGAACTTGAGCATTTCGCCGAGTGGTGTTTTCGGCCGGTCGTTCACGTACTTCCGTCCAGCTCGCCCGCCGCGCGCGTCCAGGCCCCAGGCTTCGGCGAACGCCTCGACCAAAGTGGACTTGCCGGAGCCGTTCTCACCGACGAGGAAGGTCACCGGTCGTTCGAAGGACATGCCTTCCTTGACCAGTTGATCGACACACGGCACGTCAAGCGGCCACTGCCACCGGTTCGACGTTCTGCTCGGCAGCAGCTCGGTGGGGACGTATGCGCGTCGGGCGAGCATGAACAGTTTTCCTCCGGTCAGCCGTAGCTCGGCACGCAGCCTCCCTCAGGGACGCAGTCACCCTTAGGGATACACGCCGGGCTGCATGACGGACCACACTGAGGATCACACATGTTGGGTACGCACGGCCTGGTCGCGAACTCCGCGGCCAGCGTCGCCGACGTCTCGATCATCCTCGGGCCGCTCAGGATGTCGGCAAGCGCCTCGTCTTTCACGTTACCCACCGGCATCCAGCGCGAGAACACACAGGGCCACACCGAGCCGTCCGCGGCAACGGCGATCTTGCGATCTCCGCAGTTCCCGCAGAGCTGCGACAGGTCAGGTTCGCGGTCGCGGACCCCGCGGCCGGCTTGGCGCAGGTGGTCGATGCGAATCTCGCCGTCCACGCCGATGCCGGCCAGTTCGGAAACGGCCTGCTGAACCCGCTGACCGTCTTCGACGTCGATCACGCCGACACGCAGCGGAATGGAACGGCGAACCGCTTCGGCGATGTTCGCCCTGGTTCGCCCGTGGCTTCCCCGGCCACGGGTGATGCGCTCGTGTTCCTGAGCGTCGTCGGTGTAGTAACTGGTCGCGAGCCGAACACCAGGCCGCGCGAAGACGTCCCACAAGGCCGGTTTCACGTAGACCAGGTTGGTGAAGACCTCGACCTCAAGCCCGCAGCCGAGTGCATGATCGATGAGGTCTGGGAGGCCTCCGTGCAGTGTGGGTTCGCCGCCGATGAACTGAACCATTCGTGTCCCGAGCCCGGCGAGCTGGTCGATCACGTCTCGCCAGTCATCGACGGTCATCGCGCCACTCGTGCCATGTGGCCCGGATTCGGCGTAGCAGTGCCCGCAGTTCAACTGGCACTTTCCGGTGATCTCAAGCCACGCGAACAGCGGATTGTTTGTGTATCGCCGGTCTGATAGGACAGGTGAGGAGGCGTTCTCAGTCTTCAGGTCCACAATTCCCCCTTGCAGGGTTGATTCAACATGATCGTTCCACGAAATTCGTCCGGTTTCTGGCCGGGCAGGGGTCATTCGCTCAGTTGGATCAGTGATCGAGGTCTTGTGTCACAGCATGCAACCAGCACCCCGCAGGTTTCGCCGACCTGCGGGGCTGCGGTTCCAGGTACCGACTATCGCCGAACGGTCAATAAACCTCCTCTCTCCGCGCTAGGCGCGCTTGACCTCTAGAGGGTTTCCGCTTGCGTGGCCGGCATCGAATTTCGCAATCGATGACCGACCTTTGTCAATCCATACCGAGACTGACGATCGGATGCAGGACTCGCGCGTTCCCACTTGTGTCACAGAATCCCTGCCGATTCCATTTCGCTGATGGCCAAAGCGACTGCCTGCTGATCCCGGCCACACGATCTCACGATCGTGGAAACTGACAGCAGGGCAAAATTGTTCGCAGGGAAAACGCGTAACACGGCTGCGCCCGCGCGACTTGGAACGTAGGGCCTTGCGCTTGCTGGCTCGCGCGTCGTGGGTTTGTAGCTCTGGGCCTCAACCGGTTCGATACCCCGCGCCGTGATCATGGAGGCGATTTCTATTTGCGGGATTCCTGTGGTCAACGAGATGGCCTCGATACTGTGGCCACACTTGAACCTGCGCTCCAGTTCGTCGCCGATCAGCACAGCATTCTCTCCGATGCAACGGGTGTAGTCGACTACTCCAGCATCGATGAGAAGGGTTCTAACGAGCGAAGCGCTGAAGTTGTAGAATCGTGCAATTCTTCGGATTGACCAACCCTGGTAATGCTTCGTGGCACATCGTCGGGCGACTGCCTCGCGTTGGGCGCCACTAAGCGGGGAGCTGTTCGCCTTCTGAGCTTCATTCATTGCCTTCGCCCGCTTGT
>NZ_JAXAVW010000081.1:0-4366 GCF_033949945.1 Lentzea miocenica
ACCCAGCCTGCCCGGCATCCCCACGACACGCCGAAACCTAACAAAGCACTACTAGGGCCTGCGCGTGAAGCCGTGGCTCCGCTCGACTTTCGCCACGTGCAGCGTGTAGCTCTCGTACCACTCGTCCCGCCCGCGCTGCTGCGCCGTGCGGTGTTCGGTGTTGGACCGCCACTGCGTGAGGGCGTCGGCGTCGCGGAAGTACCCGACGGTGATGCCCAGCCCGCCGGGAGTCTGCGCGTGGTCCATCCCCAGATAGCCGGGGACGTCCTTCACCAGCTCTTCCATGCGCGCGTTGGTCTCGCTGTAGCCGTGCTGCTCCTGGGTCCGCACCGTGGTGAAGACAGCCACGTAGTAGGGCGGTTCGAAAGGCTCGATGGGTGCGACAGGTGTCTCGGAGTGATCGTTCACCGCGTCACCGTATGAGGCGATGCGGCCGGCGATCCAACGGCTTTTCTCAGGCGTTGGGCTCGACGACCTCGGCGAACGGCAGGTCGGACAGCTCCGCCCGCAGCGAGTCCAGGTCCGCGTACACCGCCGACGCACCGCGGTCGACCAGCTCGTCCTCGCCGAACCCGCCGGTCAGCAGCCCGATCGACGGCAGCCCGGCCCGTCCGGCGGCCTCGCAGTCCCACACCGAGTCGCCCACGACGACCGCGCGGGAGCTCTTCACCGACCGCAGCGCCACCTCGACCAGGTCCGGCGCCGGCTTGCTGTCCTCGACGTCGTCGGACGACGTCCACGCGATGTCGCCCGGATCGAGGAGCTTCAGGTAGTGCTCGACGTGCTTGCGCTTGCCGGAGCTGGCGAGCACGACGGACAGCCCCAGTTCGGTCGCGGCGCGGACCAGGCGGTGCGCGCCCTCGAGGGGCTGGATCTCGTCGATCATGGTGTCGAAGTGCCGCTCCCAGGCGGTGCGCAGTGCGTCGCCGTGGTCCTGCTCCACCTTGTCGCCGGCCACGGCGGCCACCAGTTTGTCGCCGCCCATGCCGATCGCGCGGTGCACGCGCCAGGCGGGCACGGTGATGTCGACGCCGCGGAAGGCACGCAGCCATGCCACCGTGTGGTGGTAGTTGGTGTCGACGAGGGTGCCGTCGACGTCGAGGACCAGGGTGTTGCTCATGCTGCCAGGTTTTCCCATGGCTCTACCTCGGCAAACCCACCAGCTCGCGCGTGTCCTGAAGGGACGCCACCTCGCGCCGCAGCACGCCGTCGAGCCACTGCGCGTCGGACATCCACGACTGGTTCGTGTTCAGGCAGACGTGCACGGAGGACCGGTAGACCGACAGTGCGACGCCCACCGCGTGGCCGGGCGCGACGGGAGCGACCGGGTACATCTCGCACAGCGCGGCGCCGTCCAGCGACAGGGGCACCGACGGCAGCGGGACCGACGTGACCAGCGTGTCGAACAGCAGGGGAGCGCAGCGGGAGGCCACGGGCGCGGCCAGGCGGTGCACCAGTGGCGGCACCTTGTCCGCGAGCTTCGGCAACGCTCCGGCGCCGCGGTCGGGTCCGGCCGCCTTCGCCGTCTCCATCTGCTCGCGGATGTCGCGCAGCCGTCGCACCGGGTCCGGCTCGCCGACGGGCAACGCGACGAGGAAGCCGGAGATCTGGTTGCCCGACGCCGCGTCGCCGGAGCGTGAGCGCTGGTTAACCGGGATCAGCGCGCGGACGACCGAGGAGGGTCCCGCGCTGTCGTGCGCGGAAAGCCAGTGCCGCAACGCGCCTGTGACGAGCGCGAGCAGCACGTCGTTCACCGTGCCGCCGTGTGCGCGCCGGATTCGGTGCACGTCCGCGAGATCCAGTCGCGACATCACCACGCGGCGTGGCCGGGTGGACTGGGTGAGCACCGGCGAGTTCAGCGTCGGCGGGCGGGTGTTCATCAGCACCGACGAGGCGATGTCGATCGTGTCCCTGATCCCCTGCAACGACGGGATCGACGGGATGATCGAGCGCGAGACCGGTTCCGGAGCGTCCGGAATGGACAGCCGCGAGGGGTCGAACAGCTGAATTCCCAGGCCGACGGCCTTCATGCCGTCGCACAGCGAGTGGTGCAGCTTGGCGACGACCGCGAACCGTCCGCCCGCGAGGCCGGTGATGACGTGCAGCTCCCACGGCGGGCGCGCGAGGTCGAGCGGCTGTGCCATGAGGTGGGAGACCAAAGTGGCGAACCGTTCCCGGCCGCGCACGTGGTGCGTGAAGACGTGGTCTTCCGGCGCGAAACCGGGGTCCTCCACCCAGCGCGCACCGCCCAGCCACGAGGTGCGAGCACGCTGGCGCAGGCGTGGGATCTCCTGCGCCCGTTCGCACAGCACGGCGGCGATGCGGGCCGGATGCACCGGAGTGGAGGGTGCGAAGGTCGCGATCGCGCCGAGGTGCAACGGATTGTTGTTGCCCTCCATGGCGAGGAAAGCGATGTCGAGGGGGGAGAGTTGCTCTGTCATAGGTGTGTCAGGCAACCAGGTCCGCGTGTCGTGCGCATTTCTATGAGATGGCGCTGACTCTCTACCGGCCCAAGTACACTCGAACGGTGGTACCGCTGTGACTCGTGTGGGTGCGAACCAGGTCACACAACAGGTTCACCATCACGATCCCGAAGCCGGACAGACCGGTGAACGCCGGCGGGAAACCCCTGCCCGAGTCGCTCACCTCACACACGACGGTGTCGCCCTCACGCCACATCCGCAGCTTCCCGCGGCCGGACGCGTGCAGGATGCTGTTCGTCGCGAGCTCGTTCACCGCGAGCACCAGATCCTCGATCTGCTCACGCCGCAACCACGTCGCGTACGCCGACACGAGCTTGCGCATGTGCGCGAGCGTGCCGACCGAGAAGTTGTGCTCCTCCGCCGACGCGGGCGGCGGCGGTAACGGCACGTTGTAGACGTCGGCCAGCCCGGCCGGGTCGGTGTACCACGCGCTCGCGACCCGTCTGGAGCCGTCGATCACGACCGGGTGGGTGCGCCGGGCGTCCTCCAGCACGTGCTCCGGCAGCGCGCCGGCGTCGTAGGGGCACAGCAACGTGCCGTGGCGACCCTCGAACGCCGTGTTGATCAACGCCTCATGCTGCACGCACGCCGGGTACTCGAGCTCGGTGCGGCCCGGCCACACCGGTTCGCCGACCATGCGGACCCGGCTCTGCGGGGCGCTCGCGCTGAACGCCATCAGCACGCCGGGGATGATCCGGCCGGGGTTGCGGCCGGCCTCGGTCATGTTGATGAAGTGCACCTGGTCGGCCCTGCCACCCAGCTGTCCGCGCAGCAGGGCGATGCTCGGCTCCGGCACCGCGACCAGCACGGGCTCGCCGCTGTCGACGCCGTCCGCCACGAATCTGGCCGTACCGGCGAGGAAGTCGTCCTCGCCCCGGTAGAACAGGGCCTCGTGCGCGAACGGAGCAACGGAGTTCATCGGCTTCCCGAAGGTCGGTGGCTGCGGCAAGCCTTCATTCTGCTACCCGTAACAGTGTTTCGGCGGGGGCCAGGCCGGTGGTTGTCGACGAACGGGAAGCCTCCCGCGTCTCATCACGCTTCCGGCGGAGCCGGACCGGCGTCGTCCCGTGTGGATTCGGGGTGCGTCCGGGGAAACCTCCCTGCACACTCGCACAGTCGCAGTGAGGGAGGTGGCCCCCGGTGATCCCGCATCACACGCTGACCGGTCCGGACGACGCGCCGGTGCTGGTGCTCGGCAACGCACTCGGCACGACGACCGGGCTGTGGCGCGACTTCTCGCTCCCGTTCCGGCTGTTGCGCTTCGACCACCGCGGCCACGGCTCCAGTGCGCCGGTTCCCGGTCCGTGCACGATCGAGACGCTCGCGTCGGACGTCGTGGAGCTGTTGGACCACTTGGGACTGCGCCAGGTGTACTACTGCGGCGTGTCGCTCGGCGGCATGGTCGGCATGTGGCTCGCCGCGCACACCGACCGGATCTCCCGGCTGGCGCTGATCTGCACGACGGCGTGGTACCCGGACAAGTCCGGTTGGGACGAAAGGATCACCGCGTTGCGCTCCGGAGGGATGGAGCCCCTCGCGGACACGATCGTCTCGCGCTGGTTCACGCCCGCGTTCCCGCCGGCCGAGGTGGCGCGGTTCCGCGCGGAACTGCTCGAGGTCGACGTGGCGTCGTACATCGCCTGCGCTGAAGCGATCAGGGACATGGACCTGCGGCCGGACCTGCCGAAGATCGACGCGCCGACCGTGGTGATCGCGGCGGCGCAGGACCACGCGACGCCGACGGAGTTCGCGCGGCACATCGCGGACGACCTGCCGGACTCGGAGCTCTACATCGTGGCGGACGCGGCGCACCTGGCGGTGGTCGAGGCGCCGAGAACGATCTCGGTGATCCTCGACGACCACTTCGGCAACGACCGGACGTT
>NZ_JAXAVW010000082.1:0-3160 GCF_033949945.1 Lentzea miocenica
GTTCTTTGAGAACTGCACAGTGGATGCGAGCATCTTTGTAGCAAGTTAGTAAGGGCATACGGTGGATGTCTTGGCACCAGGAGCCGATGAAGGACGTAGGAGACTGCGAAAAGTCTAGGGGAGCTGTCAACCGAGCTGAGATCCTAGAATTTCCGAATGGGGAAACCCGGACCCAGTCATGTGGGTTCACCCATACCTGAACACATAGGGTATGTGGAGGGAACGCGGGGAAGTGAAACATCTCAGTACCCGCAGGAAGAGAAAACAACCGTGATTCCGTGAGTAGTGGCGAGCGAAAGCGGATGAGGCTAAACCGCGTCTGTGTGATACCCGGCAGGGGTTGCATTCGCGGGGTCGTGGGACCTCTTGGCTAGTTCTGCCGAGCTAGCAAGCAGTAAGAAACCATTGTGGTTAGAGGAATACGTCTGGAAAGCGTGAGCGTAGAGGGTGAAACTCCCGTACTCGAAAACCTGATGGCTGCTTAGAGTGTTCCCAAGTAGCAGCGTACTCGTGAAATTCGCTGTGAATCTGGCGGGACCACCCGCTAAGCCTAAATACTCCCTGGTGACCGATAGCGGACTAGTACCGTGAGGGAAAGATGAAAAGTACCCCGGGAGGGGAGTGAAATAGTACCTGAAACCGTGTGCCTACAATCCGTCGGAGCCTTTAGGGGTGACGGCGTGCCTTTTGAAGAATGAGCCTGCGAGTTAGTGCTACGTGGCGAGGTTAACCCGTGTGGGGTAGCCGTAGCGAAAGCGAGTCTGAATAGGGCGCTTGAGTCGCGTGGTCTAGACCCGAAGCGGTGTGATCTAGCCATGGCCAGGGTGAAGCGCGGGTAAGACCGCGTGGAGGCCCGAACCCACCAGGGTTGAAAACCTGGGGGATGAGCTGTGGTTAGGGGTGAAAGGCCAATCAAACACCGTGATAGCTGGTTCTCCCCGAAATGCATTTAGGTGCAGCGTCGTGTGTTTCACCGCGGGGGTAGAGCACTGGATGGTCTAGGGGGCCTACAAGCTTACCGAAATCAACCAAACTCCGAATACCGTGGTGTGAGAGCGCGGCAGTGAGACTGCGGGGGATAAGCTTCGTAGTCGAGAGGGAAACAGCCCAGAACGCCAGCTAAGGTCCCTAAGTGTGTGCTAAGTGGGAAAGGATGTGGGGTCGCACAGACAGCCAGGAGGTTGGCTTAGAAGCAGCCACCCTTTAAAGAGTGCGTAATAGCTCACTGGTCAAGTGGTCCTGCGCCGACAATGTAGCGGGGCTTAAGCACACCACCGAAGCTGTGTCATTTCAGCCTTGTGCTGGGATGGGTAGGGGAGCGTCGTGTAGCGGTTGAAGCGGCGGAGTAATCCAGCCGTGGACGCTATGCGAGTGAGAATGCAGGCATGAGTAGCGAAAGACGAGTGAGAAACTCGTCCGCCGGATGACCAAGGGTTCCTGGGCCAGGCTAATCCGCCCAGGGTAAGTCGGGACCTAAGGCGAGGCCGACAGGCGTAGTCGATGGACAACGGGTTGATATTCCCGTACCCGTGTGAACGCGCCCATGATGAACCTTGTGATACTAACCGCCCGAAGCACCTTCCAATGCCCTTCGGGGCTAGGGGGACTGTGGAGCGCGGGACCTGAACTTGTAGTAGTCAAGCGATGGGGTGACGCAGGAGGGTAGCTCCGCCAGTGAGTGGTAGTACTGGTGCAAGCGTGTAGGGAGTCTGGTAGGCAAATCCGCCAGGCATATATCCTGAGACGTGATGCGTAGCCGATTGAGGCGAAGTAGAGTGATCCCATGCTGCCGAGAAAAGCCTCTAGCGAGCTTTCACGCGGCCCGTACCCCAAACCGACACAGGTGGTCAGGTAGAGAATACCGAGGCGATCGGGCGAACTGTGGTTAAGGAACTCGGCAAAATGCCCCCGTAACTTCGGGAGAAGGGGGGCCGTAGCGCTTGAAGCTCTTTACGGGCTAGGGCGAGACGGCCGCAGAGACCAGCGAGAAGCGACTGTTTACTAAAAACACAGGTCCATGCGAAGTCGCAAGACGATGTATATGGACTGACGCCTGCCCGGTGCTGGAACGTTAAGGGGACCGGTTAGTCCTTCGGGGCGAAGCTGAGAACTTAAGCGCCAGTAAACGGCGGTGGTAACTATAACCATCCTAAGGTAGCGAAATTCCTTGTCGGGTAAGTTCCGACCTGCACGAATGGCGTAACGACTTCTCGACTGTCTCAACCGCAGGCCCGGCGAAATTGCATTACGAGTAAAGATGCTCGTTACGCGCGGCAGGACGGAAAGACCCCGGGACCTTTACTATAGCTTGGTATTGGTGTTCGATTCGGCTTGTGTAGGATAGGTGGGAGACTGTGAAGCGCTGACGCCAGTCAGTGTGGAGTCATCGTTGAAATACCACTCTGGTCGTATTGGATGTCTAACCTCGGTCCGTGATCCGGATCAGGGACAGTGCCTGGTGGGTAGTTTAACTGGGGCGGTTGCCTCCCAAAGAGTAACGGAGGCGCTCAAAGGTTCCCTCAGCCTGGTTGGCAATCAGGTGTTGAGTGCAAGTGCACAAGGGAGCTTGACTGTGAGACTGACGGGTCGAGCAGGGACGAAAGTCGGAACTAGTGATCCGGCCATGGCTTGTGGAAGCGTGGTCGCTCAACGGATAAAAGGTACCCCGGGGATAACAGGCTGATCTTGCCCAAGAGTCCATATCGACGGCATGGTTTGGCACCTCGATGTCGGCTCGTCGCATCCTGGGGCTGGAGTAGGTCCCAAGGGTTGGGCTGTTCGCCCATTAAAGCGGTACGCGAGCTGGGTTTAGAACGTCGTGAGACAGTTCGGTCCCTATCCGCCGCGCGCGTAGGATACTTGAGGAAGGCTGTCCCTAGTACGAGAGGACCGGGACGGACGGACCGCTGGTGTGCCAGTTGTTCTGCCAAGAGCATTGCTGGTTGGCTACGTTCGGAAGGGATAACCGCTGAAGGCATCTAAGCGGGAAGCCTGTTCCAAGATGAGGTATCCCACTCTTCGTGAGTTAAGGCCCCCAGCTAGACCACTGGGTTGATAGGCCAGAGGTGGAAGACCGGTAACGGTTGGAGCTGACTGGTACTAATAGGCCGAGGACTTGTTACAAAGACGCTACGCATCCACTGTGCGGTTCTGGAAGAAC
>NZ_JAXAVW010000083.1:0-2293 GCF_033949945.1 Lentzea miocenica
AAACCCGGTGCACTCCATCCGCATCCGGCCGGCCTCGTCCTCCAGCCACCTCATCGGCGCAGACCAGCGCCCAGGATGCATCGGCGCCGCCGCTCGCGCACCACCTGCGGTCGCGTCCACATCGCGTCGTCCGAACAACTCCTCCTCCAGCTCTCGCCGAAGCGTGGCAACGATGCGGACGTCAGCACGTGGATCCGTAAGCGGCTGGTGGAAGCCCTTCGGGATGACCGCCAACTTCCCAGCGGCGTTCACGACCTGGTCCGACCGCGTCTGCACAATAAGCGCGTAGTCCGCCGCACCGCGGAACGGGTCGGCTGGCCGTGCGATCGCCACGAGCGACAGAACTCCGCCGGCGCAGACCCGCCTCCCTGTATCGAGCACAACCTCCACATCCGGCAGGTACTTGTCTCGCAACGGATGTAGCGCACCTGAACCGCTCACCAGCGCATCAGCCAGCTCCGCTTCGAGCAGGTCCATCGTCAGCGCGTATTCGACAAAGTTCCCAACATCGACAGTCCCGCCGATGCCCCCTGCGCTGACGTCGATCTCCACCAGCCGGTACAGCGGCAGGTTCGCGAACCGCACGCCAAGAGCCGCGGCCATCACAAGCCGCTGGACAGCCGCCTCCGCGCAATCCTCGTCGAGCGCGGCTGTCACCCGTACTCGCTGCGAGAGGGTCAGCCGCTCGCGGTCCGGTTCGAGCGGTAGCCGAAGGTCATTCCACTCAGACCGCGTGACCACGCTGGTCCGAACGTCCAAGCCCGGACCACGGGCGGCGAACGTGTCGGGAGTTCCGTAGTACCGCCTCACCGCGTCCACGACCCGGCGCCGGCCAACTGCGCTCCGCCGCGCACGCCGCCCCTGGAGCACCCCGATGTCGGCGAGCTTCAGTACGGCACCAACTTTCGCCGCCGCAGACCCCGACTCCCAGCTGGCCGCACCATCCAACCACTCGAAAGCACCCGCCAAGCCCGGATGAACAGCCACGCCAGCAGGAGTTGCCGCAGAACCGCGCTCCATCGGCGAAGACAACAACTCCTCGACCGGCGTGTCGAGCATGCTCTCCAACAACCGGGCTGTGCTCGCCTTCATCTGGCCAAGGGGCTCGCCAGCAGACCGACGACCAGCGACCAGCCTCTGAAGATGCCTAAGCCCGAGCGTCCCTGGCTCCCGATTCTCACGCGCGTACAGCTCAGCTTCCTGGACGAACTCCTCCAGAGTCAGCCGACGTTCCCATATCCGCTGCTCAAGCACCGTGCGAAACGTCCGCATGGCTCCTCCTAGCTCGCCAGGTCGCAGCAGGTCGCTTCAGGTCACCTGCAGGCCGTACCGCTGATCCTGCGCTGATGAAATCTTGATTTCAGTCTGACACGCCCGCTCAACGCCCGTCAGACCGTCCGGTGACGTGTGGACTCCGCGTCCGCCTCAAGCACGTCACCGGACACCTCAAGCACACGCCTGCCGGGATGGGAGCCGCGATGACCGCCATCACGATCGCCCTCGGCCTTGTAGCGGCGTCGACGTGGACCTGGGTCGTCGGCGACCACTTCGACTGGTGGCAACGAGCAGCTGCGCACCGCCGCTACCAGAGACATAGCCACTAGGCAGGCGTTCTGATGACCGACCTCACGGCCGAAGCGATCGGCGAGAAGTGGTTGTCGCTTACCAACGAAGAGCGCTCCGAGCTGCTGTCACTGCGCCGCGAGAACCAGCGCAACGAGAACGCACTCGACCATGTGCCAACCAGGCCACAGCAACAGCGAGACGCACCAGACCAAGGAACTCGGACATGCCCAAGAGGTACTCCACCGCGCGCGGCCGTGAGTTCGGCGAGCGAATGCGAGCGGCCATCGCGCGAGCGGGCATGACCTCCCGACAGCTCGCAGACGTGCTGGGCTGGCAGGAAGCCAAGGTCTCGGACATGGTGAACGGCAAGGGAGGCATCACCGTTCTGGAACTCGTGCTGGCGCTCGGGGCATGTCGAGTCCCCGAGCCGGAACGCGAGAATCTGCTCAACCTCTTCCCTGCTATGGAGCTGGACGGCTGGTGGCAGTCTCACGGCAAGTACGCGCCGATCAGATCAGGCACGGCCAGGTCCAATCTCGCGGCAGCCAGAACCCTCATGAGCTGGCATCCGCACGCGGTCCCGGACCTACTGCGGACGAGTGACTACGCGCGGGCGCTGCTCGCTGCTTCGGCCACCGTGGCGGCGGCCGAACTCGACGAGCGGCTGCGCGCGTTGCGCGAGATGCAGGAGTTGCTCCGCAACGACCTCGACTGCACGTTCTACATC
>NZ_JAXAVW010000084.1:0-2282 GCF_033949945.1 Lentzea miocenica
CCGCGCTTCGCGAGGAGCATCTTCGCGCGATCGGTGAGCTCGATCGCCATGTCCTTGTTCCTCAGCTGCGTCTCGACGCGGGCGATCATCAAATCCACCATCTTGATGATCTCGTCCTGAGTCAGCTGGTGGAACACGATGATGTCGTCGATGCGGTTGAGGAACTCCGGCCGGAAGTGCTTCTTCAGCTCGTCGTTGACCTTGTTCTTCATCCGCTCGTAGTTGGACGCGGTGTCCTGACCCGAGGTGAAGCCCAGGCCGACGGCCTTGCTGATGTCCGACGTGCCCAGGTTCGAGGTGAAGATGATGACGGTGTTCTTGAAGTCCACCGTCCGGCCCTGACCATCGGTCAGCCGGCCGTCCTCCAGCACCTGCAACAGCGTGTTGTAGACCTCCTGGTGCGCCTTCTCGATCTCGTCGAACAACACCACCGAGAACGGCTTGCGGCGCACCTTCTCGGTGAGCTGCCCGCCCTCCTCGTAGCCGACGTAACCGGGAGGGGCACCGAACAGCCGCGACGCGGTGTAGCGGTCGTGGAACTCGCCCATGTCGATCTGGATGAGCGCGTCGTCCTCGCCGAACAGGAAGTTCGCCAGCGCCTTCGACAGCTCCGTCTTACCCACACCGGACGGGCCGGCGAAGATGAACGACCCCGACGGGCGCTTCGGGTCCTTCAACCCGGCGCGGGTGCGGCGGATCGCCTGCGACACGGCCTTGACCGCGTCGACCTGGCCGATGATCCGCTTGTGCAGCTCGTCCTCCATGCGGAGCAGACGCGTGGTCTCCTCCTCGGTGAGCTTGAACACCGGGATCCCGGTCCAGTTCGCCAGCACCTCGGCGATCTGCTCGTCGTCGACCTCCGCGACGACGTCCAGATCCCCGTCCTTCCACTGCTTCTCCCGCTCGGCCTTCTGACCCAGCAGCGTCTTCTCCGCATCGCGGAGCTTCGCCGCCCGCTCGAAGTCCTGCGCGTCGATCGCGGACTCCTTGTCCCGGCGCACGTCGGCGATCTTCTCGTCGAACTCGCGCAGGTCCGGCGGCGCGGTCATCCGCCGGATCCGCATCCGCGCACCCGCCTCGTCGATCAGGTCGATCGCCTTGTCCGGCAGGAACCGGTCGTTGATGTACCGATCCGCCAGCGTCGCCGCCGCGACCAGCGCCGAGTCGGTGATCGACACGCGGTGATGCGCCTCGTACCGGTCCCGCAGACCCTTCAGGATCTCGATCGTGTGCTCCAGCGACGGCTCGCCCACCTGGATCGGCTGGAACCGGCGCTCCAGCGCCGGATCCTTCTCCACGTGCTTGCGGTACTCGTCCAGCGTGGTCGCGCCGATCGTCTGCAGCTCACCCCGCGCCAGCATCGGCTTGAGGATGCTCGCCGCGTCGATCGCGCCCTCGGCGGCACCCGCACCCACCAGGGTGTGGATCTCGTCGATGAACAGGATGATGTCGCCGCGCGTGCGGATCTCCTTGAGCACCTTCTTCAGGCGCTCCTCGAAGTCACCCCGATACCGCGAGCCCGCCACCAGCGAACCCAGGTCCAGGGTGTAGAGCTGCTTGTCCTTGAGCGTCTCGGGCACCTCGCCCTTGACCACCATCTGCGCCAGTCCCTCGACCACGGCGGTCTTACCCACACCGGGCTCGCCGATCAGGACCGGGTTGTTCTTGGTGCGCCGCGACAGCACCTGCATGACCCGCTCGATCTCCTTGGTGCGCCCGATCACCGGGTCGAGCTTGCCCTCACGGGCCGAAGCCGTGAGATTGCGCCCGAACTGGTCCAGCACCAACGACGACGACGGCGTGCCCTCACCGCGCCCGGTCGACTCCGCCGCACCCTTCTCCGTCGAATACCCGGACAGCAGCTGCAGCACCTGCTGCCGCACCCTGTTCAGATCAGCGCCCAGCTTCACGAGGACCTGCGCAGCAACGCCCTCGCCCTCACGAATCAGACCCAGCAGAATGTGCTCGGTACCGATGTAGTTGTGGCCGAGCTGCAGCGCTTCGCGCAAAGACAGCTCCAGCACCTTCTTGGCGCGCGGGGTGAAGGGGATGTGCCCACTCGGAGCCTGCTGGCCCTGGCCGATGATCTCCTCGACCTGCTGGCGGACGCCCTCCAGCGCGATCCCCAACGACTCCAGCGCCTTGGCGGCGACACCTTCACCCTCGTGGATCAGACCCAGGAGGATGTGCTCGGTGCCGATGTAGTTGTGGTTGAGCATCCGAGCCTCTTCTTGGGCAAGGACAACCACCCGCCTCGCGCGGTCGGTGAACCTCTCGAACAT
>NZ_JAXAVW010000085.1:0-2169 GCF_033949945.1 Lentzea miocenica
GTGAGGTCGACTCGGAGCGCCCTGTCAGCATTGCTGTTGATGGGTTTCTCCGAGCCGCCTCCCGAACCCGGCGTGCCCATTACTGAGCACCGGGCTCTCCATGATTCCCGTCGGCCGATTGCTGATTTCCTTACCTGATGGCCGCCCATGGCGTCGAGATCCTTGTCCCTCGATACCGGTAGCGGGTGGTACGCACCCGCCCCGGTTCGAAAAGCCGTCCCAGCGCCGTAATCGGCCACCAACCGCCGCCGCAGTAACGGCGACGTAGTTCCTTCCAGGTAATCCGAGGATGTTTACGCCTTATCCACCTGATGACCTGCCTCCAGGTGAGGTGGCTCAGCCAATGAAAGGTGGAACTGGACACACCCGGCTGGAAGTAGGCGCACCAGCCCCGCAAGGCCGGATTAAGCCGACCGAGCAGAACCGATAACGGCCGGCTGACGTCCTGTCGACACAGCTTCTTCACCTTCACTGCGACGGCCTTAACCGCCTTCTTGCACGGATAGGTGTAGATGTGCCGCTGATCGCTACCTCTCTGTCGATGGCGCTGGATACGCCACCCGACAAAGTCGATCCCCTCGTCGATATGAGTGATCACCGTTTTGGTCACCGACAAGCACAGACCCATCGGTGCCACCACCGCCGCCACCACGTCACGCAACTGCTCCGCGTGCTCGCGGGTACCCGACACCAGAACCAGGAAATCATCCGCATACCGCACAAGCCGATAATTGGCCTGACCCTGGCGCCGCCGTTTGGTGCGCTCCCACCCCGATGTGGCCGGACCGCCTGCGGCCTGGGCGAAGTAATCGTCCAGGACCGACAGCGCGATATTGGCCAGCAAGGGCGAGAGAATGCCACCCTGCGGAGTACCGGCATGGCTGTCCCGCACCGCGCCGTCCTGGCTCAGGATTCCCGCTTTGAGGAATGTCTTCACCAAGGCCAGAACCCGCTTGTCCCCGACACGAACACGCACCCGGTCCATCAGGGCCACATGGTCGATCGTGTCGAAACACGCCTCGATATCGCCTTCGACCACCCACTCATACGAGCGCTTAGCCAGAAACCGAGTCTCGGCGATCGCGTCCTGTGCACGGCGATTCGGCCGGAACCCATAGGAACATGGCCGGAAGTCGGCCTCCCAAATAGGCTCCAACACCAGCTTCAACGACGCTTGCACCACCCGATCCGCGACAGTGGGGATCCCCAACCGGCGTAACTTTCCGCCAGCCTTGGGAATCATCCGCTCCCGCACCGGAACCGGCCGGAAACTACCGTCCTTCACCCACGACCGCAGGGTGTCGAGAAAAGTCTCGACACCCTGCCCGTCACGAATGCGTGAGACAGTCACCCCATCCACACCAGCGGTACGCGCGCCCTTGTTACTCCGCACCCTCTCCCACGCCACCAACAAGAACGCGGGATCGGTCACGAGATTAAACAGATCATCAAACCGGCGATCGGAATCATCCTTCGCCCAACGGTGCAACTTGGCCTGGATCTCCAGTACCCGGCGCTCAGCCCAATACAAGGCCGACTCATCCGGCTCACGAGTATTCACCCGCGTCCTCCCGGCATTCCAGCATCCTCCATCGCAGAATCACTGGTCCCCTTCGCCATGTGCACGCCTTTCGCGCGCTCGGACTACTACGAGACCTCCGCCCCATCCCGTGACCATCAGCCGGCAAACGAGCCTGCCTCATTCCGAACTGGCCGCCCGGAGAACGAGGCGATCACGGATGGTTCCCACGTTCACTCGATGTTCGATCGACCAGGCAGGCACCCAGCTCTACCCCGGCAGCCTCGCCGTGTCTACGCCGCAGACATTCGACACGGCCTCCACGCCGACCACGAGAAGCGGCGATAGAGTCGCTTCCATCGTAAGAATGGAAACGCGCACTGCACCCCGGCCCATATCCACCAGATTTGGAGCCGGTTCTACTCTTACGGGGCGTCAACCACTGATTCGCTCACGCTGTACCCTCTGGTCTCGCTTGCCGAACCCGCATTATCTGGCAGTGCTAACACGTCCCGGCGTTGTCGGAGCTGCTTTCCGCCCTCTCCGGCGTTCCCCGGATCAGACTGCTCCCAGCTTCACCCGACTGCTGCGACAGCCGAACGGCGAAGGTCTTTCACCTCCGCTCGAACTTCAAGCGCCTCGTGGCGCAC
>NZ_JAXAVW010000086.1:0-1715 GCF_033949945.1 Lentzea miocenica
CTAGGCAAGATCGGACGCATCATCGATGCGTTGCGTCACGAGCGCTACCGATTCAAGCCGGCGCGGCGTGTGTACATCCCGAAACAAAACGGGAAACGTCGGCCTCTGGGCCTACCGTCATGGTCGGACAAGCTGGTCGGTGAGGTGATACGTCTCCTGCTGGAGGCGTATTACGAACCGCGGTTCTCTGACCATTCACATGGTTTCCGTCCGCGTCGTGGCTGCCACACCGCATTGAGTGAGGTGGCGACGGTATGGCGTGGAACTTCCTGGTTCATCGAGGGTGACATCGCCGATTGTTTCGGGTCGCTTGATCATGAGATCCTGATCGGGATACTCGGTGAGACGATCCAGGACAACCGGTTCCTGAGGCTGATCCGGCACATGTTGCAGGCCGGGTATCTGGAGGATTGGCGGTGGAACGCCACGCTCAGCGGCGCGCCACAGGGTGGGTTGGTGTCCCCGATTCTGTCCAACATCTATCTGGACAGGCTGGACAAGTTCGTCGAGACAGTGTTGGTTCCGGAATACACGCGCGGGGCAGGCAGGGTGCCCAATCGTGCCTACCGCGATGTCGTGAGGAAGATGAGGCGTGCTCGCTGCGACGGTGACCGTGATTCGATTCCTCGCCTGCGGAAAGAGTTACGTTCCTTGCCCAGTATGGATCCTCGTGATCCTGGGTACCGTCGGCTGCGTTACGTGCGCTATGCCGACGATCATCTCCTCGGGTTCGCCGGACCGAAAAACGAAGCCGAGCAGATCAAGCAGCGCCTCGCACGGTTCCTGCGTGACGATCTCAAGCTGGAACTGTCGCAGGACAAGACGCTGATCACCCACGCCCGAACAGGCGCGGCACGCTTTCTCGGCTATGAGATCACCACGCAGCACAGCGATCACAAGATAACCAACGGACGGCGATCGGCTAATTCTGCGATCGGCCTGCGGGTTCCGCTGGCGGTGATCAAGGCCAAGTGTTCTCCTTACTTGAAGCGCGGAAAACCCGCGCTACGGCCTCAACTGGTGAACGAGAGCGATCTCAAGATCATTCAGGTCTTCGGGGCAGAGTATCGAGGTCTGACCCAGTACTACTTGCTCGCCGGAGATGTCTACCGGCTGACAAAGGTGCACAGGGTCATGCAACTGTCGATGTTGCAGACACTGGCTCGCAAGTATCGGTCCACGACGGCCCGTATGGCGGCCCGATATCAGGCTGTCACCGAGACGCCTTATGGTCCACGCAGATGCTTCGAGGCAGCTATGGAACGCGACACCGACAGGAAGCCACTTGTTGCCCGGTTCGGCGGTATTCCACTGAAACAACAGAAGCGCGCGGTCATCGTCGATCGCGTGACACCCCCGGTCGTTGTCCGGAACAAGGAGCTGATCAAGCGGCTCATGTCCGGGCGCTGCGAAGTCTGCAAGCAGAAAGGAGAAATCCGGGTCCGACAGATCCGGAGACTCGCAGATTCGGGAAAGTCGAAAACGCTGCTACCAGAGTGGGTGGACATCATGGTGAAACGACGACGTAAGACCATCATGGTCTGCGACAGATGCCATGGCGACATTCACAAGCAGGACGCAGGACACAGGTTCACGGGGTAACCACTGGAGAGCCCGGTGCAGGGAAACCTGCACGCCGGGTTCGGCGGGGGGCCATGAGGAAAAGGAGCCCGGCACGGCCGGGAGACCTCGCCTTGTGGCCTACCCATCTGATC
>NZ_JAXAVW010000088.1:0-1503 GCF_033949945.1 Lentzea miocenica
GTAGTGCTTTGTTAGGTTAGTCGGCGGTTGTTGCGGTGTAGTGGTTTCACGGTTTGGTGGCAGGTCAGGCACACGCCGGTCCAGGTCGCGAGGAGCTGTTGCAGCTCGCGGATGACCTTGTAGAGGGTCAGGCCGGCGCAGCCGCTTTTGGGTCGCCTCGCAGCAGGGTGAGGAACAGGTGTGCGGCGGTGACCAGGGTGACGTGGCGGTGCCAGCCTTGCCAGGAACGGCCTTCGAAGTGGTCCAGGCCCAGTGCGGTCTTGAGTTCGCGGTAGTCGTGCTCGATGCGCCAGCGGATCTTGGCGTAGCGGATGAGGTCGGCGGGACTGGTGGTGGCGGGAAGGCTGGACAGCCAGTAGGTGACCGGTTCGGGCTCGCCGTCGGGCCATTCGGCGATCAGCCACCGCTGTGGCAGGGCGCCGTCCTCGGGGCTGCGGGGGACGCGGTGCCCGGCGGGCCGGACCCGCAGGAACACGAACTGTGAGGACAGCGCGCCCTTGCTGCCTTCACGCCAGGTGACGGTGAGTGCGGCTTCACGGCCGGTGGCGGCCACGTGCCGGGCCAGGCTGACCGGCTCGTCGGTGTAGACGGGCGTGTCGGCCGGAGGGCGGCCGCACCGCCCTGTCCCGGACCATTCCCGCGTGACGGGGACCGCCTCGCTGGTGTGGGCCAGGGCCTCGCCTTTGAGCTGCACACTGTAGGCGATGTCGCGCTGGTCGAGCGCGGCCCGGAACTGGCTGTTGTCGCCGTAGCCGGCATCCGCGACCAGCACGGGTGGGCGCAGCCCATGTTCGGCGAGCTCGTCGAGCATCTCGACGGCCAGCGTCCACTTCGGACGATGACCTTCCTCTTCCGGCATGCCGCAGCGGTTGCGCCGCGCCCTGACGGCCTCGGTGACCGCCGCCACGTCCACCTCGGCCCCGGTGCCGGCCTGCCCGCCGACCGGCGCGGTGACCCGTGGCGCGTTCTTCAGTGTCTTGCGGCGCTTGGCTTTGGCCGCCTTGACCGCAGCCGGACCGGCCTTGGCGGTATCCCAGGACTCCGGCAGGAACAATCGCCAGCCCAGCGGGCAGGACGCGGTGTCGGTGACCGCGTGCACACTGACCCCGATCTGGCAGTTGGCGACCTTGCCCAGGGTCCCGGAGTACTGCCGGGCCACGCCCGGTGAACTCGTGCCGTCCTTCGGGAAGCCGCTGTCATCGACCGCCCAGGCCACCGGATCGATCGCCTCCACCGCCTTGCGGGCCAGCCGTACTCGCACCGCGTCGGTGTCCCAGGTCGAGGTGGTCACGAACTGCTGCAGCCCTTGGTGATCCACTCCCAGCCGTTCCGCCATCGGCTGCATCGACTTCCGCTGCCCGTCCAGCAGCAGCCCACGCAGATACGTCTCACCCTTGGCCCGCTGATCAGACCGGGCCAAGGGCGCGAACACATCCACCGCGAAAGCCTCAAGGCGTTGCCGCACATGAGCAAGCTCGTCAGGGGTCACCCGGACATGAAACC
>NZ_JAXAVW010000089.1:0-1472 GCF_033949945.1 Lentzea miocenica
GGCGGGTTCTAGCGATCCCCGCAACACCCTGGATTTCAGGGAGTTGCGGGGATCGTGGTTTCTGGAGGGTTGAGGGCGAGGTTCTTCGAGGCTCTGGACCGGGAGGGCGGCAGCATCTCGGGTGCTGCTCGGGTGGTCGGGGTGACCCCTGCGACGGCATACGGGTGGGCGCGCAAGGCCGGTATCCGTGGCCGTGGCAAGACGGGGACGGCCGGGCATCCTGGCCGGGCGGAGTACGACAGGCTGCGCGCGGCCGGAATGCGTCGGCGGGATGCCGCGGCGCAGGCCGGGGTTCATGAACGCACGGCCAGGGACTGGGACCGTGGCATCCGCAAGATCGGTAACACGCGGCTGCACTCCGATGGGCGCTTGATCGACTACAACACCGGCATGACCACCATCGTCCCGGCCGCGTCGACGTCATCTCTGGCTGCGGTCGAAGCCGAGTTGCACCCCCGGTTCCTCACCGTGACGGAGCGGGAGTTGATCGCTGACCTGCGTCGTCAGGGCGAGTCGTTGCGGGCGATCGGGCGGGTGCTGGACCGGCCGGCGTCCACGGTCAAACGCGAGATCGACGCCCGTGCGGTCAAGGGTGTCTACCAGCCGCACCGGGCGCAGCGGGCCTGGACGGACAGCCGGGCGCGGCCCAAGGAGTCCAAGCTCGCTCAGGACGGTCCGCTGCGCGGCTACGTCGCCGGCAAGCTGCGGGAGCGGTGGTCACCCGAGCAGATCTGTCACGCTCTGGTCATGGAGTTCCCCGACGACGAGGGCATGCGGGTGAGTCCGGAGACGATCTATCAGGCGATCTATGTCCAGGCCCGTGGCGGGCTGCGGCGTGAGGTCGCGGTCGCGCTGCGCACCGGGCGCACCCGCCGCAGACCCCATCGCAGTCCGGAGCAGCGCACACGGCGGTTCGTCGACGAGATGGTGATGATCTCCGACCGCCCCGCGGAGGTCGAGGACCGGGCGGTTCCCGGCCACTGGGAAGGCGATCTGATCGTGGGCACCCGCAGCGAGAGCGCGATCGTGACCCTGGTCGAGCGTTCCACCCGCTACGTCCTGCTCGGGCACCTGCCCGGCGGGCACACCGCCGAGGAGGTCCGCGACGTGCTGACCTCGCTGATCCAGACCCTGCCCGAGCACCTGCGCGGTTCGCTGACCTGGGACCAGGGCTGCGAAATGGCCGCGCACAAGCAGTTCACCGTCGCCACCGGAGTGCCGGTCTACTTCTGCGACCCGCACTCGCCCTGGCAGCGCGGCAGCAACGAGAACACGAACGGCCTGCTGCGCCAGTACTTCCCCAAGGGCACCGACCTCTCCGTTCACAGCGCCGAGGACCTCCAGCACGTCGCCCAGCAACTCAACGGCCGACCACGCAAAACGCTCGACTGGAACAAGCCAGCCGAGCGTCTGCGTGATCTACTGACGACCACATAAGCCATCAGGTGTTGCGAGGACCCCAAGAATCCGCC
>NZ_JAXAVW010000009.1:0-258117 GCF_033949945.1 Lentzea miocenica
TAGGAGGTGCGGACTTTGACGCCAAGCAGGGCTGCCGCCATGCGGACATCACTCGGCCCAGACAAGATCGCCTGATCACGACTGATCACCTGCTGCCGAGTCGTCTGCTGCGGCAGGCTCAACCGAAGCTGCTCCACTACACCTATCGAGTGACACCCGGTGCTCAACGAGCAGACGCCCCCTCAAGAAACCCCTGGTCGGAGCTGTTCCCATCTGCTGTGTGTCCTGCCGGGGGCACCACATGACGAAGCCAGCCAAGCGGATCCGCTTGGCTGGCTTCGTCATGTGGACAGCCAGTGCACAACAGGCGCACACCTTTAAGACGATCATCTGCTGGTTGCCACTGCCAGGAGTCGAATAATCACGCGCCCCGCGTACCACCTCCCACAGTCTTCCCGGTAGGTTTCATACAGTGCGGACCGTGCCGAAGCCAAAGCTAACTGTCGTGCCGGATCAGCAGGCCCTGCCGCTGGGCCCAGTTGCCGTGGAGTTCTTCGCCGGGATAGGCCTTGCGCGGATGGGACTAGAGCAGGCTGGGTTCCAAATCGGCTGGGCGAACGACATCGAGCGCGCCAAGGCTGAGATGTACCAGGCCCAGTTCGGTCAGCCAGAGGACCTAAACACCGCAACCGACCCGGACAAGTCTTCGCACTACTTCCTAGGCGACGTCTCCCTGGCCAAGGGACACCACATGCCCGAAGAGCTGAGCTTGGCATGGGCATCCTCGCCATGCCAAGACGTGTCGCTTGCGGGCGCACGTCTTGGCATGAAGGGGCAACGGTCGTCGATGTTCTATCAATTCACCCGTGTCATCGGCGAGCTGGACGAGACAGCCCGGCCAGCCGTTCTGACCCTCGAGAACGTGGTTGGTCTGGCCACCAGTCATGGTGGCGAAGACCTGGCTGCGGCCATCTCTGCAATGAACGAACTCGGGTACTCGGTGGACGTGCTGACACTGGACGCGCGGTGGTTCGTGCCTCAGTCCCGCCCACGTTTGTTCCTGGTCGGCGCGCGCAACGCCCCAGTGAGCGAGCAGGGCGCAAACCCGAAGCTACGGCCGGATTGGCTTCGCGCACCATTTAGCGACGCTTCCTTGATTACACACGAAGCCAGATTGCCTGAGGTTCCTGACACCGCAGTAGGCGGTTTGTCGACCATCGTGGAAGCAGACGTCGAGGAGTGGTGGGACGCGGCCCGAGTCGCGAAGTTTGAAGCCTCGCTGTCTCCTGTTCAAGCCAAACGCCTAGATGTGCTTCGCAGAAAGAAGGGCAACCCTTCTCATCGGACTGCCTACCGCCGTACTCGCGCAGGCGTGCCGATGTGGGAGATCCGCGCTGACGACATCGCTGGCTGCCTGCGCACTGCGGGCGGTGGTTCTTCCAAGCAGGCCCTTGTCGAAGCCGGCAATGGCAAGCTTCGTGTTAGATGGATGACCTCGCTGGAATACGCACGTCTGATGGGCGCAGGCAGGTACAACCTGCAAGAAGTAAAAAGGGCCAGCCAGGCACTGTTCGGCTTCGGCGACGCTGTGTGCGTTCCAGCCGTCGCCTGGCTTGCCAAAAACTACCTGATGCCTCTCGTGCAGGGCACGATGCAAAAGAAGGCGACCACAAAGGACGGACTGGAGGTGACAAGTGCCTGAAGACGACTCTCGCAGGACCACAGGGATTCGCAAGCCCGCCAAAAGCGGCCTGCCGGCTGACTCCGTCCGGGAGTTTCGCAGCTTGCTGAAGGGCGCCCTCGAGGCAAAGGACCCTGCCGGCAACGTAATCGCTTCGGCAAAGTGGGGCTGCTACGCCTTTTACGACTACGATGGAGAGCCCATCTACGTCGGACAGACGGTTGAGTCGCTACGCACGCGCATCCGTCGCCACTTGACCAATCAGCGGACCGACGCTGTGGCCATGCGCATTCTCGACGTGTTCGAAGTTGCCAAGCTCCGAATGTGGCCACTGTGGCAGTACCAAGATCTGGACGATAAAGTTGACGCGGTCAAGAAGAGCTTGGGAAAGGACGCCGCCAAGGCGACTCGAGACCGTGCTCAAATCAATTTGAACGCGGTGGAGTACTCCGCGTACCTAGAAGCAATCGACGCAAGCCGCTTTAAGGCTATCCTAAACGAGAAGATCCCACCGATCTCCATTCAGGTTCCATTGCCAGCCTCCTTCGATTTCGACCTTGTTAGCAAAGAAACCCGCGATCAATTCGGGCACGACGACGTCCGAATTGCAAGGCGTGCCGAGACGATCTCCAGATTGGCCGCCGTGGCCCATGAGCGCGGAGAGGTTTCCGATGGCTTACGCCGCGTCCTGGTCATTCAAGCCGTACGACTTGCGTATATCGCAGCCGAGCGACTGGCGTACGTGGAGGGGCGCGAGCCCCCCGAACCATCTGTGATTGACGCCACCAAGCTCGTTGGAAGCGTGCTCCGTGAGCGCTCCGACCCTCACGGTGAAAATAGCAGTGCCGAAGACGAGCTGGATGAAGACGACTTTTCC
This sequence comes from Lentzea miocenica, assembly GCF_033949945.1. Taxonomy (NCBI): domain Bacteria; kingdom Bacillati; phylum Actinomycetota; class Actinomycetes; order Pseudonocardiales; family Pseudonocardiaceae; genus Lentzea; species Lentzea miocenica. The sequence continues at coordinate 2,499 of NZ_JAXAVW010000009.1, forward strand.
CTATTCAACTAGGCACGCGTCCGGATGCACACGAACTCCTCGAGCGAGCGCGATCTCATGCCCGGAGAATCCTGGGCGACGAGCGCCGGGACACGTAAGTCCATGCAGGCCAACAAAAGTCGAGACACCAAACCTGAGATTGAGCTGCGGAAGGCCCTGCATAAACTGGGACTGAGGTATCGGGTGTGCGCTCGACCGCTCCCAGATGTTCGACGTACCGTCGACGTGGTGTTTCGCCCGGCCAAGGTGGCCGTTGAATTGCGTGGCTGCTTCTGGCACGGGTGCCCGGCACACTACCGCGCGCCCAAGTCCAATGACAATTATTGGGCGGAGAAGGTCCGCCGCAATGTGGCTCGCGATCACGACACCGCTCGACGACTTCAAGAAGCCGGCTGGCTACTTGAAGTGGTGTGGGAACACGAAGATAGCGAGCAATCCGCATTGCGAATAGCCGATATTGTACATGCACGAAGAGATCGTTTTCGTTGATCTGCCTGGGGCTCGCCGAGAACTGCGGTGCGCTGGCGGCGATGTCCTGCACGGCCTGACGTGCGCTCAGCGCCGGATCCAGCTCGTTGACGTCCGGGCCAGCCGGGGAGCAGCACGTTGAACGTCTCGCGATCGGGCACCGAAAACCTTGGACAACACATGCGTTTCGGCGTGCTAAGCCGGCGATCGAGTTTCTGGAGCAGCTCGCGGCCAGCGATGCGCGTTCCAGGTCGTCCAGCATATAGATGCTGGATCATGACGGTGCGGTCGATGCCGAGTTGCTGGCAGCACGTCGCTTCGGAAGGGCCGCGACCGTCGGCGGATTCGAGGGCGTTGCAACACGGGCGATCAACTGGCTTGGGCAAGGAGTTTGGTCAAGCGCTCGGTCGGGGTGTCCCAGCCGAGCGTTTGCGTGGGCGTTCGTTTGGTTCGGCGGCGACGAACGCAAGGTGTCCCAGGCTCTGGGCTGAAAGGGCCTGTGGCTTTGGGAAGGTACGGCGTAGCAGGGGCCGTTGGTGTTCTCGTTGGAGCCGCGTTACCAAGGCTGACTGGGTCTCAGAAGTAGACGGAGATGCTGTGGCCAGGCCGAATGCGGCGTGGCCGGCCAATTTAGTGCTCTGGTCCCATGTCATGGATTGCGCGAGATCGGCGGGCAACGCCTGGATGGTGTCGATCAGGGCGACGCGGCCCGGTTCAGTGGTGCGGCCGTCGGGCAGGTGCACGAGCATCACATAGCGGTTGGCGCGTTCGACCAGGGTGCCGATTGCGAGGTGTTGTCCTTGAATCGGCGCTGGCGTTGCCCCGGCTGACGGCGAGGTTTGCGCACGGTGCGGCCGATGCCGCAACGCGCGGGCCGGCTCGCGCCATGTCCTGGGATGTACAGTGCTTGGTAGATCGTCTTGTGGACCACCTACCTCTCTGGCCGGTCGGGAAAGTTCCGTCGCAGGATCGCCGCGATCTGCTCGAAAACGTGTTTACGGGCCATGGTCCTGTGCGACGCGATGGAGTTCGGCATCGGCCTGTGAGCTTGCGGATCTGGAGCCGCGTACGCCGGGCCTCAGCGCGGCGCGCGGGCGATAATTCCCGCTACCGAGATGAGCGTTGCGCCGCAGTTCCCGGTTACGGTTGAGGCGGCCTGCCCAGTTCGACGGCGATTACACGGACTCCGGTGCCAGCGCGTCGTAGGTCAACGATCCGGACGCGTTCGGTCTCGTTCAGAAACCGGCCTCGAACGCCCAGAAGGACACCGAGGTGATCCGTGGTGCCCGCGAAGGAACCGAGCGGAGCGCCACCGTTGTGGCACTTCTGTCCGATCTACACATCGATCCCGACGATCCGGCAAGCTTCCTGGCTACTCACACCACGCCCCATAAGATCAAGATATGCAGCGCGCACCCGACTCACCGGCTTCCGTGCCTGTGCCGTCCGATCCTTGCGGACCTCGAAGTCAATCGCTTCCCACGAAGTGAGGTGTCGCGACGACTCCCAAGCATCGTAGTCGTAGTAGATCTCCAGGCGGAGCGCCTCGAACAACGGTCGTGACACCTCATCGGGCAGGCAGTCGAGCATGTCCGGGTTCATGGCATCGCCGCCTCGCCGTCGATCGCGTTCAGCTGCTCCTCCAGCCCCACCTGCTCGGAATAAAGTTGGACGCGACGGTTGTTCACGATCCCTCACGAACTCGTCAATCATCTCGTTCGGTTATCGCTCAGCGCGCCGTATCGCCGCGACCTTGTGCTCGCGTTCGTCCAGCCCGGCCATATCCCCTGGCCAGTCTTCTCCGCGCTGAACAGGCTGAGCCGGCAGGCGCCAACACCTCGTGCGTCAGGAAGCTGGTGAAGCCTTTCAACAGCTCGTTTCCGCGTACGCGGAAACATCGGGAGATGGCCGTCGGACGATAAGCCTTCTTGGGCTGGCAGCCGCAGCAGATGATGCCAGCGCGGTTGGCCGTGTCTGGTCGTGGCAACCACTGTGAGCCGCTCACGGCTGCAAGAACCAGACCGCCGGCTGGCGCACGCCGGAGCGCACGTGCTGTCCGGGGTGTCGGAGGGAACGCGAGACGTTCAAGACGCTGCTCTGCCGCTGGCCGGGCAGAGCAGAGTGCCCGCCCCGGCACTGAGCGCCTGCTGGGTCGCCGCGAACACGCCACAGGCGAGCTGAGCGCGCCCCTGGCAGCCGCTGGGCGCTGACCAGCGGCGTTCATCTGATCTCTGGGCAACCTGAACGCTTTCGGGCCGCGTTGGCAAAGACGGGGTGGAAGGGCGAAGCGAGACCCGAGGAGCTTCATGTCGTCAGACGCGGAACTGATCGGCAGATCGCTGCGCGGAGACACCAATGCCTTCGTGGAGATGATCAGCCGCCACGAGACCGCGATCGGAAACTATCTGGCGCGCCGGGTGGGGCGGCAGACCGCCGAGGACGTTCTCGGCGATGTGTGGGTGGCGGCGTACGCCTCCCGGGCGACCTATGACTGTTCGTACCCCGAGGCGCGGCCTTGGTTGTACGGGGTCGCGCTCAACAGGTTGCGCAAGCACTGGCGGTCCGAGCCGGCGGAGGTGGCTGCGCCGGACGTGGCGCGCATGGCCGGTGATTGGGATCCCTGGCCGACGGTGGACGCCCGCGTGGACACGCAGGCGTTGCTGCGCACGGCTTTGGCACGGCTCAAGACCGAAGAGCGCGAAGTGCTGGGGCTGGTCGCTTGGGAGGACTTGACCGTCGCGGAGGCCGGGCGGGTGCTCGACATTCCCGCTGGCACGGCTCGCCGGCTGCTGCACCAGGCACGCAAAGCACTGCGCGACGCCCCTGAGGTGGCCGCGCTGCTGCAGGTACCGACAACGTGAAAGAACAACCCATGGATGAGATGGACCTGATGAAGAAGCTGCGTGATGTGCCGTCCCCCCGCACCGACGCCTACGACAGCGCCCGCGCGGCGTTGCACACGGCGATGGCGGAGCCGGTGAGCACGGTTGTGCGTCCGAAGCGCTGGTTGTCCTGGCCCAAGGTCAGCGTTGCCGCCGTGGGCGCGGCGGCCGTCGCGGCGGCTGTGGTGATGGGCACGACGGGCACCAGCACACCGACCGGCGACCCGATCATCGCTGCCCCGCAGGTGGTCGACTCAGCGCTGGTGAAGCTGGCCTCCGACGTCAAGGCGGCCGGCACGCTGTCCGGTGACTCGTCGCTGGTCATCACCACGAAGACCGCGCCGGACGGGTCGCCGTACCTCGTCTACACGGTCTACACCGACAAGGGGCAGGTGTTCCACGGCGACTCGGCGAAGACCCTCCAGGCCGCGGCGGCCAAGGGTGACGACGCTGCCACTCAGTACGACGCGAACGTGATGGCGGCGGCCCGGCTGGCCGCTACCGGCGACGTGGAGAAGGCCAAGATCGCGATGGTCAACGCCTCGCCCAACGGTTTGGGCCTCGGCCTGAGCCCTGCCGAGCAGGAGAAGGCGTGGGCGCAGAACTACGAGGTGACCGCCAAGATGCTCCGCGAAATCGGCAAGCAGGTGCCTGACTTCAAGCCTCGCCCGACGGGCAAGGAACTGGAGGACGTCATCAACAACAGGCTGTGGAGCCACACCACGTACGCCCTGTTCATCGGTGCCGCCAACGCCGACATCCGAGCGGGCGTGCTGAAGCTGGTCGCGACCATCCAGGACGTCACCATCGGCAAGGCGCAGGTCGACGACCAGTCCGCGTTGACGCTCACCGCGGGCCCCTCGCTGCAGGGCGGGGAAAGCACGCACGTGGTGACCATCAACGCCGACACCGGCCTGCCCATCCGTTCCGAGGTCTTCCCGGTCAAGGACGGCAAGCCCTCGGCGGCGAGGTACAAGTCGTCCCGCGTGAACCTCGCGGACGTCGTGGCGGGCAAGATCTGATCTTCGTTTCGAAGTTCTGGGAGGGCCGAGAAGGCTTCGGTCCTCCCAGAACGTTTTTGAAGAAGTCCGCGAGGCGGTGTCGGATCGGGGCCGGGGCGTTCGCAGGAGGGGTGAAGCCGCCCGCAAGGGGCGCGCAGGGGCGAAGGAATCCCGATCATGAAGCTGACGACCATCACTCAGATCACCCTCGACGGGGTCATGCAGGGCAACGGTGGCGCCTCGGAGGAGGACCGCAGGAACGGGTTCGAGCGCGGCGGATGCACACCTCCGCCCGCGACATCCGCGACACCGACTGGTCGCAGATCCTCGCGCTCTACGACCAACTCGTCCGCGCCGATCTGCTGCGCCGGTTGGGTCGCAGCAAAGAATCGCGCGCGGCTTACGACAAAGCCATCGAACTCGCTGGAAACACCGCCGAGATCGCACATCTGACCCGCCGCCGCGAACAACTGCGATAGCGGATGGAGAGCGAAGCCCCCACCCCAGTCGGGGGCTTCGCCTCCGGACCCCCGGATCCCCGGCGGGGGCGCGAGGCCGTTCACTCGGAAGGCCCTGCGTCGAGCGAGCGCCGAATCCGGGCAGGACGAACCGTTCACCCCAAGGCACGAAATGCCGCGGCGCTCCTGTCCGGCTTCGATGACACCCCCAATAGTGGCCATCGAAGCCGGACAGGTGGTGTATAGCGTGGTTGTGTTGTCAGGCGCCGGACACTGAGCACCGGACAACACGAATCCGAGGGGGCGGCATCACGTGCCACGACCAGAGCGGCCGCTGGAGCTCGACGGGACCGCGCTGGTCGAGTTCGCCGTTGACCTGCGGCGTTTGCGCCAGGACGCGGGTACGCCGTCCTACCGCGAGCTCGGCAAGCGCGCCGGTTACTCGGCCACGACGCTCGCGGACGCAGCAGGTGGGCGCCGGTTTCCCAGTCTGGAGGTCGCGCTCGCGTACGTCCGCGCGTGCGGCGGCGACCTCGAACTGTGGGAGCGGCGATGGCACTCTCTCGCCGCCGAACTCAACGCGACGGTCGCCATCGAGATTGAGACCGACGAGGAGGCGCCCTATGTCGGGCTGTCCGCCTATCGCGTCGAGGACGCGTCTCGCTTCTTCGGCAGGGAACGCCTTGTCGACGATCTCGTCGCTCGGGTGGAACGGCAGAAGTTCGTCGCGGTGTTCGGCCCGTCCGGGTCGGGAAAGTCGTCGCTGATTCGCGCCGGGCTTCTGCCGCGGTTGCCGGCGCACATTCTTCGGACGCCGGGCGAACATCCGCTGCGAATGGTTTCCGGTTTCCCGTCCGATTCGGAGACCGTGATCGTGGTCGACCAGTTCGAAGAGGTATTCACCCTCTGCCAGGACCCGGACGAACGGACTCGGTTCATCGCCGAACTGCTCGGCCGCAAGACGGTGCTCAGCGTGCGGGCGGACTTCTACACGCACTGCTGCATGATCCCGGAGCTGGCGGCCGCGCTGCAGGACGCCCAGTTCACCGTCGGCCCGATGACGGCGGAGGAACTGCGCCACGCGATCACGTTGCCCGCGATGAAGGCGAACTGCACGGTCGAGGCCGACCTGGCCGCCACGCTCGTCGCACACGCCCACGGCCGGGCAGGTGTGCTGCCGTTGTTGTCGCACGCGTTGCTGGAGACCTGGCGCCGGCGCAGCGGGAACCGGCTCACGCTCACCGGGTTCCAGGCCGTCGGTGGCATCGACGGGGCGCTCGCGAAGACGGCCGAGGCGGTCTACAGCTCGTTCGACGCACGGCAGCAGGATCGCGCGCGGGACCTCTTCCGGCGTCTGGCCGTGCTGGGCGAGAGCACTGAGGACACCAAACGCCGCATCTCCCCCGCTGAGCTCGACGACGACCAGGACACCGCCGTGGTGCTGGACAGGTGCACCGCCGCACGGCTCATCGTGCGCGACACGGAGAGCATCGAGATCACGCACGAGGCGCTGATCCGCACGTGGCCCCGCTTCCGGGAGTGGCTGAGCAGCGATCGCGACGGGCAGCGCGTGCACCGGGAGCTGACACACGCGACCGACGGCTGGGAACAGCTCGACCACGACCGCAGCGCGTTGTACCGGGGAGCGCGGCTGGCGATCGTCCGCGAATGGGCCGCCCGTTCTCAGGCGCTCACCGCTCGCGAACGGGCGTTCGTCGAAGCCAGCACCAAGGCCGAAGCCGAGGAACACGTGCTGGCCCGGCGCCGGGCGAAACGCCTCAGCTACCTGGTCGGCGTGCTCGCCGTGCTGCTGGCCGTCTCCGCGGCAACGACGATCTACGCCGTACGGGCACGCGACGAGATCACGTCCCAGCGCAACAGCGCGATCGCACTGAACCTCGGGTCCGAGGCGGTGGTGGAACACCGCACGAACCCGTCGCTCGGGCTCCAGCTCGGTCTGGTCGCGCACCGCCTCGCCGCGACCCGCAAGACCCGCGACGGGGTGCTGAGCACGCTGGCCACCGTGGTCAAGGCCCACGACGAGGAGGTGTACGCGGCCACGTTCAGCAAGGACGGCACGCTGGCGACGGCGGGCAGGGACCGCTCGATCCACCTGTGGAACGTCGGCGACCGGCGCAAACCGGTCCGGCTCGGCACCCTCGCCGGCCACACCGGCGCCGTGCGCGCACTGTCCTACCGCCCGGACGGGAAGGTCCTCGCGTCCAGCGGCGACGACGGCACCGTACGGCTGTGGAACGAGCAAGGACAGCTCGCGGTGATGCCGGGCGAGGAGGCGGTCCGCACGGTCTCGTTCAACCCGGACGGTCGCACCATCGCGGTCGGCTCCAGCACGGGTGTGGTGCGGCTGTGGAACGTCAGCGATCCGCGCAACCCCGTCGAGGCCGCCGTGCTGCGGGGCCACACGGACGCGATGCGGACGGTGGAGTTCAGCCCCGACGGCAAGACGCTCGCCACCGGGAGCGACGACCACAGCGTGCGGCTGTGGCAGGACGGCGCCGAGATCGCGACGCTGTCCAGCAACCGGGTCGACGTGTACGACCTGACCTTCAGCCCGGACGGGCACACGCTCGCGGTAGGCAGCGGTAACGACAAACCCGTGCGGCTGTGGGACGTCTCCGAACCGCGGAAGCCCGCCGAGCTCCCCTCGCTCAGCGGCCACGAGGACGTCGTCGGCAGTGTCGCGTTCAGCCCGGACGGGCGCACGCTCGCGTCCGGCAGCGACGACCGCACGGTGCGGCTGTGGAACGTCACCGATCCCCGGCACGTCACCGAGATCGCCACGCTGTCCGGGGCCGCCATCGCCGTCGCCGACATCGCGTTCAGCCCAGACGGCCGGACCCTGGTGTGGACCATGTTCGATCCGACCATGCGGCTGCTGAACGCGAACCTCGACGCCGCGATCGCCGAAGCCTGCGAGTCGGCGGGGCCGCGCCTCACCGAGGACGAGTGGCGCCTGCACGTGCCAGACGTCCCGTACACCCCGCCGTGCTGACCCGGCCGACACTTCAGCCGGGTCAGGCCAGCAGCCGCCACGCCACCTCGTACTTCAGCGCCGGGCCCCAGAGCTCGTCCGAGTCCCGGTCCCCGAGGTCTTCCAGGCTCAGCGCGGGCAGCTGCGACCGGTACGCGCGGACGGCGTCGGCCTTCAGCAGTCGTTCCGCCGGCGACAGTTCCGCCACCTGCGGCTTGAGGTCGGCGGCGTCGAGCCCGCGTTCGGCGAGTTCCCAGTCGAGCCACGCGTCGATGCTCAGGTACGGACGCGGTTCCCGGCCGTCGACCCAGGACGGCCAGCCGTAGCGCAGCGCGTGGGGAACGTCCGCGTACAGCGTCACTTCAGGGCGCTCGGGCAGTTCCCGGACGGCGGCCAGCGCGGCGTCGCGGGTGGCGAGGTGGTCGGGGTGACCTCCGATGCCCGCCGGCGCCCACACTTCGCTCTCCCCCTCGAACTCGCGCCGCAGCCGGGCGACCAGGTCGTCGAAGTCGAGTTCGGTCGTGCGGTACTGGGCTTCCGGCAGGTCCAGGCGCCGGGTGCGGCAGCCCAGGACGCTCATCGCGCGGTCGTCCTCGGCCAGGCGCTCCCGGAAGCGGTCGTGGGAGGACTCGGCGCGGGTCACGCGGTCCCAGCTGGTCAGCGCTACGCCGTCCGGTGGCGGGCCGGAGAACACCGTCACCGCGGTGGCGCGGTAGCGGGTGAGCGCGGTGGCGGCGGAGAGAACGGCATCGTCCAAGTGAGCGGAAAGAACAATCATCAGGCCCCCTGACAACGTGCCGGCGCCGTTCGGACCCGTGCACGAACACGGCATTCCCTGACACGTCCGCCCCCAAAGCAGGAACGTGTGGAACCGGGAATTCTGCCTGCTGGCCCGGCGATCAATTTGACGCTAGCATCGCGAATCGAGGGAGTCAACGAAAGGGGAGTTCGCCATGAGTCCACTCGTCAGTGTTGTACTGCCCACGAGAAACCGTCCCGGAACACTTGCCGAGGCATTGCGTTCGGTTGCCGAGCAAACCGTCGACGACGTCGAGGTCGTGGTCGTCAACGACGCCGGGCCTGACATGTCGCACGTCGTCGCCGAATTCGCGGGTGAATTGTCGGTGCAGCTCGTGAATCATGCCGTGAACCGCGGTGTCAGCACCGCGCGCAACACCGCGCTGGACCTCGCGCGCGGCAAGTACGTCAGCTTTCTGGACGACGACGACCTCTATCTACCCGACCACCTGGCGCTCGCGCTGAAGCTGCTCGAGCCGGGCGACGCCGACTTCGTGCACGTCAACACCGCGGTGCGCCCCGACCGGGTCACCCCTGCCGACCAGCTCACCCTCCACTACGACCTGCCGACGGACCTGGAGTTCCTGCACGTCGTGAACTACGTTCCGCCAGTGGCCGCGGTCTGCCGCAACCCGCGCGACCTGCCGGGCGCGCGGTTCGACGCCGACCTGCCGCTCGCCGAGGACTGGGACATGTGGCTGCGGCTGATCCACGAGCACGGATTCCGCTGCGCGAACGCCACCGAGGTCACCGCGTTCTACCACCGCGTCGAGGACTCGACGAGCATGTCGGTCGACGCCGATCACGACGTCGTCGGTTTCCAGAGCTTCTTCGACTGCTGGAAGACCATTTGCGCACGATTCCCGGTCGCCGCCGACTCACGTGCGGCGCGCTACCGGCAATTCGGCGTGCTCATGCACGAAATCATTCTCGAACGACTCCTCGCGAACGTCCTGCTGCCGCACACCTATTACGAGCACATCCTGCACATCCTGTTCGACGGGTTCACCGGAAAGTTCCCGGACGACGAGATCCCCGCCCGAATGGCCGCACTGCTCGACTCCGGACGTTAATCGGTCGCGATCACGAATTGTTCGGAGCCGTCGAGCACCATCGAGACGGCTTCGAGCAATCCCTTCACCACCGGGACGCCGAGCGCGACGAAATGATCGAGCGCGTGCAGCGCGTTCGGCCCCGCGTGGTAGAGCACGCACGAGACACCGCACGCCATCGCCGCCCGCGCGTCGTCGACGCTGTCGCCGACCAGCAGCACCCGGTCCGCGGGCACGCCGATGTGGTCGAGGTGCCGCTGCAGGTGGGGTGCCTTGCGGGCGAACTCGGTGCCCACCAGGCCGTCGACGCGCACGAAGAAGTCGCCGATGTCGAACTTCTTCACCAACGGCATCAGCCGGTCGTGCGGGTGCATCGACAGCAGCGACTGGCTGCCGTTCGCGTCCCGCCACGTCTCCAGCGCCTTCACGGCGTCCTCGGTGAGCTCGATCCGCTCCCGCCGGCCGAGGTACGCGGCCTGGAAGCTCTTGTCCAGCAACCCCTGCTCGACCCTGGTGAGCCGCCGCCCCACGAGTTGCTCGTAGAACTCCGGGATCGGCTGGCGGTGGTGCAGCTGGTAGGCCTCCCTGGTGATCGCACCGAGCCCGGCGTGCGTGAACGCGTCGATCGTCGAGTCGATCAGCGCCTCACCGTCGGCGAACAGGGTTCCGTTCCAGTCCCAGATGATGTGTTCCGCGGACACGCCGCTCTCCTCTCCCCGCACCTTGTCTACCGAACCTCTGCCATCCGCGCATCCACGATCCGCTCGAGCAGTTCCGCCACCCCGCCGGCGTCGTTGCCGGCCACGACCAGGTGCGCGGCGGCCCGCACCTGGTCATCGGCGTTGCCCATCGCCACGGCGAGCCCACCGGTGGCGAACATGACGAGGTCGTTCGGCATGTCCCCCACACAGGCGATTTCCCGCAACGCCACACCGGCGGCATCCGCGATCACCCGCAGCGCCGCGCCCTTGTCGGCGGCGAGCGGTGAGATCTCCAGGAACCGGTGCGTGGAATAGGTGACGGTGACGTCCCGCGCCACGCCGCGGACCGCTTCGGCCAGCTCGCCCGCCCGTTGCCCGGTCCGTGCCGCGAGCAGCTTCAGCACCCCGCCGCCGCGCACCAGGTCCTCGACGGTGCGGTCGTACTCCACGACACACCACTCGGCCGCCAGATCGGCGGGAAACCCGCTGTCCAGCACCAGATCGGACTCGGTGACCGCGCCGAGCACCAGGCCGAGCCGCCGCAGCTCACCCACGAGCCCCAGCCCGAAGCCGCCCGCGAACACGTGCCGGCACAGCACGGCGCCGTCGCGGCCGCACACGACGGCGCCGTTGCTGGCCGCCAGGAAGCCGGTCAGACCGCCACCGCCGAGCACCGCCCGCGCGTCGTCGAGCGGGCGTCCGGTCAGGAACGCGACCTCCACCCCCGCCGACCGCGCGGTGGCGACGGCCCTGCTGACCCGTTCGGTCACCAGGCCCTCGACGTCGAGCAGGGTGCCGTCGAGATCCGCCGCCACCAGCCGGATGTCGCGCATCGGCGTCGGGCCGGTCATCGCAGGTAGCTTCCGTCCGTCTCGAGCGACACGGACACCAGCCGTGCTCCCTCCAGCACGAACTCCGCCTCGGCGGAACCGGACCAGCGGCGCGTCGCCCTCGTGCCCTCGCCCAGCGTGATCCACAACCAGCCGGAGTCGTTGACGATCGAGGGCACCGGCCCGGTCGCGTCCCACAGCAACTCGGGCACGTGCAACACGTTCACCGAGATCAGCCGATCACCGACGAGGTCAAGCCGGACGGCGCTGGTGAACGCCACCCGCGTGAGGCCGGCGGCCGGTTTCTCGCCGAACGCCAGCTCGATCCGCCCGACGTCGGGCCACGCGCGCACGGCAGGAACGACGGAATGCTCCACCATCTGCGATCCCCCCATCAGACGGCCTGCAGCCGGTCGAGGCCGGTGACCAGCGGCGCGGGCAGCACCGACGGCCGCAGCTCGATCTCGCCCGCGACCATGTCCGTCGGCGCCACGGCGAGCCAGGCGACGAAAGCCGCGACCGAGTCCGTGCTCATCTTGAACTCGGACTCGTCGCCGTCGAGGTTCGCGATCGCGCCCGGCGAGACGAGCGTCGTCCGCACACCGTGCGGCCGTTCCTCCAGCAGCAACACTTCGCACACGGCCTTCAACGCGGCCTTGGTCGCGCAGTACGACGCGCCCTGCTCGAAGAAGTGCGTGCCCGCGTGGCTGCCCATCAGCACGATCTGGCCGCGTGACGCGCGCAACGCCGGCAACGCCGCGCGAATCGCGACCAGCACGGACGTCAGGTTCACCGTGAGCGCGTGCTGCCACTCCGAGGTGTCGAACGCCGCCACCGACGCGAAGTACCGCTCGACCGCGTTGTGCACGACCAGGTCCAGCCGGCCGGCCCGGTCCACGACCGTGCCGACCGCCGCCTCCACAGCGTCCACATCGGACAGGTCGGCGACCACCTCGCGCTCGTGCCCGGTCGCCGTGCGGTTGAGCCGCCACACGCTCATCCCGGCCTTTTCCAGCCGGGTGGCGATGGCGAGCCCGGTGCCGCGGTTGGCTCCCGTGACGAGGGCGACCTTGCCGTCAGGCGCGATGTCGGACGTCATCGATCAGCTCCTGCCACTTCGCGACGATGGTCTCCGGGTCCGCGCCCAGGCGGAACAGGTCCTTGTCCAGCGGTGCACCGTCCGGGTCCCGCAACCGCATGCAGTCCGGGGACACCTCCGAGATGATGATCGGCTCACCGTCGTGGTCCTCGGCGATCACCAGGCAGAAGTCCCACAGGTCGAGCGGCGCGAGCCACTCGCGCAGAACCTCGTTGGTGCGCAACGCCGTCTGGTGGAACGCCTCGACCGGCACGCCGAGCAGGCGCAGGTAGTCCTCGCCGATCGGCTGGTCCTCCGGGTCGGTCCGGTAGTCGAACTTCACCACGGGACGGGCGAACCGGTGCCCCTCCTCGAACAACCCCGGGTACTTGCGGATCGTCGAGCCCGTCGCGATGTTCTTCACGATCACCTCGAACGGCGGCGCCGGCCGGTACTTCGCGACGTAGCTGATGGGGCCCGACCGCTCCAGGAACGCCGTCCGCACCCCGGCGGCGGCGAGCTTGGCCGCCGCCAGCTCGTAGAAGTCGAGCCGGGGCCTGCCGGTGTCCTCGACCATCTCGTCGCGGTCGAAGGTGAAGCTGCGCAGGCTCGGCACGAGCTCCACTTCACAGGTGTCGCCGTCACGCAGCCAGAGTCGCTTGGAACGCCCCTCGACGTCGGGGGCCTTGGTCTTCGTCATCGTCGTGATCCCCCCGAATCAGAGCCAGCACCCGTCCATGGCGGAGCGGCAGTGGCACGACGCGTCGTCCGTCAGCGCGGCCACCACCTTGCGCACCACCGGTTCGACGCGGTGGATGTTGTTCTGGAACTCCTCCACGATCTCGCGGTGCAGGATCGGCGGTTCCCCGCTCTCCGGCTTGATCACCTCGGAGATGACGCCGTAGTCCGTGCAGTAGGACAGGTTGACGTAACACATCTCCAGCTCGCGGGCGACCGACGCCTCGGTCGACTGCGTCATGTTGATGACGTCGGCGCCCCACGAGTTGTAGAGCCTGCTCTCCGCCTTGGTCTGGAAGCGGGGCCCGTTGATGATCACCGCGGTCGCATCGGGGTGCACGACCTCGTCCACACCATCCAAAGAGGACAGTGCTTCCTTCCGCAACCGGTGGCAGTACGGCTCCGCGCAGTCGGCGTGCGCACCACCCGGCTTGTCGAACACCGACCAGTTCCGGCCCCAGGTGAGGTCGATGAACTGGTCGATGAGCAGGAAGTGGCCCTTGCCGACCCGCGTGGAAAGGCTGCCGACGACGTTGAAGCCGAGGATCTGCTTCGCGCCGAGCTCCTTCATCGCCGCCACGTTCGCGGTGTAGGGCACGCGATGCGGCAGGTACTCGTGCTCGCGGCCGTGCCGCGGCAGGAACCCGATCGTCTTGCCCGCCCACTCCGCGATGGTGATGGGCGAGCTCGGGTCGCCGTACTCGGTCTTGACCTCCACTTCCTTGGTGCCCTCGAAGAACTTGTAGAACCCGGTACCCCCGATGAAACCCAGATCGATCACGAGAACTCCTCCCCCGAAAGGTGTTTAACGCGAACGCCCCCACAGCAGCCCGAAGAGGGACAGCACCGCGACGAACGCCGCGAACCCGTTGAACGCGGCTCCCAGGCCGACCAGCGTGATGAGCCCGCCGACGCCGAAGCTCGCGATGGTGGTGCCGAGATAGCACCAGATGAAGAACAGCGAGATCGCCTTGCCGCGACTCGCGTCGTCGGCGTGCACGGCGACGAGCTGAGTCGCACCCTGCAGACCAAAACCCTGACCGATGCCGCACAGAACCGCTGCGGCGACGATGAACCAGATGCTGGAGAACACCACGCCGCCCACCAGCGCGAGCGAGCCGACGGCGTTGAAGACGAGTCCGAACCCGGTGACACCGAGGTCGCTGCGCTTGAGGTGCACGGCACCGAAGATCGCGGACAGGATGAAGCACAGCGCGACCAGGAACCCTTGCACGCCACCGCTGCGCACGCCCACGATCGACTCGAGCACGACCGACCCGAGCGAGGCGAGCAGGCCACCGGACGCGAAGGCGCAAAAGCCCGTCAGCAACGCGATTCGGCCAGGAACGCCGGACAGCATGGACTTCACGACCGAGCCGATCGGGGCCTGGTCACCCGCACCGGCGCTGAGCCCGGCCGGCACGCGCATGAACGGCATCACGGCGAGCGTCGCGACGATCTGCACGACCCAGACCAGCTGGCCCTTCCACGGCGCGAACTCCAGCAGAAGGCCGCTCCACAGCGGACCCGCCGCGAGACCGACCGCGTTCGCCGACGTGGTGAACCGGCCGACCGTCTTGTTCACGTTGGAGAGGTCGAGCTGGGCGAGCAGCACAGGGACCGCGCCAGTGAACACACCGAGCACGACGCCCTGCACCAAATGTCCCGCGAACAACGCGAACGCACCGTTCGCGTAGAGGAACATCACGTCGGCGGCGATCGACAACACGCAGGCCCAGACCAGCACGTACCTGTGGTGCACGATCCTCGGCATGACCATCAGGCCGACGAGCGTGCCCAGGACGTACGTCGCGAACAGCATGCTGACGGTCGCGGCCGTGATGCCGAGAGTCGCCTGGTAGACCGGGTAGAGCGGAGCGGGCAGGCCGCTCGGCATGTGCAGCAGCATCAAGCCGAACGCCAGCACGAGAGCGGAACGGCGCGCGTCCTTGGTCAGGGTGCTCATGCCGCCACCTCGGCCTTGTCCGGCGCGGTCCGCCACTCGTCCGGCAGGTGGCTGACGTCGCCGATCGCCTTGAGAGTCACCCGATCGCCCGCGAACCGCAAGTGCGACAACGACCCCACGGAGACGTTGCCGATCTCGCGATAACGAGAGGGTGGGAGGCCGAGGAAGAAGGAGAGCACGAGTCGCACAGGCGCTTTGTGAGTCACGACGGCGATCTTCCCACCCTCGCGCAAGGCGTCCCGGACGGCCGCGACGGCTCGTGCCATCACCGCCAGTCCGGTCTCTCCACCAGGCGGTGAGAACAGCGCCGGGTCGAACTCCCAGCGCCGCAACAGCTCCTGGTCGACGTCCGCGGGGAGCAGGTCCTCCCACTCACCGAAGTGCAGCTCGCGCAACCGTTCGTCGGCCGTGACCGCCACGCCGTGCTGTGCCGCGACCAACGCCGCCGTCGCACGGGTGCGTGCCGCCGGGCTCGTGTACACCGCACGCACCCCGGACAGCGCGGGGTGCCCACCGACGAGTTTGGCCATCTGCTCGCCGGCCGGCGTGAGCACGCCCTCGTGGGAGCCGCAGAACCTGCCCTGCGGGGTGCAGTGGGTCTGCCCGTGCCGGATGAGCACGAGTTCGCCGTGGAGTCCTTCAGCACGCATCGTTTCCTACTTCTCGTCCAGCTGGATGCCCAGCGCCTTCGCCAGCGCCGCGGCCACGTACTCGTCGCACTCGGGCGGCAGCGCGTGCAGCCCGGGAGCCAGGTCGGCCGCCTTCGGCAGGACCAGCTGCAGGGCCAGCACCTGGCTCGCGAAGGTCACGTCCATGACCTCGCTCGCGTTCCCGCGTCCCGCCGAGAGGTTGACGATGTGCCCGCCTCCCAGCAGCTCCACGGTGTTCCCGTTGGACAGCGTCAGTTCCTCCAGCCCGGGCGCGAGCTCCCTGCGCCCGGTGGCGAGCGCGGAAAGCGCTTCCTGGTCGATCTCCCACGGCAGGTGCCCGCCGTTGGCCAGCACGGCGCCGCTCTTCATCGCGAGCAGGTCGTCCCGCCCGATCACGCCCGGTTTGCCGGTGACAGTGCAGAAGAAGTCACCGATCCTGGCGGCCTCGCGCATGGGCAGCACCTCGTAGCCGTTCAGCACGGCGAGCAACGCCTTGGTGGCGCTGACCTCCGTGACGACGACCCGCGCACCCAGCCCGCGTGCCTTCTGCGCGACACCGGATCCGACCCGGCCGTGCCCGGCGACCACGAACACCTTGCCCGCCAGCAACCTCGCGCTGACCGTGGCGATCGTCTCGACCAGCGACTGCGCAGTGCCGTGCGGGTTGTCGACCGCGTCCTTGCCGAACGACTCGTCGCTCTTGATCACCGGGAACCGCAGCGGGCCGACGCCGGCGAGAGCCGCGAGCCCGTCCGGCGTCTTCTCGGTGGCGAGCACCGGTGCCGGCAGGTGCGCGAAGTCCCGGTGCAGCGCCGTGATCAGCACCGCGCCCTCGTCCAGCACCAGCGTCGGGCCCTCGGGCCACACGCTGAGCACCTCGTGCGCGCCGCGGGCGAGGTCGGCGTCGGACATGCCGCGCTTTCCGTGCACCACAACACCGTCCCGGCGCATGGCCGCGGCGATCTCCTCGTCGGTGGTGGTCGTGCTGGACGCGCACCACACGATCTCGGCGCCGAGCGCGAGCAACGTCCGCACCTGCACCGCGGTCTCGGCGGTGACGTGCCCGCACAACGCGATCCGGTGGCCGTTCAGCGGTGCGACCTCACCGAACTCGCGCCTGATGGCCGCCAGCACCGGCATGCGCGCGGTCGCCGTGTCGAGCTTCACCGTCATGCCGCTGCCTCCTCGTCGATCCGGATGCCCATGGCGGCGAGCTTGCGCCGCGCCACGTCCTCGTCCTGCTCCGCCGTCACCTCGTGCACACCGGGAGCGGGGACCTCCGCACCCAGGCCCAGCGTCGCGAGCGCCTGGTTGGCGAAGGTCACGTCCATGACCTCGCTGGGATTCCCCTCGCCCGCCGCGAGGTTCACCAGGCCGCCGCCCGCCAGCAGGTCGACGTACCGGCCGTCGCGCAGGTGGTGCCTGGCCACGTGCGGCCGCACCTGTTCCACCTCGGCGGTGCGCGCGGCGAGGTCGGTGAGGTTGATCTCGGTGACCGAGTGCCCGGTGTTGCACAGCACCGCGCCCGACGGCAGGACGTCGAGCTGCTCGCCCGTGACGACGTCCGGGTAACCCGTCGCGGTGCACAGGAAATCGGCCTGCGCCGCGGCCTTCACCGGGGACAGCACTTCGAAGCCCGCGAGCCGCGCGCGAACCGCGGTTTCGTTGCTGCGGCACGTGACGATCACCCGTGCGCCGAGACCGGCCGCGCGGATGGCGACACCCCGGCCGACGTGCCCGAACCCGGCGACGACGAACCGCTTGCCGGCGAGCAGCGCGCCGGTCGCCCGCAGGATGCCGTCGATGGTGGACTGACCGGTGCCGTAGGTGTTGTCCACCTCCCACTTGGTGACGATGTCGTTCACCGACACCACGGGGAAGTCGAGGTCCAGCTCGCGGACGCGCCGCGATCCCTCGGTGGTCTTCTCGGTCGCGGCGACGAGCTCCGGGAACGCCGACCGGTCGCGCACGACCCGTTCGATCATGCGGGAACCGTTGTCCAGCACGATGGTCGGACCCGCCGGGAACGCCTTCAGCACGTCGTCGATGCCCTGCTCGACCTCGGCCGTGGTCATGCCGCGCCGCCCGAAAACCCGGACACCCGCGGCCCGCAGCGCCTCCGCGACCTCGTCCTGCGTCGACACCTCGTCACCGCCCGTCCACGCGACCTCGGCGCCGGCGGCGACCAGGAGTTCCACGAGGACACCGGTTTCCTTCGTGAGGTGCACGCATCCGCTGATGCGGTGCCCCGCCAGCGGACGGGTGCGTTCTGCCTCGCGCTGGATGCCGTCGAGCACGGGCATCTGGGAGCGTGCGAAGCGGAGCGCGCCGCGCCCCGCCCGCACCAGTTCCTCGGTCACGTGCGCGCCCCCGCGAGCGCCGCCTGGCAGCCGCACTCCGCCGACTCCGGCATCGCGCCGACCAGCCGGCGCACGATGTCCAGCACCCGCTCGGAGTCCGCGCTGAACGCCTTGAGCACGCCCTCGTGCGTGACGACCTCCGCACCCTCCTCGCCGACGATCTCGGCCGCGGCCACGTCGTAGTCGGTGATGTAGGAGAGGTTGGCGTAGCAGAGTTCGAGCTCACGGGCGAGCACGACCTCCGGGTACTGCGTCATGTTCACCAGGTGCCAGCCCTGGCCGGAGAACCACCGGCTCTCGGCCCTGGTGGAGAAGCGCGGTCCCTGGATCACCACGACGGTGCCGCTCGGGTGCACGGTCGCGTCCGCGCCGACGAGCGCCTTCGCGGAGTTCTCGCGCAGCCGGGCGCAGTACGGGTCCGCCGAGCTGATGTGCGCGCCGATGTCACCGGAGAAGAACGTGTCGGGACGCCCGGTGGTGCGGTCGACGAACTGGTCGACCAGCACGAAGTCGCCCTTGCGGTACTCGGGCTGCAGGCTGCCTACGGTGTTGAACGCGACGATCTGCCGCACGCCGAGCTGCTTGAGCGCCCACAGGTTCGCCCGGTACGGCACCTCGGACGGCAGGTAGTCGTGGTTGCGCCCGTGCCGCGGGAGGAACGCGACGCGGCGGCCGGAGACGGTGGCGATGCTGATCGGTGCAGACGGCTCGCCGTAGGGCGTGCTGAGCTGCACGTCCTCGGCGTCCTCGAGGAACTTGTAGAAACCTGTGCCGCCGATGATGGCGATGCCGACCTGGTCAGTCATGGACTACTCCCCAATTGATTCCGTTTGTCAGCTGTTCCTCAACGGAGCGCACGAGCGCACGGGTGGCGTGCTCGTCGCCGAGTTCGCCGTACACCCGCACTCCCCCCTCGGTCGTGGACGCGCGCAACAACAGCCATTGGCCGTCGGGCAACCAGAACTTCGTGCCGTCCACCTCGGTGATCTCGATCGGGTCCAGCCCGCACGTGCGCAACGCCGTGAGCCCCGCCGCGCGCGGGTCCGCCCCTTCGACGTCCACTTTGGACTCGAACCAGCAGAGTCCGCCCACCCGTGCGCGCAGGTCGTCCAGCAGCGCGGCGAGCGAGGATCCGGTGCCGCTCAGCAACTCCGCCAGCAGGACGATCGCGGCGAACGGGTCGCGGTCCAGGCCGAACTCGGTGAAGCTCAGGTCCCCCACCGCCCCGCCCGCGACGTCCACGCTGTTCGTGGCGAGCAACGGGGACAGGTGTTTGAAGCCGACCCCGACCTCGTGCACCGGCGCGCCGATGCGCCGGGCCACCTCGCGCACCGCCGTCCCGGTCGACGTCGTGACGGCGACGCCCGCGGTGGGCACGCCGAGCTTTTCCCGGCGCTCCAGCAACAGCGCCAGCAGTTCGGACGGCTGGACCGTCCTGCCCAGGTGGTCCAGCAGGTAGATCCGGTCGCCGTCACCGTCCAGCACGATCGCCAGGTCCGTGCGGTGCCCGGCGGCCCGCTCCCGCGACGCGGGGACCGAGGGGTCGGGCACGATCCCGCCGAAGTCCGGATCCGGTGTGCAGGCGACGCGGGTGACGGTCCAGCCGAGGCGTTCGCACAGCCGCGCCACAGGTTCACCGGCGACGCCGCCGAGCCCGTCGACCGTGACGGCGAGCGGCCGTGGTGTGCCGGCGCGGGCCAGCACTTCCTCGATGTGCTGGTCCACCAGGGCGTCCGCCGGCTCCGCCACGAAGTCGTCGCGGGACGACACGTCCAGCCGCCGCACCTGGAAGTGGGCGTCGATCTCGGCTTCCAGGTCACGTGGCAACGGGCATCCTGGCGCCACCTTGACCTTGAGTCCGTTCCACCGCGCCGGGTTGTGGCTCGCGGTGACCAGCAGGGCGATGTCCGCGTCCCCGCGCCGCACGGCCGCGGTGGCGGTCGGGGTGGGCAGGTGCGGCACCAGCCGCACCTGCCGGGCTCCCGCCGCGAGCGCCGCGCGGGCCGCTGCCTGAGCGGCCTCGGCTCCGGCGCGACGCCCGTCGTGAGTCACCAGCACGACCGGAGCACCGGTGGTGAGGCCGACGCGGTCGACCACGCAGGCGGCGAGCAGACTCACCCCGGAGACGGTGAAACCGTCGCCGATGACGCCGCGCCAGCCATCGGCACTGGCCTTCAACCCCAACTGCGGCACGCTCACGTCGAACCTCCCCCCGGTTGCTCGGCAGTGCTGTCTGATCAGGTGCCGACGCGCCAGTCGGTCAGGTAGCTCTGCTGCGCGTCGCTCAGGGTGTCGATGGTCACCCCGTACGCCTCCAGCTTGGCCGAGGCCACGATGTTCTCGATCGACCGCGGGATCTCGTGCACGCCCGGCTTCATCGAGGCGGCGTTCTCGATCAGGTACTGGACACCCAGCGCCTGCGTGGAGAACGTCATGTCCATGACCTCGGCCGGGTGGGCCTCGGCCGCGGACTGGCCGACCAGGCGGCCCTCGGCGAGCAGGATGATCCGCGGACCGTCCGCCAGCACGTACTCGACGCAGTTCGGACGCAGCTCACGGCGGTCCACCGCGGCCTTCTGCAGCGCCTCGACCGCGATCTCGACGTCGAAGTGACCGGAGTTGCAGATCACCGCGCCGTCCTTCATCCGCTCCATGTGCGAAAGCGTGATGACGTCCCGGTTTCCGGTCACCGTCACGTAGATGTCGCCGTGCGCGAGCGCGTCGTCCAGCTTCATCACCAGCAGGCCGTCGAGCTTGGCCTCCAGCGCGCGGATCGGGTCGATCTCGGTGATGATCACGTTGGCGCCCATGCCGCGCGCCCGCATCGCGACACCGCGGCCGCACCAGCCGTAGCCGACGATGACGACGGTGGAGCCCGCGAGCAGCATGTTCGTCGCGCGCAGGATGCCGTCGATCGTGTTCTGACCGGTGCCGTAGCGGTTGTCGAACAGGTGCTTGGTCGCCGCGTCGTTCGTCGGCAGCACCGGGTACTTCAGCGCGCCGTCGGTCTCCATGTTGCGCATGCGCAGCACGCCGGTCGACGTCACCTCGGTGCCGCCGATGATGTCTTCCAGCAGCTGCGGGTAGTCGTTGTGGATGATCGACGTCAGGTCGGCGCCGTCGTCCACCACGATCGTCGGCCGGATGTCGAGCACACCCTGCACCTGCTTGTAGAACGTCTCGCGGTCGCAACCGTAGATCGCGAACACCTCGGCGCCGATGTCGCGCTGAATGGACGCGGCGACGTCGTCCTTGGTGGACAACGGGTTCGACGCGCACAGGGCCAGCTCGGCACCGCCGGCGACGAGCGCCTTGCACATGTTCGCGGTCTCGGTCGTGACGTGCAGACAGGCCGCGATCCGATGGCCGGCGAACGGCTTGGTCTCGGCGAAGCGCTCAGCGAGCGCGGCCAGGACCGGCATCCGGCGCGAGGCGAACTCGATCTTGGTCTGCCCCGCACCTGCCAGCGAGATGTCTCGCAGCATGCTCATGGTTGATTTACCCGTTTCTGTTTTCGGACACGTGAAGTAGGAGGTCCGGCATCGTCGCGAGCCGGGACCTCGCCCCAGTGGCACCCACAGCGAGTGCCCCACTCACGTTAGCGGTAGCCAAACGACTACGTGCGGTGACGCCCGCGAGCTTGGTCAACAGGTAGGTGGCGGCGAACGCGTCACCCGCGCCGGTCGGATCCACCACCGGTACCCGGCGTGCGGGCATGACCACCTCGTCACCGTCGTGCCGCAGCATCGAGCCGTCGCCACCGAGCGTCACGACGAGCTCGCCCGGCACGTCGACCACGTTCCCGGCCAGCTGGTCGCGTTCGGCCCGGTTGACGAACACCACGTCGCAGTGCGGAACCACCTGTGCCGCAACGGGATGAGCGGAGTAGACACCACCGGGCGTCCAGCACAGCAGGCTCTTGCGGCGGCGGACCGCGCGCAACGCCTCGGCGTTCGGGTCGAACAGCATCACGGCGTCGTACTCGTCGTCGACGACGTCGAGCAGGTCGGCCGCGCCGAACGAGTCGTTCGCGCCGCGGATCAGCAGCATGTAGTGCTTCTCCCCGAACACCGGGATCACCACGCGTCCGGTCGGCTGGTCCGCGCGCCGCCGCACGCCCGTGACGTCGACACCGCGTTCGACCAGGTCGGCGATCAGCAGATCACCGTCCGGGTCCTGGCCGACGGCGCCGGCGACGCTCACCTGGATGCCGAGCGCGGCGAGCGCAGAAGCGCAGTTCCCCGCGTGGCCACCGACGAGCGTGGTGGCCGTGTGCACCTCCACCGCGCCCTCGTCCGGCGGCTGGTCACCGCCGGTCTCCAGGATCAGGTCGACGTTGAGCGATCCGACGACGAGGACGCGTGCCCCCGCCGCGGCCGCCCGCAGCCGATCTCCGTCCACTTCGGACAGAGCTTGGTCCAGCACCGGGCTCATTTCGGCTCCACCACGGCGATTCCGCTGATCTCGACCAGACAGCCGTCCTCGACGAGGCTCGACACCTCGACGAGCGCGCTCGTCGGCGAGGGGTCGTCGAGCACGCGGTTGCGCACCCCCGACACCGCGGCGAAGTCGCGTTTCACGTCCACCACGTAGATCACCAGGCTGACCAGGTCGGCCAGCGTCGCGCCCGCCTGGGCGAGCACCTGCTCGATGCGGTCGAACACGACCTCGGT
Source organism: Lentzea miocenica (assembly GCF_033949945.1). NCBI lineage: Bacteria > Bacillati > Actinomycetota > Actinomycetes > Pseudonocardiales > Pseudonocardiaceae > Lentzea > Lentzea miocenica. The sequence continues at coordinate 25,146 of NZ_JAXAVW010000009.1, forward strand.
CTGCTTCGCCGCGTCGCCGGGGCCGAGGACGTTGCCGTGCGCGTCCGTCGCGACCTGGCCGCTGACGAACACGAACCGGCCGCCGTCGACGGAGAGCCCCGGCGAGTACTTCCCGACCGGCTTGGAATGTCCTTGGGGGATGAGCGTGGTCTTCATGTCACCCTCTCCGGGAATGGGCCGTAGCTGGAGGTCATCGCCGCGAACTCCAGGTGCCGCACCTCGACGTGACCTGGCAGGTCGAAGAGGCCGCCGACCACCTCCGCGACGTCGTCCGCACTGAGTGCGCCTTCGCGCGTCCCTGGTGCGGCTTCGGCATAACTGCCCTGGAAGTGCGTGTCGACACGGCTGGGCAGCAGCGCGCTGATCCGCACGCCGTTCTCCCGCACCTCACGCCGGACGACCTCCAGCAGTGCCGCCATGCCCGCCTTCGACGCCGTGTAGGCGGCGCGTTCGGCGTGCGGGTAGCGCACCGAGTCGGAGAGCATGCCGACGACAAGTGCTTGTGCCGCAAGCTTTGGCAACACCGCACGCAGCACGTGGTACGGGCCGTCGAGGTTCGTCCTGACCGTGGCGGACCACGTGTCCGGCGTGACCTCGCGCAACGGTGCCCACCTGCCGCTGCCGGCGTTGAGCACGACCCCGGTGAGCTGCGGCAGCGTTCGCGCCGCCGCCTCCACCTGAGCCGCGTCGCCGACGTCGACCGCGGTCGTGCGCACCTGGACGTCACCGGCCTCGGCGGCGACCGAGGCCAGCGCGTCCTGGTCACGTGCCCACAGCAGCAGGTCGAAACCGGACTTCGCCAGCCGCCGCGCGACCGCCGCGCCGATGCCCCTGCTCGCGCCGGTCACCAGCACCCAGCCCCGCGTCACGACGCCCTCCTGCCTGGCCGGGTCTCCATCCGCGTGGAGATCGGTTCGACGAGGTCCGCCGCGAAGTCCGCGAGCAACGCGAACGCGAGGTCGACGGACTTCACCGAGTCCCGGTGGTCACCGCCGACCGTGCTGACCCGCCCGTCGCGCACCAGGCCGGAGACGACGTCCCCGACCGGGTGCGCGCGGAGCAGTTCACGTTTCCCGTGGTGCACAGCCACTCTGCGGCCGTCCGCGAGCCCGGCCGCCGCGATGAGCAGGGTGCCGGAGCAGACCCCGTACATCGCCGCGCCCCGGGAATCGGCCGCCCGCAACACTTCCCGCAGTCCGGCGTCGGCCGCCGCGTCCACCGCACCGCGCCCGCCGGGCACGACGACGGCGTCGGCGGACTCCACCGCGGCGAGATCGGTGCCCGCCGTGAAGGTGACGCCGCCCGACCCGGTGACCTGCTCGTCGCGTGCCGCGATGCGCACGTCGAACCGCGGTGCGGCCTTCGCGAGCACGGAGTACGCGCCGAACAGGTCGAGCTCGTCGACTCGCGGGTAGGCGAGCACGACGACCCGGACGGGAGCGGTGGTGGCTGCCATCACTGACCTGCCGTGACTCCGTCGAGCTGCTTCAGCGACTCGCGCACGTCGGCAGCGGAGTACTTCGGGTGACCGCCGGCCGGCGACTTCAGCACCGGCACCGCGGCGGCCGAGAAGCCACCCGCGTTGACGCGCTTCGCCGCCGCCGCGACCCGGATCAGGTCGATGATCACGCCGGCCGCGTTGCTGGAGTCCTGCACCTTGAGCTTGAGGTCGAGCGAGACCGGCGTGCCGGCCCAGCCCTGACCCTCCACGTTGAGGATCGCGACCTTGTTGTCCTTGAGCTGCCCGATGAACCCGGCGGACGGGATGACCTCGACCCGCGAGGTGTCGACGCCCTCCTGAGCCAGCGCGTTCAGCTTCGACTGGCGCTTGCTCGCACCGGCGTCGCGCAGGTTGCGGAAGTCCTCGTTGCCACCGAAGTTCAGCTGGTAGCTGCTCGACAGCGTGAGGCCGCGGTCGCTGAGCAGACCGAGCAGCACGCGGTGCACGACCGACGTGCCGAGGTGGCTCGCCAGGTCGTCACCGATCAGCGGCACACCCGCCGCCTCGTACGCGGCCAGCAGTTCCTCGTCGCGCGCCGCGAGTTCTGGCGTGCAGTTGACGAACGCGACACCGGCCTCCAGGGCCGCCTTCGCGTACGCCGTCGCCGCCCATTGCAGGCCGGTCGGCAACGAGTACAGCAGCACCTCGGCACCGCTCTCCCGCAGCCTCGACACCACCGCGTCGAACTGCTGCGGGGTGAAGTCCGCCGGCAGACCCTCGTCCACGATCACATCGGGATTGGGCAGGTCGACGTCGAGGCGGGGGTAGTTGTTCGGCGAAGCCAGAACAGCGTCCCCGAACTTCGAACCCACCTTGTTGGGATGGACGTCGAACGCGGCGACGAACTCGATGTCGGAAACTCCGATACCGCCGATGCGCGGCAGTTTGATGCCGGGGAAGTCCTCCTCGGACAACCCCTCGGCCGCGAGCTTGCGGTAGTACTCGGCCCCCTGGAACAACGCCGAGATGTTGTTGCCCATACCGGCAACGGCAAGAAGGATTGGCTGTGACATTTCCGTACCCCTCCCCAGGCAGGCGAACACCGCCGATTCATCCGGGAGAATGAATCGACTGATGTTCACACACTGCTCAAATTCGGTTCAGCGAACCTGTCAGAATTACCGAAGGCGTTGCGCAGCCGAGCCGCAATGCCCCGTCTACCAGCAATTGAGCCGCATGTCCGTCCGCAAAGGACGCCGATTCCGGATCCTGTGCGAACAGCGCGGCATAGGGATTCATGGTGTCCGGACCGAACCGCACGTCCAGTTGGTCGGACTCCGCCGATCGGATGACCAGCGTGGCACTGCCGTCGTCCGGATCCGCTGTCAGCACCGCAACGCCGCGAGTGCCGGAAACCTGGATTCGGACCGTGCGATAACCACTGGAGACACGCGACACGAACACCCGCGCGCCTGCAGTTCCGTTGCTCAGCAACACCTCGGCGACGTCATCCGTCTCGCACTCCACGACCCCGGAGCCGTCGGCCGCCTGCCTCAGCGGCCACACGACCGACGCGGTCGCCGCCGTGGCGGACCAGTCCCCCGGCACGAGCCAGCGGACCTGGTCGAACAGGTGCACACCCATGTCGCCGAGTGCACCCCCACCTGCGGTTTCCCACCTGTGCCGCCACGGCCACGCCGTCGTCGGCCCAGCCAGGAAGTCGTGCCGGAACTCGAGGTCGAGATGCACGACCTCACCGAGTTCCCCCCTCGTGAGCAACGCTTTCAGCCGCCGGAACGCCGTGTTGGCCCGCCACTGGAAGGTGACCGCGTTGGCCACCCCCGCGGCTTCCGCGAGAGCGACGATCCGGCCGGCGCCCGCCAGGTCGGCGGCCAGCGGCTTGTCACTGACAACCGTCAGCCCCGCCGCCACCGCCGCCGTCAGGTATTGCTCGTGAGTAGCGGGCGGACTCGCCACGGCGACCGCGTCGACCTCGCCCGACTCGATGACCGCCAGTGGATCCGCGGTCACTTCGGCAACACCGAACTCAGCGGCCAGCTCCCGTGCATGCCCCTCATCACGAGAAAAGCCGATATACCGGACGTCAGCACCTGTACATTCCGACAACCAGGAGAGATGCTGTCGGCCGAACCCAGTACCGATCACAATTGTTCGCAAGTCCAAGCCCCCCCGGGCTGATTCTCTCTGCGTTGTCCAACACCTTGGCACAGAATCAACGGACTACGCAACCACCTTGCAAGTGCTACACAAGTGCAGGTCCCGACCCATGTATCACTGCTACTTCAAGGTGAACAACTCGTGGCCGATACCGGGCGGCTCACCCTCGATTCGGCCAACTCGACACAAGGATCAAGATGACGGACTCGGCACTGATTCCCCTGCTGAACTGGCAAAAACGCACCATGCCGGTGACCCACCGCATCATCAACGACTTGAATGGGCGCCGCGCTGCCGGTAGGCGCTTCGCTTACTGGGGTCATATCACCGCGAACTCGGTACCGCTGTTCGAGTGGCTCAAGAGCACGGGCGTGGACCTCCGACTTGGAATATGCGACCCGAACACAGCTCCACCCGAGGTCTTGGAGCATCTCTCGTCTTTCACATTTCTCGGTGACGTGGAAACCGCTGCCGAGTGGCGGCCGGAGTTCGTCTTCGACACCGGCGGCGAGCTGGTCAGCCACCTCGTCACCGCGGGCGTGCCACCCCTGGCCTCCGTCGAGTCCACGACGACCGGCATCCACGCGCTCAACGAGCTGTCCGTGGGGTTCCCCGTGCTGCAGTGGGCGGAGATCCCGCTGAAGCAGGACGTCGAACACCGCCACCACGTCGCCGCCGGCGTGCTGGGCGCCATCGCGTGGCTCACCGGCATGTCCGTGGAAGGAAAGCGCTTCCTCGTCGTCGGCTACGGCAAGGTGGGCGAAGGCGTGGCCGACCGCGCCCGCAAGCTCGGCGCCCTGGTCACCGTCGCCGAACCCCACCCGTTGCGAGCACTCAACGCCCACCTGGCCGGCCACACCGTCGTCCCCACCCCGCAGGCCGCCGCCCACGCCGCGGACTACGTCGTCACCGCGACCGGTCGCACAGGCGTGCTCGACGCCGACGTCCTGAACCGCCTGCCCGACGGCGCGATCGTCGCGAACGCCGGCCACTCCCCGGCCGAGATCGACTTCGGACACCTGAACGCAAGCCTGGTGGGCGAAGCACAACCGGGCATCGTGGAATACCGCCCGGCGGGCAAGTCCCTGTACGTCCTGGCCGGCGGCAGCCCGGTGAACCTGGCGGCCGGCCGCACGTACGGCGACGACCTCTGGGACCTCTTCAGCGCCGTCACCGTCCTGAGCTGCGACTGGCTGCTCACCGAAGGCTGGCGCACCGCAAAGCCCGGCGTGCAGCCACTTCCACTCGAAATCCAGTCCTATGTGGCCAGTGTCGCCGCCGCCCCCGCGCCATCGGCGGCCTTTCACACCACGATCAAGCCCACCACGACGGACAGTCACGTCCTCCAGGAACTCGTGGGCCCCCAACTCGGCAACAGCACGAGCCACACCGTCGCGCACTCGACGCTCGCCCCTGGCGCCGTCGTCGAAGAACACTTCCACCTGCGCACCGAGGAAACCTATGTCGTGCTGGCAGGTTCGGTCACCGTGTCGCTCGACGGCGTCCCCAGGACCCTGCACACGGGCGACGTCGTGGCGATCCCGCCCGGTGTCCACCACGGAGTGACCGCGGGAGAGGACGGCGCACGGTTCGTCGCCGTGTCCGTGCCGCCGTGGGAACCTACCGACCACCACGTGGCGCCAGGCCGGAGGACCGGGTGAGCAGCCGCGCTCACTCCTCCTGCCACTGCAGTCCGTAGCTCAGCCCCTGCTGCAGGTCGTGGAACTCGAGGGAGATGTCGCCGAGCCGGTCGACGGTCAACGCGTCGTCGCCCGGCACGAAGTCCTCGTACGCCTTGGCCGGCAGGCCACTGATCCGCCACACGTTCTTCGGCACCGCGTGCGAGCCGTAACGCACGCGGACCGAGAACTCCTCGCACCGGCGCAGCGGCGTGAAGACGTAGTAAGGCCGCATCCACCGCCTCGGATACGAGGTGAACTCGATGCTGTAGTTGTGCGCCTGGCCGAGGGTCAGCGGGGCGGGCAGCCGCACGACGAACCGCGAATGGGACGAGGACACCTGTTCCTCCGCCACGATCTCGCCGCCGTAGACCATCTCGGCACGAATTTTGAACTCGTCACCGATTTCCGGGTGACGTGGCGCGCTCATGGAGAGGATCAGTTCGTCCAGGTCGTCCACGGCCGCGATTATTCGCCGTTCCTCGGTCAGGCTCGGCAGGTCCTGGTCCAGCCGCAGAAATCCCCGGAGTGATTCCACGTACCACCCGTCCGGCGAGTAGGAACCCGATTTCCGGTCACGCATCCCCGCGTCGTGGAGCAGTTCCGCCAGAATCTTGAACGCGTTGTCCACACGTCGCCGCGCGGTACGGGGGTCACGGTCGTAGGTGTTGGCGAGCCAGGCGACGCGCTGGTCCAGGAACTCGCCGGCGGCGTCCGGGTGCAGGCCGAGCGCCACCGTCGCGGCCAGGTGCAGGTCGCTCGGCAGCTTCGCGCTCAGCTTGGTCAGCTGAAGGATGATCTTGCGCCTGACCAGGGCGGGGTGGTCGAGGTCGGTCACACCGCACACGGTGCGCAGCGACAGGCCAACGCGCTCGTGCAGGTCGTCCGCGCGCAGACCTCGCCCCCTGCGGATCTCCTTGAGCTCGTTGAACATCTGCTGACCTTCCACCGACCACCACCGCCTCTCTCACCGTGGAACACCACGGTTCCGTGCGCACCCCACAAGGCGCGCCATCAGAAGAGCAGAACCAACAGGCAGAACACAATCTCCACGATCGAGTGACTCTCCATATTCCACACCCCCTTTCATGCCGAAATCGAGCAGGGCAGGGTGACGGAGCGACACAAATTATTCCCACCGATTCCCGAAGTGAACCGAACTAGAAAGCAGCACCGACGAGGAATCCGAGCAACATGCCCACGGCGAACATCAGGAAACCCATCTTCAGCAAGGTTCTGATCGACAGCCAGAGTGTCATCGCCTTTTCTCCCCTCGATGCCCGCGAGAACAAGAATGCCCCGGCCAGCGGGCCGGGGCATCGACGGATGACGGTGTCGCTACCTGCCATTTGGCGGGTAGCCGACGAGGGCGCGCAGCACGTCCGGACGACCGATCGTCACACGGGCTCTGCTGCTGGACACGATCCCACGATCCCGCAGCACCGCGAAAGCCCTGGCCACGGAACGCGCCGAGGCGTCGACCTGACTCGCCACGTCCTGCTGGCTGAGCTTGATGCGCAAGGTGATGCCGTGACCGGCAGGGACTCCGTGCAGGTCCACCAGCCGCAACAGGCACGCGGCCACCCGGCGGGTCACGTCGAGCGACGCGAAGAGCGCCCTCGCCTCGCCCAGTTCGACGAGGCGCGCGGACAGCTGTTTGATCATCGCCATCGAGATCGCCGGCCGGGTGTGCAGCAGGTCCACGAACTGTTCGCGGCGCAACTGCGTGACAGCAACGTCTTCCAGCGCGCGAACACTCGCCGTGCGGTCCGTGCCGTGCACAGCGGCGAGGTCACCGACCGCGTCACCAGGACCGCGAAACGCCAGCAGCAGATCGCGGCCGTCATCGGTGGAGACCGACACCCGGACCCAGCCGTTCAGCAGGACGAACACGTGATCCGTTGGATCTCCTTGGCGCAAAAGCACTTCGTCGGACGAGAACACGCGCCGCACACCCGCGTCCATGACGATCGCGCGCTCACCGCCGGGCAGGTGGTCGAAGATCGACCCCGGCACCCACGGCCCGCTCATCGGGCCCCCTTGACCTTCTGCTCGTCGAGCCACGTGCCCGCGCCGGTCGTCCACTGGGACACGGGGGTCACACATCCAGCAGGACCAGGCAAGCAGGTGTTCACGTTCCACAGCAAGAAGAACAGGAAAACGAACGCAATGACGAACGGTTTCGGCCTCTTCTGGAGCCATGCCAGCGCGCGGACCAGCCCGGTGGCCGCCGACTTAACGGCCGTGTTCCCGGCGACCACCGCGTCACCGTAGAAGTAGACGACCGACGGCAGGGACAACCGCAGCCGCGTCAGCGTCCGGGTGAACACGAACTCGGGCAGCAGGACCAGCACCATCACCGTGTCCGCCACCGCCTCGACGACCGGCCGCGCCGCGAGCCGCAGCAACGGGAATCCCCTGCGCACCAGGAACCCTGTCACCACGTAGAGCAGCACCACGAGCAGGAAGAACTCAGCGGTCTGGGCGAGCCACGGGTTCATCCCCGCGTCCAGCAGGGCCTTGTCGAGCGGCTCGACGAGCAACCCGGCCAACGGCACCTCGCCCAAGCCGCTAGTCGTCGTCATCGTCGTCCTCCCCGAAGTCCGGGGGCAGATCGAGGAGGATCTCCGCGGTGATCGGCCCCGACGAGATCTGGTCCGCCATCGGCCGCGGCGGCGCTGCGTTGATCGACAGGCCGGGCGCGGGGGCGGGGGCGGGAGCCGGCAGGCCGAGCGACGCCCTCGACAGCTGGTTGGCGATGACGGACGACGCCTGGCTCATGATGCCCTGCACGTCGCTGTGGTTGACCAATCGGTTCTCCAGCAAGGAGTTGAGCAGGTCCTTCGCCGTTTCGAAGTCCATCCGGTCGCGCTGCATGAACAGCGCGAGGACGTTGTTCACCTCGGCCGGGCTGCTCGCCAGCTGCAGCGCGACGAGCGAGTCCTGACCTCCCGCGAGAGCTTCGCCGTAGAAGACCATCCGCCGCTGGGTGAGAGTCAGCTGGTGTTCGGTCTCGGCCCGTTCGCGCGTGTGCCGGGTCCTCTCCTGCACCTTTTCGAGCTCGGCGTTCTGGTGCAGGGCGGTGGTCTGACGCGCGTACTCCTGCGCGTTCCACTCGTGCTGTTTGCGCTTGCGCAGCTCCTCGAGCGCGGGGCCGTCCAAGGTCAGCGACACCGAACAGTGGACCAGCTGCACGCCCTGCGCGAGCATCAGCGGGCCCTGGTCGGAGAAGTAGCGGATCATCGCGCGTTCGGCGGCGGACCTTTCCTCGATGGCGTACGAGGTGCTGATCTCGCTCAACGTCTGACGCAGGTAGGGCGCGAGCACGTGGCCGGCGTCGACCAGGCTGGTCTGCACCGCCTCGCACGGATTGCCGATCCGCCATCGCGCCATGACCTCGGCGTGGAACGGGAACGCGTCCTCCTGCGCGATCACGTCGAGGACGAGGGTGTACGGGTGCACGGAGGTGTCCACCAGGTACACCGAACGCGGCCGGTTGATCGCGATCTCGCCGGCGGTGAGCGGCCGGTCCGACTGGTAGAGCTGGCCTCGCCGATCCAGGTAGACGGTGGCGCGCTCGCCACCGGGCATCGGGCGGTCGCGGAACAGGTCGCTCCTGCTCGGCTCCAGCTTGGTGATGAGCGCGTTGGCGGCCGAGTTCTGCTGTGGCTGGTTCACGATTGGTGGTCCTCACGATCGAGTACGGCGATCAGCTCGACGACGGCGTCGACCGGGCCGTTGCGGCCCCTCGCCCAGCGGATCAGGTTGTGGCGCAGGGATGTCCGGCTACCGGTGGTCCGGACGACGTCGACGAGCAGCGCGCCCAGCGGCTCGCGTTGCGCCTCGTCGCGTTGCGCGATGTTCACCCAGCGCCGGACGACCTCGTAGGTCTCCGGCATGAAGAACGGGGCCTCGATCGCCCTGGCGATCAGCTCCACGACGGCAGTCCGGTGCTCGCCCTCCGCCACCCGCAACAGGCCAGGCCACGGTTCCGCGCTGCCCTCGACCTCTGCCTCGAGGAAGGTGCACAGCTGGAGCACGCAGTTGAGCCCGACCGCGCGCACCCGGATCGACCGGGCGAGCGTCCAGCTCAGCAACGCCTCCAGCACCAGGCCGAGCCGGTCGAGGTCGAGCGAGAGGTTGGTGATCGAGTCGGCGAGCGCGATGATCATCGCTTCCTCGTCGGTGTCCGCCGCCTTGCGCAGCAGTTTGAGCACCCGCGCCGGTTCCATGATCGGCAACGTGCCGAGGACGGCGACCGCGGCGATCCGCCGGCCGGTCGCGGTCTTGCCCCGCAGCCACCAGGTCAGCATGCGGTTGATCAACGGCTGGAGGTGCGGCTGCATCATCGGCAGCCGCAGCGCGCCGATGACCGCCTGGCGTTCCCAGTCGTGCCGGATGTCGGCCCACGGTTCCAGCACGTGCCGGCGCACGTGATCGAACTCGGAGAGGCTCAGCAGCCCCACCGCGACGCCCGCACGGGTCCGCACCTGCCGGTCCGCCGAGCTGCCGAGGTCGCACAACCACTTGCGCACCACCTGATGCGCCTCTGGGTACTCGCGCCAGACGTGTTCCAGCACTCGGCGCGGCCTGCGCCGGTCGCGGTACCGGACGACCTCGACGGTCAGGCTGCCGAGGTCGCTGTCCTCCACCGACGTGGTGATCTCGGCGTGCACCCGCTCGACGAGGCTCAGCCGGCGCACGGCGAAAACGTCGCGCACCCGCGCCCTGCGATCCGGGACCTCCGCGGCCTGGATCGCCTTCGCGAGCTTCGTCGCGGCCTCCGAAACGACCTGCAACGGCATGCCGTCGAACACCGCGAGGGCGATCGCGAACGCCCTCTGCTCGTTGTCACCGAGACCGTCGAACCATTCCCGGAACCCGGACTCCGCGGTGCGCGTGTAGCTCTGCCGCAGATCGTCGATGTCCCGTTGCCCCAGCACGATCTGCGAGAGGCCGCGGCCGAAGTCGGCCAGGTCGTGTGCGCGCGCGGTGACTCCGACGACCTCCTCGACCAGCTCACCGAACTCGGGGTAGTCGTCGAGCTGCTGTCCCGGTTTGCCCGAGACCGTCAGCTGCACCTGGAAGTGGCTCGCCACCAACGCCCTGCCGTCCGCGAGCTGCGCGGTGTCGACGAGGTAGTGCGCGAGCTCGTGTTCCCGCATCGCGGTGCCCGCGTCGACGAGCACGATCATCCGGGCCCGCGAGCTCTCGAGCTGCCGCTGCCACAGCCCGAGGGTGTACTCGTTCAACGAGGCCGCCTGGTCGACCTCCAGCGACTCGAGCAGGTACCCGTGGTCGTCGTCCAGGGTGAGCGTGCCGGACGGGTTGCGCAGGCTGGTGTCCGGGCTGAGCTTGGCGACGCCCTCGGCGCACTCGCTGCCCAGCAGGTGCAACGCGGTCGCCGTGCGTCCCGAACCGGCAGGCCCTCGCAGCAGCACGATCCACTGGCTGCGCAACCGTTCCCGCAGCGTGTCGTAGCTCGCCGGCGCGACGAACGTGGCCGTGACCGAGCGGATCACCTCGGTCGAGATCGGGCCGCTGGGCACCGCGCGATGGGACGCGCCACCGGGCTGGCCGAGCGAACCCGCGTCGACGAGACCGATCGAGCTGGTCAGGAAGACGTTGCCGATCGAGCGGTCGCCGAGGATCGCGGCGACGGCGTTGTCCAGCGCACGAGTGTCCTGGAAGAGCTTGCGGGCGTTGCGCGGATCGGAGGCGTTGCGCTTCGCGTCGGGCGGTTCCTCCTGGCCACGGGCCTTGTGCTGCTGCTCCTCCTTGTCCGGCTTCTCGGACTTCTCGGCTTTCTCGGCCTCCGGCGCGGGTTTGCCCTCCGCGTCCGAGGCGGGTGGCGCCGGGGCTTCCGGCTTGGGGTCCGGTTTCTGCTCGACCGGGTCCGGCGGCTTGGCCTGGCCGTCGTCGCTCATCGGGGACCTCGGAAGTAGTTGCGGGCGTCGACCTGCCCGATCTCGCCGGCCTGGACGACGTTGCCGGTGACGGTTCCGCTGACGCTGTTGGTCACGTCCCGCTTCCGCGACAACGGCTCGGTTTCGGCAACGGCCTGCGGAACGGCGGCCGGCACGGGCGGGCTCAGGTAACCAGGCACCCACGCCCACGCGACGCCGTCCTTGATCTCGCCGAAGCTGTCCTTCGGCAGCTTGCTGTAGCCGTGCTTCACCACGGTGCCGAACACGTGGTCGGAGACGATCACGATGGCCTGCGCGCGATGTGCCGCGCTCAGCGTCTCCTTCGCCTCCGGGAGGTCGCAGATGCGGAACGTCTTGGTCAGTTCCTCGCTGCTCCACCCTCTGGGGTCGCGGTGCACGAGTCCACTGTGGATGGCGATGCGCAGGCGCAGCCACGCCGGCGGGTCGACCGTCGCGTTGTAGCGGGACAGTTCGTCGACCAGCTTCTGGGTCAGCTTCGACAACACCGCGATGACGCTCGCGTCGGCGATGACCAGCACGCCGTCGCCCCTGTCCTCCGTGACGGTCAAGCCGCCGAGCAGGCCGGCGGCGGTGATGCCCTCGTGCAGCATCGTGTAGAGCTGACGGCGCAGCACCGGCAGCTCCTCGTTCTCCCGGCTGCTGGACTTCTCCATGTCCACCACCAGGAACGTCCTGGTGACCGGCTCGCTCATGTCGTTTCCTCTCACGGCAACTCTCCTCGCGCGCAGATGTGGTCGAGCACAACGGCGATCCCGTGCCGCACCACGGCTTCGCGCACAAGGCGGTAGCCACCGCCGTAGACCGGATCGGGGTTCTCCAGCGCGGACTGCCGCAAGGTGTCGGCGAACGGCGTGCGCTGACGCTTGAGCCAGGCGCCGGCGAACAGCTCGCAGACGCCCTCCTCCAGGGTGTGGTCGAGGCCGGGCGCGCCGCGCTGGGCGAGCCACGCGTGACCGATCTCGTGCACGACCGTGGCGCAGAAGTGGGTCTCGGTGAGACCACCGGCGATCTCGATCCCGAGCACGTCCGTGACCGCGGTGTCCTCCCAGACGCGCTGCAACGTGCGACCGAGGCACAACGACCGCGTGTCGGGGTTCATGACGTCGGGGTCGACCAGGGTCACCCGTACCCGTTGGGGCAACGCGATTCCGAGCGCGGCCATGTCCGCACGTACGCGCGGGATGTGTTTTCTGGCGTCCTGCTGTGTCTCCACGGCGACGCTCACGCAGGTCGGGCAGCGCACAGTCGTGGAGGTGAACCTGGCCCAACTCCGTTCGCCGGCGTGGCGTGGCCTCACGCACAGCGTGCACCTGTCCACGACGGGGTGCGTGGCGCAGGTCGCCTCACCGTGCAACGAGATCTCGTAACTGTTCATCGGCGGCAGGCCGCAGACCGTGCAGGACGTCATGGAGCCTGCACCCACCTCTTGGTCTTCGGGTCGCGCTTCCAGCCGGACGTCGACGTGACCGGCGCCGGGGGTGCGGGTGCGCTCTGCCGCCGGACCACGGGCTGCAGGCCGTCGAAGAAACGGCCCCAGTCCTGCGCGGTCGGCCGATCGGCCGGACGGCGGCTCAACGACGCGCGCAGCAACGCCCTGCCTTCCGGCGCCAGCACGGCGTTGGCCCTGGCGGGGTCGCGCGACACCGACCCCATCGCGCCGGGTGCGAGGCAGCGCAACACGAACAGGCCGAACTTGTAGAGGTCGGTGGCCTGGCTGAGCAGGTCCTCCGGTGGATCCCAGTCGGGCGCGTTGAGCTGCTTGACGACCGCCGACGAACCCTTGATGCGGATGGCGTCGCAGTCGACGAGCATGACGCACGGCCGGCTGCCGAGCCGGAACACCGCGTTCTTCGCGTTGATGTCACCGATCACGAGATCGTTGCGGTGCAACAGGTGCAGTGCGGCGGCGAAGTCACGGCAGACCAGCAGGCGCTGGGCAGCCGTGGGCGCGGGCATGCCGAGCCTGGTGGCGCGGTCCGGATCGATGAAGAGGTGCTGCACCTCCCGCAGGCTGCGTTTGGCCTGCCCGCTCGGCAGAAACCGGTCCTCGAAGAAGTCGTCGGGGATGAGCGGCATCAGCACGCCGCTCACCGCCCCTTCCTGCTCCACGATCCGCACCGGCCACGCCGTGAGCCGGTCGAGCCGTTGCCGGGTCGCGACGTCCATGCGCAGACGCCGCGTGACGACGGCGTTCAACCCGTGCGGCGGCACGTGGCCGGGCTTGTACTGCTTGTACACCAACGGTCCGGCCACGTCGTCGAGCGTGATGGCCGGTGCCAGGAAGACCTTCGCCTGGCCGCCCGCGCCGAGCTGCCCGCCGAGCGGGCCCAGCGCGTGCAGACCGATGGTGTGTGAACTCACCGCGCGCTCACCGGCCACACCGCGACCACCGTGCGGTCGTCGTCGAAGCTCTTGCGCGCGAAGCCGATCTGCGCCGCGAACTCCACTCCGGACGCGGGCGGCCGCGACCAGACGTCCGCGAGGAACCGGCCGACCGGGCCCGTGCCCTGCCCGAGCGGGTCACCGATGCCGTCGGTCATGAGCACCAACGCCTCACCCGCGCGGATCGTCGTCCGCACCGGCACCGGATCGGTGACGGGCGGCAGAGGCAGTGCCTGCACGCTCGCCGAGTACACGTCGGCTCCGTCGTTCTTGACCGCCTCCTGCGGTTCCCACTGGCCGCCCTCGCGCAGCACCCACGCCGAGGTGTCGCCGACCGTCACGACGTGCGCGGTGTGCACACCTTCATGTGCCCGCAGGTCGACGACCGCGTACAACACGGTGGTCGCGAGCCGGTGCGCGACCTCCCGCAGATCACACTTCTCCGCGTCGAGATCTTCCCTGCCCCGCAACAACTTCCGGCCGTAGCGCTCGATCGCGCCCGCCACCCCTCGAACGAACTGTCCCCACGGCAGGTCCGCTGGTTCGGTGCGTTCGAGAAGGCCGGCGAGCCACTTGGTGCCCCACCGCGCGGCGAGTGTGGCCGCCTTGTGCGACAGCTCGCCGGACGAGACCCCGTCCGCGACGCAGATCACCAGGTAGCGCCCGTCGGACGTGCGGCGGTACCCGTACTCGTCCTGCCGCACCCGCCCGTAGGCCCGGTGTGCCAAGCCGCGCACGCTCGCCGCGCGCACCTCGACGAGCCGCGTCCGCCCGTCGCGCAACGTGAACGCGTCGAGCACGGTGTCCCTGCGGTCCCACGCGCTCTCGTCGGGCAGCGGCACCACACCCGCGGCGGCCCGTCCGGGGTCGCCGACCACGTACAGGTCGACGTACCCCTGCCACTTCCCCTCCGGCGCCGGTTCCACCGGGCCGGTCTCCGTCGCCGCCGCCATCAGACGAAGTCGTCCGAGGAGTGGGCGCTGATGCCCGGCGGCAGGTCCTGCTTGGCCGGCAGGATCATGCCCGAGCTGCCCTGCGCCATGCTCTGCCCGGACGCGAGCATGCTGGAGATGAGGATCTCCGCGATGGCCGCGATCGCGTCCGCCGGGTTCTGCCCCTGCTCCATCAGGTACATCTGCATCTGCTTCGGCCCACTCGCCGGGTGGATCAGCGTCGCGAGCGTCCTCGGGTTGGCCTGATCCACACCGCACGGCACGAAGTTCGGGTAGGTCGAGAAGCCCTGCCCCGACGCCTTGTCGTACCCCGTCAGCTCCTGGAACGCCGTGCGCCACTCGTGCTCGGGATCCGTCGGCTCGCCATCGCTGATGAAGAACACCGCGGGCCGGTGCACGAGATACCCGTCGGCCTTGAGCTGCTTGACGTTGATCTCGATCTCCGACCGCAACAGCCGGAACGCCGCCGCGTACGACGTGGCACCGCGAATCGTCAACGGTGGCAACGAACTGTGCTGATCGAGCACGTCGCACAACGGCAGGCGCACCTGGGCGTCCGAACCGAAGTCGATCACGCAGAACCGCACCTTGTCGGCGAGGATCGGCGCCTCGGCGAGCGCGTCGACGACCTGCGGCATGATCTGGTTCGCCTCGTCGAGCTTCCGTCCCGACATCGACGCCGAGACGTCGATGAGGACGTAGAACGGCAGGATTTTGGCTTTCTCGCTCTCCACGCGGAGATCTCCTGTCAGGGGTTGGGGTTTTGGGTGGGGGTGTGGTTCGAACCGTTGACGTAGCGGGGAATCGGCGTGGTGGCGCTCGGGTCACCGCTGATCGGGGTGTGGTGCGAGGTGCCGGCGGGGCTGTGCGACGGGTGCACGACCTGGTGGCCGATCGCCGAACCGCTGCTCGCGGGGGCGCCACCGGCGGGGGCACCGGTTGGGGGGACACCGCCTGCGTGACCATTGCTCGTGGGGCCACCGTTTGCGTGCCTACCGCTCGCGGGAGCAGCACCCGCATGACCGCCGCCCGCATGGCCACCGTTTGTGTGCCAGCCGCCGGCGGGACCAGCAACTGCGTGGCCAGCGCTCGCAGCACCAGCACCTGCGTGCCCACCCGTTGCGTGACCACCACTCGCATGACCGGCGCGCCCAGGACCACCACTCGCCTGGCCACCACCCGCCTGGCCGCCCATCGCCTGGCCGCCCATCATCGGACCGCTGTTCGCGGGACCGTGCCGGTGCGCGACGTTCGCCTTGTACCAGTCGTCGAGGGCCTCGTCCGCCCGCAGCTGCGCGAGCTCGCTCCACACCTTGATCGAGCTCATCGCGATCTTCAGCTGCTCGTCGGCGACCGCCTGCGAGGTCTGCGCCTGCATCGCCGCGTGGCTGGTCAGGCGGTGTTCCTCCTCGTCGAACTTGTGTTTCGCCTGCAGCAGCGCGATGTCGCGGTCCCGGTCGGCCCACGCCTCGTCGTCGACGTCGGCGCCCTCGTCGGCCCGGCGGAGGAGGCTGTCGTACAGCGTTTCCTTGCCGAACAGGCTGAGCAGCTTGACGATCACCGGCAGCAGCTCGATGCACAGGAACAGCAGGAACAGCATGAAGTCCGCCTTGCCGCCGCTGTCGCGGTTGGCGGTGATGCGGTCGAGCGCTTCCAGTCTGGCGAGCAGGCCCGTGTCGCCGGCCGCGGCCTCGAATCCCTGCTGGCGCAGGCTTTCCGCCTGTTTGCGCAGCACTTCGAGTTCGGCCTGCACGCCGGGGAGGCGCTGGGTCGCGGCGTTGCTGGCGGTGGACGATCCGTCGGCGATGCGCTTGTCGACGCGGGCGGTGGTGGCCGACAGGTCCTCGGCCGCCTTGTCGCGTTTGCCGCGGGCCTCGTCCGCGACGGCCTTCTTCTGGCGGTAGGCCTCGCCGTCGCCTTCCTTGCCGGTGCCGCAGCTGCCGTCGAACTCGCACTGCGCCAGGCGGCTCGCCTCCTGGTAGACCTTCTCCGCGTTGTCGAGCGTCGTCTTCGCCGCCTTGACGTCCGGGTCGTCGGCGGCCGTGGTGACGGCGCGGCCGGAGAGGATCTCCAGCAGACGCTTCTCCTCGGTCTCCAGTTCCCCGATCTTCTTCAGCGCCTCGTCGGTCTTGGCCTGGGTGCGCTGGATCGACTCGACCTGCATCACGACGAGCTCGTTGTGGATCTCCGGCTCGAAGATCTTCAGCACCAGCGGGATGGAGATCACCGTGCCGATGACGATCGCGAGTCCGAGACGGGGCAGCGCGACGAGGAAGTTGAGCAGCTTGCCGTTGCCGCGGGTCATCGTCACGACGAGCATGCGGTCGAGGTTGAAGATGATGACGCCCCAGCCGAGTGCGGCCGGTAGCGCGATCGCGAGCGGCAGGTCGAGCTGCGAGGTCATCGCGAAGTAGGCGGACACCACGGCGACGGCCGCGGTGCTCAGCAGCACGCCGCCCATCGTGGCGTGCTTGACCACGTCGCCCGGCGCCTTCTGGAGGATGTCGGCTCGGGCTCCCGACACACGCGCGAGCCAGCGCGTCACGCTCATCGTCCTGACTCCTCATCGAACTCGTATCGCGGGGCGTCGGCGAAGAAGCTGCCGAGGTCGATCGGGAACTGCGCCACGCCGGTGTCCGGGATCGAGGGCCACTCGAACACCTTCGGGTCCGGTAGTCGCACGTCCACGCGCGGCGGGGGAATCCCGATGACGGGCAACGGCGGCAGCACGCCGATCCCGGCCGGAGCCGGCACGTCGACCTGCAACGGCGGCAGGTCGGGGATCGGGACCGGAAGTGGTGTCAGGACAGGCGGCTCGATCACGTCCACCGGACCGGCCGACCGGTGGTCGGTGCCCAGCGCGTTGATCGCCGACACCTCGACGACCGCGGCCTCGCGCGGTGCGATGGCGGTCGACCCGCGGCTCCGCGCACCCTGGGTCTTGACGACCTCGGTGCTTCCGGGGCCGGCGGAGATCCGGATCTCGGTGGCCTCGAACGCCTCCCACTCGACGAGCACCGACTGTCCTTTGAGGACGATCGTGCGATCGAGGGAGACGTCGCCCACCCGCGGCGGCGCGATCGGCTCGCCGAGCATGCGGCGCAGGTACACCTCCCACTCGCGAGCGAGCGGACGGCTGCCGAGATCCGCACCCAGCGCACGGCGCAGCATCGCGACGCCCTGCGAGTCGAGCACCCCGCCGATCGCGCCGGGATCCGTGTTCACCGATGTGCCGGCCCCCGGCGTGAGGCAGCGCAGCACGAACAGCCCCAGCTTGTAGAGGTCGCTGGCACGGCTGAGCAGTTCGTCCTCCGGCGGAACCCAGTCCGGCGCGTTGAGCTGCTTCACCGCGGCCTTCGCACCCTTGGCCCGCACGCCGTCGCAGTCCAGGAACATCACCATCGGGGTGTCGTCCAGCCGGAAGAGCTCGTTCATCGCGTTGATGTCCCCGAACACCACTTCCAGCGTGTCGTGCATGAGCGCCAGCACGCCCGCGAAGTCCCGGCAGATCCGCATGCGCTGCTCTTCGTCCGGCGTCGGCCTGCCCAGTTCGGCAGCCCGGTCCGGCGGGATGAACAGGTTCTGCACCTCGCGCAGGACGTGCTTCTTCTTGCCGGTGCCGCGCAGGGTGATCTCGTCGAAGTACGCCGACGGGATCTTGGGCATGACGATGCCCAGCGCCTGGCCGTTCTCCTCCACCACCCGGACGGGCCACACGGTGACGGCGTCGAGCCGCTTGCGCAGGGGCAGGTCGAGGTCGTTGCGGGTGGCGACGATCTTCCGCAGGCTCCCCAGTTCGCCATGCGGTTCGCGGTACTTCTTGTAGACCAGTTCGCCCGCCACGTCCGGCAGCTTCAGCTCCGGAAGCTCGGTCACGACCGCCTGGCCGCCCTTGCCGAGCTGACGACCAAGTCTGCCGAGGTCACCAGGTGCAATGGACATGGTGATGCCAGACGAGGATTTCTCCACGTTTGCCTCTCTTAGTTACGGGATGACGACATTTGGCGGGCAGGCAATGGACACCGGGAAAGGTAAACTGACGACAACCGCAGGTGCGGCCGATAGTGCGGTTTGACCACCATCTGTCAACTGCCGGGTCGTCCTCCTCAGCTGTCACGCCTCGGAACTGCGCTGGCCAGAGGCGCTATGCGTGGTCAATCGGCGCTCAGGCGCCAGCCGTTACGGCCCGAACCACATCGTTTTCAGGCCAAGACCAGTCCAAAGTTGACAAAAGCTGGACACATTCGCGGCAGCCAAAAAGAGACCCCCACGTTTCGATTCAGGGGTCGCCACTATCCCGACAGAGTCGCATTAGTGCCGGTCAGAGCGCATGTTTACATAAAATTGCGCAGGCAACTTCAGGGCGTGCTCGCGGCGATGTCCTGAACGGCCTGACAGGCGCTCGGCACCGGGTCCAGTTCGTTGACGTGCCCGGCCAGCCTGCACAGCAACGTCTTGAACGTCTCCCGGTCGCCCTTCGGCAACCCGGACAGCACGTGCGCCTCGGCGTGCGCGAGCTTGCGGTCGAGTTCGACGAGGTGTGCGCGGCCGGTTTCGGTCGCCACGACCAGGCGGGTCCGGCGGTCGGCAGGGGCGGGCTTGCGGGTGACGAGGTCCGCGCGTTCGAGGTCGTCGATCAGGTAGGTCATGACCGTGCGGTCGATGCCGAGCTGCTGGCAGAGCGCGGACTGACTTTCCGGCTGGTCACGGGTGGCGGCGGTGAGGATCTGGTAGCCGCGGTGACCGCCGGGCAGGTCGCCCACGGCGGCGTTCGTGGCCTTGACGTAGGCGCGGAAGACCACGCCGAGGGTCCAGCCGAAGTCGTCGTCCAGGGCGGTCACCCGGCCAATGATAGCCCTCACAGAACGTCTGTCAAGCAGAATATCTGCGTGGCATACTTTCGGCATGACAGATTATGGCCACCCGCTCGAGTTCGGGGTGTTCCTGCCGCCCGCGGCCGACCGGTTCGACACGACGCTTCGGCTCGCGCAGGCCGCTGACGTGCTCGGACTGGAGCTCGTCAGCATCCAGGACCACCCGTACAACGCGACGCACCTCGACACCTGGACGTCGTTGTCGGTCATCGCCGCGTCCACCACCAACGTCCGTGTGTTCCCCAACGTTGCGAACCTGCCCCTGAGGCCGCCGGCTGTTCTTGCGCGCGCGGCGGCGAGTCTCGACGTCATCACCGGTGGGCGCGTGGAGCTCGGACTTGGTGCTGGTGCGTTCTGGGACGCCATCGCCGCCATGGACGGGCCGCACCGCACGCCGGCCGAATCGGTGGAGGCGCTGGAAGAGGCGATCGACGTCATCCGCGCGTTGTGGACGCCTGGGCGTGGAGTGCGGTTGCAGGGCAAGCACTACTCGCTCAGCGGCGCGAAGCCCGGCCCGTTCCCCGCGCACGACATCGGGATCTGGCTCGGCGCGTACAAGCCGCGGATGCTGCGGCTGATCGGGCGCAAGGCCGACGGATGGCTGCCGTCGAGCCCCTACGCGCCGCCGGAGCAACTCGGGCAGATGAACGCGGTCATCGACGAGGCGGCGCAGGAGGCCGGGCGGTCTCCCAAGGACATCCGCAGGCTTTACAACATCACGGGCGAGTTCAGCGCCGAGCAGCTCGCGGAACTGGCTCTGCACAACGGAATGAGCGGCTTCATCCTCATGGCCGAGACCGACGACGACGTGCGCGGGTTCGCCGAGGAGACCGCACCGGCCGTGCGCGAGCTCGTGGCGAAGGAACGCGCGCAACCGGACCGGCTCGGGATCGCGCCGACGCCGGACGACGGCAGCCGGCTGTCGGACGTGCGGGTGTGGGACGAGGCGAAGCGCCCAAAAGGCCCGGCGCCTGAGGCGGATGCCGTTTACACCGCGTCGGGCAAATCGCTGAGCCGGCAGCTCATCGGCGTGCACGACCACCTGCGGGACGAGCTGACCAAGATCCGCGGTGTGGTCCGGCGGGTCGCGGACGGCGTGATCGACGTCGGCGCCGCGCGGTCCGAGATCAACACGATGACCATGCGTCAGAACAACTGGGCGATGGGCGCGTACTGCGAGACCTACTGCCGGCTCGTCACCCTCCACCACACGCACGAGGACCGGAGCCTCTATCCGCAGCTGCGCGAGGGAGACGGGCGGCTCGGGCCGGTGCTGGACCGGTTGACCGAGGAACACCAGGTCATCCACGAGGTGCTGGAACGCCTGGACGCCGCGCTGGTGGCCACGGTCGCCGAACCGAAGCGGATCGCCGAGGTGCAGGAGGCGGTCGACCTGCTGACGGACACGTTGCTGTCGCATCTGTCCTATGAGGAACGCGAGCTGGTGGAACCGATAGCACGCATTCCGTACCACTACTGAGTTACCACTACGGAGTGCACCTGGGCGTGTGCTGTAGAGCCGGACCCGCGATTGCCAACAGACTGGGGTGCGTGGACACCAGGAAACGAGTCGATCCGGTCCGGCGAGGACGCACGATCCTGGGCGCCTCGCTGGTGGTCACAGCCGTTGCGGCGGGCACCAGAGCCTCTGTGGGGTTCAGCAACACCACGGAGGTCGAGCAGGCGATCCGCGCGAAGGACGGGCTGGACATCACGGTCGGGCTGCACGCCGGGCTGACGTGGGGCTGGCTGGTGTTCGCGGTGCTGACCGGCGTGGCCGCGGTTCCGCTGCTCGTCAACGGGACGGGCCGGACGTTCGCGGCCGGAGTCTGTTACGCGCTCGGGATGCCGTTGCTGCTGTTCGGCATCGGTGTGCCCGCACCGGTTTCCTCGGTCAGGACGCTGACGTGGGTGGCGTGCGCCGCCGTGCTGCTGCTGGCCGGTTTCGTGATGCTGACCTCTGGACCTGTTGCACCGCAACCACAACGCCGCAGGTCCGTGCGCGCTCGCTGAAATTCCTCCATTCCGGACACTTGGGCGGCGCGTCCCTGGCATGGTGTTCGCCATGATCGAGACTGCCCGCCTGGCCGGGTTCTTCGCCGCCCACGGAGTGTGGTGCGTGTCAGAGGGAGAGACGCTGGTTCCGCTGCTCGGGTACGAGCACGCTGACGGCGAGTACGGCATGAACCGGATGATGTTCGACGACTACGCGGAAGGTGCCCGCGCCGGGCAGGACGCGTTGGAGGACGGCGATCCCAGCTGGGTGGGCGCCGTGCTCGTGGCCGACGGCTACATCCACCTGGACCAGGGCAAGACCGACGCGTTGATCGTCGAGGCCGTCCAGTACGGCCCGTACCGGCAGACGATGCAGCTCGCCGTTCCTTATCGACCGGCGCAGGACGAGCGCGGGTTCGCGGTGCACAAGCCCAAGTTCATGAACGCGGACTGCGACGACCCGGCGTTCGACGCGGTGGCCGAGGCGTTCTTCGTCGGTGCCGCGTCCCACACCGAAGCTCATGCGGTGTGGGACGCGCACCTGGACGAATCCGTCTAACGGCCGGTCACCGTGCAGGTGGCGGTCGCGGACCTGCCGGGGTTGCTCTCCGAGACGGCCGTCAGCGTCACCTTCGACATGACCGGCCCACCGGTGCGCTGGGCGTGCACCGGAACGTCGACCTTGCCGCCGAACTTGGCCGTGGCCAGCGCGTTGGGCACCGAGACGGTCCAGCCGTTCTCCGCCTTGGCCGTCACGCGGTACACGTCACCGTCGAGGTACTGGTCGACGGGCTCCGGGTGCTGTCCTCCCGGCGGCGCGGTGCGGCCGGTGTTGGTCAGCGGGAAGCGGCACGTCGCGACACCGTCCGCACCGGCACGGGCGGCGGTCGGGGTGACCCGCACGCCGCGCTGCTGCGGGCCGGCGCCGTCCAGCGACCGGATCGCCACCGTGTAGGACAGCACGCCGCGCGAATCCCGTTGCAGGTCCAGGACGTAGAAGTGCAGCCGGTTGGCCTGGTCGACGAACTCGTACTCGCTGCCCGAGTTCGTGCCCGCGTGGAACAGGGCGTCGGACAGCTGGCGGTAGTCGCCGATCGTGATCGGGACCCTGGTGCCGTCGGGCAGGACGTAGTCGGTCATGCCGATGTCCTGCGGGTTGGCGTCGACGACCCAGGTGAACGGTGCGGCGTCGACGTTCTTGGTCTTGGCCAGCAGCACGCCCGCGTCCGGGGTGAACGAGTCGGCGCCCATCCGGTCGACGACTTCGAGCGTGTAGTTGTTGTAGCCACCGCCGTCGCAGAACGGGTTGGTGGCGACGTTGCAGGCAGGGGTCTTGTCGCCGGTGCCCATGGCGAGGTTGATGCCCGTCAGGCCGGTCGAACCGGGATTCACCTCCCGAGCGGTGATCTTCGCGATCACCGTGCCGGAGCCGGCCAGCGCCTCGCGCGACAGCCGCAGGACGTTCTTCTCGTCGACGATGCCGAGCTTGATCTTGTTGCGCAACGTCTGCTGGGCGCCGAGCGACCCGCCGCCGGTGGCCGGGATGGTCCAGCGCGAGTGCGGGCCGCCGGGGCCGTTGAACGAACCGCGCGACAGCATGTCCCACGGACCGCTGTAGTCACGGCGTGGCGGGCTGCCGTACGGGTTGTTGTAGTTGTCGCCGATGCCGAGGATGTGGCTCAGCTCGTGCGCGTACACGCCCTGGCCGGAACTCTCGGCCTGCGTTGACGAACCGCCGCCCGCGTTGGGCCAGATCGACGAGCCCGCCGCCCACGAGGTCCAGTCGACGTACCGGGTGTTCGACCAGTTCGGCAGGGCCGGGTCGGGCGGGCCGAAGGCGTCGGTCACGTCCTCCTTGGTCCGGAACTTCATCATCCCGAACTCCTGCCACGTGCCGGACTCGTCCTGGCCGGCCGACAGGTAGTAGATGAAGTCGTAGCCCGCCGGCACTTCCGCGCCGACGTCCGCCACCCACGCGGCCCGGCCGTCGGTGCGGATGTTGCGGTTGCAGGAGTCCCCGGCAGGACAAGCGGTGCCGCCCTGGAACTCCATGGCGTACTCGTGGTCCTTGCCCGGCATCGTGTACGGGCCGAACGCCTTCAGCTCGACGCCGTAGCGCCCGCCGGAGGTCTCCATCCAGTACTCGTGCACGGTGTGGCCGCGGTTGAGGCCGTTCGGCTTGTTGAGGAAGTCCTGGTAGAACTGCCCGACCTGGGCGCGCGGCACGTTGCTCGCCTCGGCGCTCGGGTTGCCGAACACCGTGGAGTTCTTGGCCTGCGTCACGACGAACGGCTGGTTCGGGTAGTCCAGAAGCACCAGCGCGCCCTTGAAGTTGCGCACCGATCCCTTGACCGCGGGGTCGGCCCAGCTGGTGCCGGGAATCTTCTTGTAGTCCCGTTCCCACGTCATGTGGTCGGGGTTGACCCAGTTCTGCGGGTCGACGGGGCCGGGGAACCCGTTCTGCGCGAGCACGCGGGCGGTGTCCCTCGACTGCTGCCACGGCTGCTGCTGCGGCCAGTGGTTGTACTGCCAGTGGTTCGTCGGCTCATCAGGGGCTGCGGCGGAGTTGCCGGCGGTGAACATCGCGACCGAGAGGAACGCGGTGATCAGCAGGGCAGGGCGCCGGTGTCTGCGGTCCATACCACCACCGTGGTGTAGAGCCACCCGTGCGAACCACCCGTCGATCGTCTGCCAGTCAACGGAATTCGGGCAGATCGACGCGAACGGACGCACCTCGCGGCCTCGGCACGAACCGCACCGAGCCGCCGTGCACCGCCACGATGTCCGCCACGATCGCCAGCCCCAGACCCGATCCGGGCAGGCCACGGGCGTCGGGCGCGCGCCAGAACCGTTCGAACGCCGACTGCCGGTGCTCGAACGGCAGGCCGGGGCCCTCGTCGCTGACGGTGAGCCAGCCAGGCCGGGAGCGGACGGTGATGGTGGAGCTCGCCGGGGAGAACTTCACGGCGTTGTCCAGCAGGTTGAGCACGCTGCGTTCCAGCGCGCCCGCGTCGCCCACGATCGTCCAGCCGGCGCGGTCGACGTCGAAGACGTGGTCGTGGGCACGGCTGCGGGCGCGTTTGACGGCACGGTCGATCACGGCGGACACGTCGACGGGCTCGCTGGCCAGTTCACGGTCGTCGCGCGCGAGCACGACCAGTTCGGTGACCAGGTCGCTGAACTCCTGGCTCTGAGCCTGCAGGCGGCCCAGCACCTCGGCGCGCTGCGGCAACTGGCGGCCCGTCTGCTCCGCACGGACCAGCAGGTCGATGTTGGTGCGCAACGAGGTCAACGGCGTGCGCAGCTCGTGGGCGGCGTCGTTGACCAGATTTCGTTGACGGCGGCGGGATTCGGCCAGGGCCGCGGTCATCGACGTGAAGGCGCGGCCGAGACGCCCCACCTCGTCCTGGCCCGAGACGGTGACCGGGGTGGTGAGGTCCTCGGTGCGCGCGATGTGTTCGGCGGTCCCGGTCAGGCGTTCCATCGGGGCCAGGGCACGGCGGGTCAGCCACGACCCGCCCGCCGCGACGATCAGCGCGCCGAGAACCGACACGCCCAGCAGGACCCCGGCGAGCGTGTTCAGGGTGGTGTCGATCTCCGCCGTGCTGCGGCTGAGGATCAGCACGTCGCCGTTGTCGAGCGGCTGAAGGAGAACGCGTGCCTCTGCGCCGGACTCGGTCACGCCGTCCCGCAGCGTCTGTGCGGTCACGAAGTCGTCCGCGCTGGTCACGACCGGGTCGATGCCGGAAGGCGCGCAGGTGGAGCCGTCGCGGGCGAGCGTCTGGATGCCCTGGATCACCTGTTGCAGGCCTTCGTTGGGCAGGCCCTCGTCGCAGATCAGCTTGAACCCGCGCCGCTCCCCCGGCTCCGGTGGCCGGTCGATCCGCGGCGGCAGGCTGGCCTGCAACGACTTGTCGAGCTGCGAACGCAGGTTGTGCTCGGTGGCGAGCCAGGTGACGACGCTGATCCCCGCGATCGCGACCGCGACCACGCAGGCGGTGATCAAGGCGAGCTTGCCGCGCAACAGCACCGGGCCCTTCACGGCGACTCGCGCAGGATGAAACCCATGCCGCGCACGGTGTGCAGCAGGCGAGGGCGGCCGCCGGCCTCGGTCTTGCGGCGCAGGTAGCCGATGTACACGTCGAGCAGGTTGGTGCCCTGGTCCTGGCCCCACACCGCGTGTTTGAGGTGCTTCTTGGTCAGCAGCCGTTCGGGGTCGCCCAGGAACACGGCCAGCAGGTCGAACTCGGTCGGCGTGAGGTCGAGGCGCTCGCTGCCCCGCACGACCTCGTGCGCCTGCGGATCCATCCGCAGATCGGCGAACTGCAACGTCTGCGGTGAGGCGCGGCGCCGGTTCTGCTTGAGCAACGCCCGGACGCGGGCCAGGAGCTCTTCCAGCGCGAAGGGTTTGACCAGGTAGTCGTCGGCGCCGGCGTCCAGGCCGGTGACCTTGTCGCCGAGCGCGTCACGAGCGGTGAGCATCAGCACGGGCAGGCGCTCTCCCGCCGCGCGCAACCGGCGGCAGGCCTCTGAGCCGTCGACGTTCGGCATCATCAGGTCGAGAATGGCCAGGTCAGCGTGGTGCACGAGGGGCAGCGCCTCGGCACCGTCCGCGGCGGTGGTGACCTCGTAGCCCTCGAACTCCAGGCTGCGCCGCAGACTGTCCCGGACGTCCGGGTCGTCGTCCACCACGAGCAGTCGCATGCGAGCGACGGTAAGGCCCGAATCTGTGAGCCCGCTGTGCATCCGCGCTCTCACGATTCTCTCAGCAGAAGCCAAGGACGTTCTCACAACAACGTCAGCAGGCTCGGTTTCACAACGGTCACAGCTGTGTCCACAGTGGAACGGAGATGACATGGCGGTGAGCACCGCACAGGCCACGGGGACGGTGGACATCATGATCCCCGTCTACAACGAGGAACGCGCACTGCCCGGCTGCGTCGAGGTGCTGCACGAGTTCCTGAGCGAGCAGTTCCCGTTCGACTGGTCGATCGTGGTCGTGGACAACGCCAGCACCGACACGACCTTGGCGGTGGCCCAGGACCTGGCCGGGAAGTACGAGCGGGTGCGGGTGCACCACCTCGACCGCAAGGGGCGTGGGCTGGCGCTGAGAGAGTCGTGGGGTGCCAGCGAGGCGGCCGTCGTCGTCTACATGGACGTCGACCTCTCCACCGGGCTGGACGGACTGCTGCCACTGGTCGCACCACTGCTCAACGGGCACTCGGACCTCGCGATCGGCTCTCGGCTCGCGCCGGGTTCACGGACGGTTCGCGGGCCACGGCGAGAGCTGGTCTCACGCGCCTACAACGCGTTGATCCGGCTCACCCACGGCGCGAAGTTCAGCGACGCCCAGTGCGGGTTCAAGGCCGCCCGCACCGAGGTCGTCCGGCCGTTGCTCGGCCAGGCCCGCGACGAGGCGTGGTTCTTCGACACCGAACTGCTGCTCCTGGCCGAACACAACGGTTTGCGCGTGCACGAGGTGCCGGTCGACTGGGTCGAGGACGTGGACAGCCGGGTCGACGTGGTCAGCACGGCGATCGACGACATCAAGGGGTTGATCCGGGTGGCCCGAGCCAAGGCCAACGGCACAGCACTCGTCAACGGGCTGCCACGACGGCCGCAACCCAGAGCGATCCACCCCGACGCCGTGCTCAGCCGCAGCGAGGGCGGGCTGTCCTGGCAGATGCTGTCGTTCGCCGTGATCGGCGTGATCTCCACGCTCGCGAACCTGGCTCTGTACGGCGTCTTCCGGCTGTGGTGGCCGGTGCTGGGGGCGAACCTCGCCGCGCTGGTGATCACCACGCTCTTCAACACGGAGGCCAACCGCCGCTTCACCTTCACCGCCCGCAACACCACCCGCGGCAAGACACATCTGCAGGGCTTCGTGGTGTTCGGTCTCTACTACGCGTTCACATCGGCCGCGCTGCTCCTGCTGCACGCGGTCTCCGCCAACCCCTCCCGAGCGCTCGAACTGGTGGTGCTGCTCGGCTCGTCCGCCCTGGGCACCGCGGGGCGCTTCTTCCTGTTGCGGAGCTGGGTGTTCCGCCGGGACAACCGAAAGGACCAGGCATGACCGCCACTGCCGAAGTGGCAGCTCCGGCTGACGAACAGATCGACGCGCGGCCCGCCAGGTGGCCCGCGTGGGCACTCGTGGCGATCTGCGTGCTGGCCGGGACTCTGTACGTGTGGGCGATCGGCGCGGGCCAGGTCGGCAACTCGTACTACGCGGCCGCCGCGAAGTCGATGTCCGTGTCGTTCACCAACTTCCTGTTCGGCTCGTTCGACCCGGCCGGCGTGGTGACCGTCGACAAGCCGCCGATGTCGTTGTGGCCGCAGGCGATCGCCGTCTGGATGTTCGGGTTTCACGGCTGGGCGGTGTTGCTGCCGCAGGTGATCGAGGGCGTTGCCGCGGTGTTCCTGTTGCACCGCACCGTCCGGTTGTGGGCGGACGAGAAGGTCGCGCTGCTCGCGGCCCTGATCCTCGCGCTGACGCCGATCACCGTGGCGATCAACCGCGACAACAACCCGGACACGTTGCTGGTGCTGCTGCTCGTCGCGGCCGCCTACGCGTTCACGCGGTCCGTCCAGTCCACGGAGAGCCGACCGCGGACGAAGTGGTTGCTGTGGTGCGCTTTCTTCATCGGCTGCGGGTTCCTCACCAAGATGTTGCAGGCGTGGATCGTGGTGCCGGGCTTCGCGCTGGCCTACCTGGTGGGGTCGAGCGCGCCCGTGAAGCGACGGATTCTCGACCTGCTGGCCGCGGGTGCGGTGCTGGTCGCGTCGTCGTTCTGGTGGGTGGCGCTGCACGCGTGGTGGCCGGGTGCCAAGCCGTACATCGGCGGCAGCACGGACGGCGGCGCGTGGGACCTGATCATCGGCTACAACGGCCTGGGCAGGGTGTTCGGCGGTGACGGCAACCCCGGTGGGGCATCGTCCGGTCAGATGCCCGAGGGAGCTGAGTTCGCCGGGCGCGGAGGCATGTTCGGTGGACAGCCCGGCATCACGCGCATGTTCGACGCGTCGACCGGGGGGCAGATCTCCTGGCTGCTGCCGTTGTGCCTGCTGGTGCTCGTCGTGGTGGGGGTCGCGGGCGTGCTGCGGTGGCGGCGCAAGGTTCCCGGCAATCCCGCCGCGCGCGCGGGCTGGTTCATGTGGGGAAGCTGGCTGCTGGTCACAGCGCTGGTGTTCAGCCTCGCGCAGGGCATCTTCCACCCGTACTACACGACGATGCTCGCTCCTGCGGTCGCGGCGATCAGCGCTGCCGGACTGGTGATGTTCTGGCGTGCCAGTAGCTTCTTGCGCTTCCTGTTGCCGCTGGCGGTCGCGATCACCGCAGGGTGGGCGTACGTGCTGGTCTCGCGCGACACGTCGTTCCACGGATGGACCCGCTGGGCGGTGCTCGGGGTCGCGGCGGTGGCGGTCGTCGTGCTGCTGGCAGGACTTCGCCGGACCGGACTGGTCGCCGCGGTGGTGGCGGTACTGCTGACGCCTGCCGTGTGGTCGACCGCGACAGCTGCCACCGGAGGCGAGAACGGCGTGATGCCCGCTGCTGGGCCTGCCATGCGTGGAGGAGGCGGCTTCGAGATCTTCGGGAACGGTCAGCCACCCAACGGAATGCAGCCGCCGAACGGGCAACCCCAGAACCGTCCAAACCGCGGACCGGTGTTGGGCGGGCCCGGCGGGCCGGGCGGTGGCGAGCTCACCGACGAGCAGAAGCGAATCCTCAACTACGCCAAGGAACACAGTGGCGGTGCCGAGATCACCCTGGCGGTCGCCGGTTCAGCACAGGCGGCCTCGCCCTACATCATGCGCACCGACGAGGTGGTGATCGGCATGGGCGGGTTCTCCGGCTCGGACAACGCGCCGTCGGTCGACCAGCTGCAGCAGTGGGTCACCGACGGCAAGCTCAAGTTCGTGCTCGGCGGCGGTGACCGGATGGGTGGCGGCGGTCCTGGCGGCCGCGGCGACAACGGCCGCCAGGAGTGGATCACCCAGCACTGCTCCACAGTGGATCCGAGCGCCTACGGCGGCGGATCAACGCAGACGCTCATGGAGTGTCATGCGTGAGGCACTAGCACCGCTGGCTGCGGACGTGCGCGTCCTCGTGCGTGGAGATCTTGCGTGCGTAGCCGGCGGAGAGGGTGAAGTCGCTCCACACCCAGACGCCCGGCGGGGTCCACGCCGCGATGCGCCCGGAAGCGTTGCACGGCACCCAGAAGCCGTCCCAGTCCTGGTCGCGCGGCGTCTGCTGGCCGGGAGCCAGGTAGCGCCACTCGGTGCCGGGCGCCGGTCCGCTGGAGCCCCAGTCCTTGATGGCGTAGACGTAGACGCTGCTCTCGTTCATGACCGAGCCGCAGATCGCGGCGACGCAACCGCCCTGGATCTCGACGTCACCGGCCGGAGCGGCGTTCGCCATCCCGGCGGTCGACATCAGCGCCGCGGCGGCGAGCCCGAGTGCCGCAAGAGTTCGTTTCATAGCTTCCTCCCCTGGTCAGGGCACGAGTGCCCATGCCTGTTGTGCACTGGCTTTGCAGAACGCGAGCCAGCGGCTCTGCGTGGTGATGACGCCGTCGGAACCGGCGCGGGCGAGGGCGGCGGAGGAGTCGCGCTGGGTCTGCGGACCCCAGTCGCCGTCGATTCCCGTGGAATAGCCCCAGATGTACTGGCACGCGGCCTGGACGAAGTACGTCTGGGTGACCGAACCCGTGTTGTAGCTGGAGTCGCCGCTGCCCGAGATCGCGTTGTCGATGTGGGCGTGGTTGTGATGCTCGGCGTTGTCCAGGTACGAGATCACGTGCCGGAAGTGGTAGTGCAGTGACGCCATCGTGCCCCAGTAACGGATCCGCGCGGTGCGCAGTGCGTCGCCGGAGAGGCTCCTCCACTGGTCGTAGCGACCGTTGAAGGCGGTGAACGTCGCGCCCGTGTCACGGTTCGTGATGAGCATGCGCGCGAGGTCGAACGCGCGGCCCTCACCGTGCATGCCGGACTTGTTGACGTAGGCGCCGTACGAATAGATCTTGTGCGGCGCGGTCCAGTGGTACGGCGTCCAGTTGCGCCAGTGGACGTGCCAGGTCTCCAGACGGGAGTAGAAACCGGGCTCGTAGCGGAACGACGTCGCGGCGCCGTTCACCTCGTAGAAGGTCGGTTGCGAGTTGATCTCGCTCTGGGTGACCAGGGTCGCCGCGGAGGCGCTGCCGGTGCCGAGCAGAACCGCCGCTGAGCCCGCCACCCCTGCGGCGAGGATGCTCCGGCGCGACATGGATCCGTTCATGCCCAGCAGTGTTCTGCCGGGCATGAACGCGATCCCTAGTCCTGCGGCCAGTCTTCGGCCGCGGGAACGGTGACCGGCGTCTTCTCGACGCCGGTCGGTTCCTCGTGCTCCGCCTCGATCAGACCGAGCGCGCGATGCACCTGTTCCTCGCTGGCACCGAACATGAAGCACATGCCGTTGACGCTAGGCGCGCCCGCGGGCCTGGGCTTCTCGATTCCTGCTCGCTGTCCGCGCGCCAATGCCGAACGCCACCAGCAGCGCGCCGACCAGGCCGATCCCGAGCACCGAGACACCCGTCTTGGCCAGCACGACCTCGGCGGACAGCGGCGGCGCGGACGGCCGGGGTGCCGCAGCGCCAGGACCAGCGGGTTTGTCCGGCGCGGCAGGGGTCGGCGGCCACGGGTCCTTCGTCTCGTCCGGCACCAGGAGGATGTCCCGCGAGATCACCCGGTCGCCGACGACCTTGATGTCCCCCTGG
Organism: Lentzea miocenica; assembly: GCF_033949945.1. Classification (NCBI taxonomy): domain Bacteria; kingdom Bacillati; phylum Actinomycetota; class Actinomycetes; order Pseudonocardiales; family Pseudonocardiaceae; genus Lentzea; species Lentzea miocenica. The sequence continues at coordinate 56,345 of NZ_JAXAVW010000009.1, forward strand.
GTCTCGTAGACGTACTTCCAGCGCCCCTCGATCGACGCTTTGTACGGCCCGGCGGGCACACGGGGCATCCTCACGACACCGTTCTCGTCCGGCACCGCCTCGGTGACGACCTCGTTGCTGAACCAGGCGCGCAGCACGAACCTGGCGCTCCGCACGCCCTCGCCGTCGTCGGCCTTGACGTTGTTGTTCTTGTCGTGGAAGAGCCGGACGTTCACCGAGCCGAACGCACCGGGCACGCTCGCCCAGGCCGTCGTTTCGGGAAGGTCGGACCGGCGAGCGGCGTCCGGGCCGAACCGGCAGCGCGCCTGCACCTCACCGAACTGCCGCGCCCCTTCCGGTACTTGCTCGACGACGGTGAACGTCCTGGTCTCACCGGCCCCGACGGTGGCGCCACCGGTCGCGAGATCGCCCCACTCCGGCCCGACGTCGAGATAGCTCTCGTCGTACCCGATGCAGGCGGCCGTGACGCCGCTGACCGGGCGGTCGCCGGTGTTGGTCAGCGCGACCGTGATCCTGGCGGACTCACCGGGCTGGTACGAGGACTTGTCGAAGGTCATCCTCGGTTGCAGCACCGCGCTGATCGACCGTTCGGCGCGCACCGTGAGATCGACTCCCTCCGGCGTCACGAGCACGGTGTTCACCGCCGGGTCGTCCGGCACCGTCCAGCCGTTGATCGTGTAGCGCAGGTACCAGCGGCCGGCCGGGGCGTCCTCGAACCGGAACCGGCCCTCGGCGTCCGTGGTGCGGGTGGCCCAGAGTCGCGGCAGGCTGCGGGAGATCCTGACCTCGGCCCCCGCCAGCGCCTCGCCGGGGTCCTGCACGCCGTTGTGGTTCGCGTCGCCGTACAGCACGCCCTGGACGTCACCGTCGACGAACGTGATCACGGTGCTGCCCGAGAACCAGTCGTCCTTGGTGTCGACGCGGCCCGTGTAGTCGAGGTAGTAGGAGAGCTTCAGCTCGTACGGCTCGCGCTGCCAGTCGCTGATGGGGCTCACCGCGACCACGGTCTTCGTCTCGCCGGGAGCGATGGTCAGGCCGGATGCGCTGGGGTCGATGGGGCCGTAGTCGGTCGGGTCCCAGATCGGGTTGCCGATCAGCTTCCACGGCAGGCGCACCTTCTGCGCGGTCTCCGCGCCGACGTTCGTGATCGTGAACTTCAGCCGCATGGTCTCGTACGACAGGTAGTTCGGTTTGTCGAACTCCAGCGTCGTCCGCAGCGACGCCTTGGACGTCGGCGCGGGCACCATCGTGTGAGTGGTGGTGGAACCCGGTTTGTAGACGTGCACGTCCAACGGTTCGCCGTACTTCGAGAACGCCCACGGCGGTGCCGACACCGCGTTGTACCTGCCGACGGTCACGTCCGAGAACACGACCTTGCCGTCGAGGCCGCTCTCGGCACTGGCCACCTCGGCGCCGGTCTCCTTGTCCAGCAAGGTGATCTTCGTGCCGCCGATCGCTCGGCCCTGCCCGTCGACGAGGTACATCGTCTTCGTGCCCTTGCCGCCGGTGACCTGCACGCGTTCGAGCACCCACACTCCGTAGTTGTCGGCGACGTTCTGCCCGAAGACGCACGAGAGCTCCGCCTCGCCGACGTCGCGGGCTCCCTCCGGCACGGCCTCGTCGATCACGATGACCCGCTGCTCGCCCGCCGCGAGCGTCACGCCGGCGCCGCGCAGGACGTCCCATCCCTGGCCGGTGCCCAGACTGCCCGGCTTGGGCGTCCGGTCACACACCCCTTCGAGATCGGTGATCGGGTAGTCGCCGGTGTTGGTGAGCGTGACCGTGATCCGGGCGGTGGCCGGGTAGGCGTAGGTCTTCTGGTCCAGCGTCAGCGTGGCCGTGAGGCGATTCATGAGCAGCCGCTCGGCCACCGCCGTCAGTTGCGCCGTCTTGTTCGCCTCGACGGCGACCTGCCTCCCGCCGGGCGGGAAGAGGACGGTCCAGCCGGTGGGCGGTTGGTAGTACAGGCCGTAGCCGCCGGTCGGGAGGTCGGTGAACTGGACTCGGCCGGACGTGTCGGTGAACTTGCTGTAGTGCCGCGCGGGGTCGTCCTTCGCCGTGATGGAGACCATCACGTCCTTCATCGCCTCGCCCTCGTCGAACGCGCCGTCGTGGTCGGCGTCGACGTAGACCAGGGCGTTGACGCCTCCGGTCTCGGCGACCTTCTCGACCTTGGCGGGCTGCTCAGCCGTTTTCGGCGGTTCGGCCGGTTTCGCCGGCTCGGTCGTCCGCGGTGGTTCAGCGGTCTTCGGTAGCTCGGTCGTCGGCGGCTCGGTGGTGACCGGAGGTGGCGTTTCCGATGCTGGCGGCGGTGTGGTGGTCTCCGCCGGTGGTGTGGCCGTTGTGGACACCGGAGCCGACGGATCGGCCTCCTGAGCCAACGCGGTGGCGGCGATACCGCCGAACGCGAGCACCGCGGCTGTGGTCAGCGCGCCGAATCTGAGCAGGGCGCGACCGACAGGTCTGCTGGACAAGGTGATCCCCCATGAATCAGTCTTCCCGTTGACCTCCCAATGCGCGTCTTGCCCGGTTTGTTGAAGTTCTTCGGCCAACTCGTGCGGAACCGGGGGCAGGAGAGAGGGAGGCTGCCATGACCGATCGCGGCGACCGCATCGTGAGCGTGCTCGAGGAGGCGTTCTCCGGACTGATGTCGGCCGATCCGGCCGCGTTCCGGCACAAGTTCCGCAAGATGGCGGCCGAACCGTTCACGTTCTACCGAGGCAGCGCCTGTCTGTTTTACGCCGACATGGCCGATCTGCCCGACGAGTGGGCGGACGACCGCACCGGCCGCATCTGGATCCAGGGCGACCTGCACGCGCAGAACTTCGGCACCTACATGGACGCCGAGGGCACGCTGGTGTTCGACGTCAACGACTTCGACGAGGCCTACCTCGGCTCGTTCACCTGGGACGTCCGCCGCTTCGCCGCCTCCATGGCCCTGCTCGGCTGGCGCAAGGCGTTGCCGGACAGCGTGATCACCGATCTGATCCGCACCTACGTCACCGCCTACGTGGCACAGGTCCGCGCGTTCGCCGACCACCCTGGCGACGAGCTGTTCAGCCTTCGCCTCGACAGCACAGAGGGCGCCCTGCACCGCGTCCTGCAACGAGCGCGCCTCTCCACCCGGATCGGCCTGCTGGAAGAGAAGACCGTCATCGTCGACTACGAACGCCGGTTCCGCCGCGACCGCGAAGGCATCCACGAACTGACGCCGGAAATGTGCGCCGCGGTCACCAGGGCCTTCGAGTCCTACCTGGACACGATCCCGACCGGCAAGCGCGCCAGCAGCCGCAGCTACGCCGTCAAGGACATGGTCGGCCGCAGCGGTTTCGGCATCGGCTCAGCCGGCCTGCACGCCTACAACATCCTCGTCGAGGGCCGCTCCCAGGCGTTGGAGAACGACGTCGTCCTCTCGATGAAGCAGGCCAACGTCGCCGCGCCCAGCCGAATCGTGGCCGACGAGCGCATCCGCGAGTACTTCACCGACCACGGCCACCGCACCGCCGTCTCCCAACGGGCGTTGCAGGCGCACGCCGACCCGTGGCTCGGCCACACGCAGATCGACGGCGTCGGCTACGTCGTCGCCGAACTCTCGCCCTACGAGGCCGACCTCGACTGGTCGGACCTCACCGAGCCCGCGGACATGCTGCCGGTGCTCGACTACCTGGGTCGCGCCACCGCGAAGATGCACTGCGTGGCGGACGAGGACTCCGCGCAGACGCTCGTCGCCTTCCAGTGCGAGGAGGCGATCGCCGCGGCCATCGGTGACCGCGAGGACGAGTTCACCGACTCGATCGTCGAGTTCGCGCTGGACTACGCACGCCGGACGCGGGAGGACCACCGGCTGTTCGTGGACGCGTTCCGGGAGGGGCGGATCAAGGGAGTCGACTCGACCGCCTAGGCCGTTCGACGCGCTCACGTTGCAGGACAAGCGATCTTCACGCGCTGAGCGGGGAGCCGACGAGAAACAGCTCACAGCCGAAATTCCCGGTCGGTCGGCTATTTTGTAACCATCGTGAAGCTCGTGTACGTCTTCGACGCTTGTTGTGGCTGGTCGCACGCTTTCTCCGGCACGCTGGAGGAGGTCATCGCGCGCCATCCCGAGCTGCCGGTCGAGGTGGTCTCGGGCGGCCTGTTCACCGGTGCGCGCCGGGTGCCGATCCGCGAGTACGGGTTCATCAAGGGCGCCAACGCCCAGATCACCGCGCGGACCGGGGTGACGTTCGGCGCGGCCTTCGACGCGCTGATCGCGGACGGGTCGTTCGTGATGGACTCCGAGGCCGCCGCGCGCGGGCTGATCGCGCTCCGCCAGTTCGCGCCGGACCGCGCGGCCGAGCTGGCCGTCGCGATGCAGAAGGCGTTCTTCCACGACGGGTTGAGCCTGTCCAACGCGAAGACCTACCGGATGATCGCGGACGCGTTCGGCATCGACTCGGACGCGGTCGTGGGCGCGTTCAAGAACGCCGAGCACGAGGCCGACTTCAACCGGGCGGCCCAGCTCGGCGTGAGCAGCTTTCCGACTTTGCTCGCCGTGCAGGGGAACAAGGCGTTCGCGCTCGCACGGGGACACTCCACCGCGGACGAGATCGAGAAGCGGCTGACAGCGCTCCTTTGAGGAGCTACCTGGACGCCGCGCGGGATTCGATGGTTCCGCGCAACGCTTTGGCGAATCGGCGCAGCCCCTGCGGATCCGCGCGGTAGGCGAGGATCTCGTGGCCGTCGATGTCGTGCGCCAGCGGGGAATCCATCACCGTGCGGCCGTTCGGCAACGTCCTGGTCAGCGCCTCCAGCCTGCCGACCAGGACGCAGCGGCCGCCGAGCGCGGGCAGCAGGGTCTGGATCTCCCACCGCAGCGCGTCGGACGGGATCGTCACGTCGATGATCACCACGCCCGAAGCGTGCGCGAACCCGACCACGGCCTGCCGCCACACGGCGTGCGCCACCGTGACGACGGTGAGGCGGGGCGAGAGGATCTTGCTGCTCTTCCTGGCCATCTTGGACACCCGGCCGGGGATCTCGCGCTCCAGGCGGATGCGTTCGGTCAGCGCGCGCTCGGCACGGCGGGCCTTGAAGTAGCTGAAGAGCAGCAACGGCACGGAGACGCCGACCAGGGCGATCAGCAGCCACATCAGGATGAAGACGACGAGGCCGAGGACCATCGCGCCCCCGAGGGCCTTGCCGATGCCGTCCAGGCCGTCGCTGCCGGTGCCGGGCGACACCGTCGCGCTGGACATCCAGTCGTCCAGGAACATGTCCGCACCGAACCGCATGAACCACCACACGAACACGCCCACCGCGGCGAGCACGAACAAAGTGCCGGCGCCCGAGGCCTTGCGCGGGGCCGTCGAGCCGCCGATGCCCTGCACCATGTCGTCGTCGAGGGTCACCAGACGCCAGGAGCCACCGATCGCGTTGGTCGCGGCGAAGCTCAACGCCTTGGTCGCGTCCGCGTAGCCGAACCGCCGTAGGAACAACACGAGTCGACGGCGGCCACGCAGCAGTTGCAACCCGAGCCACAGGCCGACGAACGCGGCGACCGCGCACCACGCCGTGTAGAGCGCGGCTGTCGTCTTGTCCGAACCCCGGAACGAGTCGGTCAGCTGCAACGCGACGAGGTAGACGAGTCCGATCAGGCCTACGACACCGACCAGGATCAACGGCACCGACGCCGCCACCGCGGCCGCTCTGCCCGCACGACGCGGGCGCGGTCCGTCCAGCACGATCCGCACACCCACGGTCGCCTCCCCTGTGATGCCTGAACATCATTGTGAGGACGGGGAGGTCGCTCCTGATACAGAGCGAACAGGTGACTTCAGTGCACGAGCCCGTGGTGGCGGTTGGTCCACGCGGCCACGGCGGGCAGCACGTCGGTGATCCACTCGCGAGCGGCGGCGGTGAGGCCGTAACGCCCCGCACGCCGGAGCACGAAACCGTTGTCCTGCAAGCGCTCCAACGTGCCGATCACCCGCGGGCCGAGGGCGGCGACGAGCTCCTCCGCGGCCTTGGCACCGTCGGACAGCGCGACCAGGACGTGCGGCAGCTGGTCGCTGCTCATCAGGTCCTGCAACGCGATCAGGTGGTGCAGCGCCGAGGCGTCGGCGTTGCGCTCGGCCGCGAACGAGCCGGGGTCGTGCACCTGGACGCGGGCCCGGCCGGCGCGCTTCGCCCGCTGCAGCGCCGCGTCGGTGTCGCGGACCAGGTCGATGAGCGTGTCCTCGCCGCTGGGCACGTGCGACGCGACGCCGATGGACGCGGTCTGGCCGTGCAGCGTGAGGCCGTAGCCGTCGTTCGTGGTGATCTCGGTCTGCAACGCGCGGATGCCGCGCAACATGCGTTCGGCGACAACAGCCGCTTCACCGCCCGTGGTGCGCGGCAGCAGCACGAGGAACTCATCGCCGCCGTACCGGCACACGAGGTCCGACGAGCGCGTGTGCGTCTTCAACACGTCGGCGACATCGCTCAGCACGACGTCGCCGGCGGGGTGGCCGTACTCGTCGTTGATCTTCTTGAAGCGGTCGAGGTCGATCATCAGCAGCGCGACCTGCTCCCACCGGCGCTGGGCACGGCGGTACGTCGCGGGTGCCTGGTCGTCCCAGCCCCAGCGGCCGAGAAGGCCGGTCAACCGGTCCGTTGCCCACGCGCCGACCGGCTGTGCACAGGAACCGCAACGCGAGGGAGCGCTCTCGTCGTGCAGGCGCAGAGAACTGTGGTTCACCGGAAGCCCCATCCGCGCAGTCGTCATGAGTCCCCCCAGACTTCAGCTCTGACTGGCCCGATCTGCCCGCTTCAACTCAAGTGACGTCGTTCGGATCAAACGCGACACATCAGTTGAAGCGACGGAGTGTGATCATAGGGCGACACACAGGTGGATTCAACCCCTGTGATGCCATATGCTCTTGCGGTTCCACAACAGTGGAATGATCGCTGGCCAGGGGTCGCTCCAGCGGAGGTGTGGCGTGAGGCCGTTCGCCGAAGTGCTCAACGAGCTGTGCAACAACCCGCCCAACGGCGCAGGCAAGGTGACCAACGTAGCGCTCGCCGCCGCGGTCAAGGCGCGGGGCGGGGACATCGGGCACGGCTACATCTCGCAGCTTCGGCTCGGTGTGAAGGACAACCCGACCTGCCAGGCCATCGTCGACCTCGCCGGTGCGCTCGGCGTGCACCCCGCGGTGTTCCTCGACGGCCGCGGCCGGCTGCACCCCGGTGAGCAGCCCGGTTGGCGCGCCAACGCGTTGAGCACGCTCTTCGGGGCCGTCCACCCGCCGGACCGCGGACCGTGGTCGCCGGAGGAGGTCGCGACCTCGATCAGCTCGTCCGGCCAGTTCGGCAGCATCTCCGCGAGCTACATCCGCGAACTGCTGAGCAACACCAGCGACAACCCGCGGCTCAAGCACATCCTCGGCCTGGCAGACCACTTCGGCGCCGATCCGGCGTACTTCTTCGACGACGACCTGGCGGCCAGGGTCGATTCGGAGCTGACGGACTTCCTGGCACTGCGCGAGCTCGGCGTCGTCGAGTTCGTCACCCGTCTGGCCGAACGTACGGGCGAACTGTCCCCGCAGGCGAGGGCCGCTGCGGTAGAAGGGTTCCGGCAGGCGCTCGAAGTCGGCGAGGGCTGGTCGTTCCCACTGAACAGCCGCCGTACGTCTCCGGACCACACTTGATGACGACGACGGCGTGAAGATCTCAGCCTGGACCGCTGCAGACGACATCGAGAGGAGGCGACGGGTGAACCGCAGGAAACTGCGCAAGCTGGTCGACGAGGTCGCCCGAGACCTCGACCTGCCGCCCGACGCCACGCACCGGGACGCGAGCCGCCGGGTCTGCGAGCTGATGAGCGAACGACTCGGGCGTCCCGTCGACGTCCGCTTCGCCGCCATCACGAACGCGGTCTGCCTCAGCGGTGCGACCGCGTTGCTCGAGAACGGCACGTATCTCGTCATCTGCGCGGATTCGCCGTCCTGGTACCACCGCCTGCACGTGCTGCTGCACGAGTTCGCGCACGTGCTGCTGGAGCACCAGCCCGTGGCGCTGGGCCGCAGCGAGGGCATGCGCAAGCTCGCGCCGCACCTGCTGCCGCGGATGGCGCAGATCATCGCCGGCCGGACGACGCTGACCGAGGACGAGGAACGGCAGGCCGAGAACCTCGCGGACCACCTGCTGGAGCGGTTGACCGAACACCGGGTGTGGGCCGACACTGCCGCCACCGAGGAACCCGCGCACGTGCGGCGGGTCGCCGAGTCTCTCGAAGGAAGATCTCGCTGGGTGCGTCGTGGCGATCTTTAACCTGATCTACCTCTCGTGCGGCATCGTCGGTCTGCTCCTGCTCGCGTACAAGATCCGTGCGCTGCGGTCGAGCTGGGGCAGCCCCCGTGTCGTCGCGTTGATCTCCACCGTGTTCTTCGCGGCGTTCGCCGTGCTCTTCGCCGCGCCCGCGAACATCACCTGGATCAACTGGGCCAGTGGCGTGCCGAACTTCGCGGCGCTGCTCGTCTACAGCCTGGTGGTCTGCTTCGCCGGTGCGGCGTTCGCGCTGGTGTTGTACTGGCGGTACCCGCCTGTCCAGGCGTGGCAACGGGTCCGGCTGATCGTCGTCAGCTACACCTCGATCGTCGCGGCGATGATCGTGCTGTTCTTCAAGTCCGAGGTCGGCGAGGAACGCCAGGTCGACTTCGACACGTTCTACGCCACGCAGCCGACGGTGGCGGTGTTCCTGTTCATCTACCTCGTGGCCACCGCGGTCGGTTGCGGTGGCCAGGCCTACCACTGCTGGCAGGGCTCGCGCGACGAGGCGATCTCGGCCAGGCCCTGGCTCGCCCGCGGCCTGCGCTGGTACTGCGCCACCGCGCTGTTCCCGGTGGCGTTCGCGGTGATCAAGCTGTTCGTGCTGCTGATGGACTGGTTCGGTGAGCGCAGCTTCGACATCCTGAGCCTGGCCGCGCCGCTGATGGCGTCGCTGTCGATGATCCCGCTGGTGATCGCGATGGCGCTGCCGGTCTTCGGCCCGCGCCGGCCGTCTCCCTCGCTGTGGGTGCGGCGCTGGCGGACCTACTTCGCGCTGCGGCCGCTGCACCGCGCGCTGGTGCACGTGAACCCCGGCATCGTGCTGGTCGCGCCGGGCAAGTTCCTCAACCCGCACCACCGCGTGCGCCGGCAGATCATCGAGCTCAACGACTGGCGCTGGGCGCTCACGCCGTACTTCGACCTGTCCGTCGGTGAGACCGCGACCTCCCTCGCGCGCGAGGCCTCACTGCCCAAGGACGAGGTCGCCGCCGTGGTCGAGGCCGCTCAGCTGCGGGCCGCCGGATCGTCCAGCGGGCGGCTGCGGCCCGCCAAGCGCCGTCCCGCCTCGGAGATCGTCGACGGCACGGACCTGTCCGTCGAGCACGACAGGTGGGTGCGGATATCGCGTGCCTACCAGCATTCGCCGATAGTCGACGCAGCCGTCGCCGACGTCACGCGTGTGCAAGCAGCAGGGGGAATGGATTAGATGGCACCCACACACGCCGTTGTCCTGGGCGGAGGACTCGCGGGCATGCTCGCGGCGTCCGTCCTCGTCAAGCACGTGGACGAGGTCACCGTCGTCGAGCGCGACAAGTTGCCGGACGGCCCGGATTCCCGCGCCGGTGTGCCGCAGGCCCGGCACGCGCACCTGCTGATGTCCGGTGGCGCGCGGGCGATCGAGTCGTTGCTGCCGGGGACGTTGGACGCGTTGTTCTCCGCCGGCGCGCACCGGATCGGGGTGCCGAACGACCTGGTGTCGTTGAGCGCCCAGGGATGGGTGCCGCGGTTCCCGGAGATGCAGTTCATCGTGACGTGCAGTCGCGGCTTGCTGGACTACGTGGTCCGGACCCAGGCGTTGCGGGACAACAAGATCTCGGTGCTGACCGGGACCGAGCCGGTGTCGTTGCTCGGCTCGCGGGACGCCGTGTCCGGGGTGCTGGTGGAGGACCGGATCTCGCGCGAGCAGATCTCGCTGGAGGCCGACCTGGTCGTCGACGCGACCGGCCGGGGCTCGCGGCTGCCCTCGTGGCTGGCCGACCTCGGGTTGCCCGAGGTGCGTTCCGAGAGCGTCGACTCCGGACTTGCCTACGCCACCCGGATCTTCCAGGCTCCCGCGTCCGCCGCCGCTGATTTCCCGATCGTCAACGTGCAGGCGAATCCACGTGATCCGCATCCGGGGTGCACGGCCACCCTGCTGCCCATCGAGGGCGGCCGATGGCTGGTCACGTTGTCGGGCACGCGCGGCGGTGAGCCGTCGACCGACGAGTCGGAGTTCGTCGCGTTCGCCCGGTCGGTGCGCAACCCGGTCGTGGGCGAGCTGATCGCCGCAGCCGAGCCGTTGTCTCCGGTGTACGGGTCGCACAGCACCGCGAACCGGCGGAACTTCTTCGAGCGCTTGAAGACCTGGCCCACCGGCCTGCTGGCGCTGGGCGACGCGGTGGCCACCTACAACCCCGTCTACGGGCACGGGATGTCGATCGCGGCGCAGAGCGCCCAGGCGCTGGACACCGGCCTGCGGGCCGGCCACAGCGCCCAGGAGATCCAGCGCGGCATCGGCAAGGTGGTCGACGGGGCCTGGGCGATGGCGACCAACCAGGACATCCTCTATCCGGGCGCGGTCGGCAAACCGTTGCCGCTGGCGGGACGGGTGTTGCAGCGCTACGTGGACCGTTTGGTGCGCACGGCGACCACCGAGGCCGCGGTGACCCGTGCTTTCCTGGACGCGTTCACGCTGTCGGCACCGATGGCGAACCTGGTCAGCCCCAAGGTGATGTGGGCGACCATGCGCGGGCCCCGGCACGAGGTGTCGCCGGAGCCGACGCTGACGGCGGACGAGCGGGAGCGCGTCACCTCCGCGGAGTGAAGTCCGCGCTCTGCACGTATTTCATGGCCTCAATGAACTTCGGGTCCCGCATCCGGTCGTTCAACTCAGCCTCGGTCGGCTCCGCCACGCGCTGGTGGAGCCACCAGAGGTTGCCGAACGGGTCGGCGAACCGGCTGACCCGGTCACCCCAGAACATCTCGGTGGGCTCGGTGATCGTGGTGGCGTTGCGGGCTGTGGCTTTCCTGAGCGTGGCCGCGTCGTCCTCGACGTAGAGGCGGAGGAACGCCGGCGTCGTCGGCCAGTCCGGCACGTCGAAGAGCATCACCACCGAGTCGCCGACGCGGACCTCGGCGTGGCCGATGTTCGGTGCCTCGCCCACGCGGCCGAGTTCGGTGGCGTCGAAGACGTCCGTGATGAAGTCGATCAGCTCGGCCGTCTGGCCTCGGGTGATCAGCCACGGCGTCACGGTGTGGTAGCCCTCGGGCACGACGTTCATGTGGGTCCTTCCCTTCGTCTCGGGAGAACCGTATGAGCGATGTAGGACCATTCCGGTCCTAGTTCTGGCCTAGGTTTGCCCACATGAATGATGCGGCCCGGTTGTTGCGTCTGCTGTCGCTGTTGCAGACCCCGCGCGAGTGGCCCGGCAGCGAACTGGCCGGCCGCCTGGGCGTCACGCCGCGAACGGTGCGGCGCGACGTCGACCGCCTGCGCGACCTCGGCTACCCCGTCGAGGCCACGATGGGCGCACTCGGCGGCTACCGGCTCGTCGCGGGCACGGCCATGCCCCCGCTGCTCCTCGACGACGAGGAGGCCGTCGCCATCGCGGTCGGCCTGCGCACCGCCGCTCGCCAACCGGTCGCGGGCATCGCCGAGGCGTCACTTCGCGCCCTGTCGAAGCTGCAACAGGTCCTGCCGCCCCGCCTGGCCCGGCGGGTGTCGTCGCTGACGTCGGCGACCGCACCTCCCGCGTCGTCGTTCGCCTCACTGGTCGACCCGGCCCAGCTCACGGTGATCGCCGGTGCCGTGACCGCCCGCGAACGGGTGCGGTTCGGCTATGTGACGCAGGAGAACGTGGTCTCGAAGCGGCACGTCGAGCCTGTTCAGTTGGTAGCGCTCGGCCGGCGCTGGTACCTCCTCGCGTTCGACGTGGAACGGGACGACTGGCGGATCTTCCGGCTGGATCGCATTTCCGCGGCCCTGGCCACGGGAGCGCGGTTCACGCCGAGGGTGCCTCCCGGCGGGGACGCGACCGGGTACGTGACGCAGCGGATGTACGACACCGCGCCGACCTACCGGGCCCGCGCGACCCTGCGGCTGCCGGTGGAGCTGGCTCGGGCCCGGTTGGCGGACTTCGCCGGGGAGCTGACGGCCATCGACGACGCCTCGTGCGGCTGGCACAGCGTCGAGGACACGGTCGACTACCTCGCGTTCCGGCTGACGTTGCTGGGGTGCGAGTTCGTGGTGCACGGGCCTGTGGAGTTGGTGGAGCACATGCGGGGGCTTGGTGAGCGGATCAGCCGCTCGGTGACCTAGTCCGCTCGGTGGCGAAACGCGGGTGACGGCCGCAGGTCCAGGTAGCGACCCGACCGGTGCCGGCAGGGCGATCCGTCATCGGTCGCCCAGCCGCCCAACACATCTGCGACACCTCGGCGACCAGACCATGCCGCCACGCGAGCTAGTGGCGTGGCTCGAAACGTTGCCCGGGAATTCGCGGTCAGACGGGTGCATCGTGGTGCCGCCCCCGCGTTCTCATCCTGGTTGGCTGTGGACGTGGGGGCGGTGCCGCGAGGCGCCCTGCTGAGCGTGGATTACCTCGACGACGTTTCGAGTCGTGCCACTAGCCCGGCGGGCCCGCTCTCACCCCCAGCACCGGCTGCCCTCCCAGCACCCCCTCGTACTCGCGGTCCCAAGGCCATCGCCCACCCTCGTCGGCGTGCACGAGCTGCAGCGCGGCGATGCCCTCGCCGTACAGCCGCGCGGACACCAGCAGGTGGGCCCACGGGCGTGCGACGCGCACGACCTCCAGCAAAGGGCCGCCTGGCAAGGAGAAGCGTTGGCCTGGCGAGGGCGCGCAGCTGTGCGTGAGGTGTTCGGCGGTGTCGTCGAGCAGCCGGCCCGCTTCCAGGACGGCCATGCCCGTCACGACGAGTTCTGGCAGGCCGCGCGGGGTCAGGCCGACGGTGTAGGCCCAGGGCGGGTGGGCTCGGTCTCGTTCTATCGCCTGCACGGCCCAGCCTCGCGCGTCGATGCAGCGGCGCAGGGTGGCCAGGTGTTCTTCCATGCGGCCGGCGGGGTGGTCGCAGTCCCAGCACATGACGGTCTCCTCGGATCGGTGGTGGTTCCAGTGTGCCGAGGAGCACCGACAAGATCGTTTGGGCAGTTCGTGGACAGAAAGTGGACAAACGATCTGTCGGACGTGTGGATCGTTAATCTGCGACGCACGGAGGATCGTCGATGCGCCAGCGAACACTCGAGCAGCAGCCCACAAAGGACGGCTTGGTCGCCGCGAGGGGCTGCGGGGACTGATGGAGATCGAGCCCGGCACACCGCTGGCCAACGCGATCAAAGCCGCGCAGGCCGCCTCACGGCGCGGTGACGTGCACGGGATCGATCACGCCTACCGGGAGGCCGCGAAGGTCACCTGGATCATCGCCCACGACCACTGCGCCGCGCTGCTGGGCCACGGCGCGATCGCGACGGCCGCCCAGCGCTGCGACGAGTACCTGACCAGGAGCAACGACACCGGGCTGCGGGTCCTTCGTGCCCAGATCCGCAGTGCCGCGACGGATCACGCGACGGCCGCCCAGGACGTTCGTGAGCTGCGGAAGCTGAAGCTCACCGAACTGCAGCAGGCGAGGCTCGCGCGGGTGGCCGCGCTGGCCGCCGCCGACCGCTTCGACTTCCCCACCGCGGAAAGCGAGCTTGACGCCGCCGAACGTCACTTCCGCCGCGCCGGGCGCACCGAGCACCTGGAGATCATCGGCGACGACCGGGTGCTGCTCGACGTGCGCAGGGGCAGCCACGTCCCGAAGATCAGCGGCCGGGCGCTGCGGGCCCCTGCCGAGTACCTGCGGCAGGCCGCGGTGCTGCGCAGGGACCTCCGGTACGAGGAAGCGCTGGCGCTGATGACCAGGTGCGCCACCAGTTACGAGATCGAGCCCGCGCTGAGGTTCGCCGTCCTGTACGAGCTGACCGTCCTGCTGGTGATGACCAGGCAGGCGGGCGCGGCACGCCGGCTCTTCCCGCTGCTCGTCGCCTCGGCGGGGCCGGACGTGATCTCGAAGCTCCCGGACGCCACCCAGACGCTCGCTCCCGAACGCCGCCTGGACCACGTCCGCCGCCTGATCGCGGACGGCAGGCTGACCACCGCCGAAAGCATGCTGGGCGAGGGGAACTCCGCGTTCTGGCACCTCACCACGGCCGAGCTCGCCTACGCCAAGGGGCTGCTCGACCAGGCCGTCCGCCACTTCCACCTGGCCTCGACCCGATCGAACCACGCCGAGCTGAAAGCGCTGGCGCTGCGCGAACTCGGTGACACCTACGCCGACATCGGAGACGAAGACCAAGCCGCGCGACACTGGACCGAGTCCCGCTACGTCGAGAAGGACGTCACCGACCAGCAGGACAGCCCCGGCGGCAAGGCCAGGACGCTGCGCGCGGCCAGGGACGAACACGACGGCCGCGTGCTCGCCGCGGTCCGCCGCGTCCAGCGCGACGGCAGGAAAGCGTTGGCAGGACTGGTGGTCGCGATCGAGGCGGCCCGCGGCGCCACCATGCTCCCCGAGCCGCGCGACCTGCCGGGGTTCACGGACCTCCAGGCAGCCAGGCACTGGCTCGGCAGAACGACGAAACCGCTGCCGCGCGACCAGGTCGTGTGGATGATGCACGCCACCCCGGACCAGATCCACCACGTGCTCATCGGCCGCGGAGTCACGCATCTGGTGACCGACGTCCACATCAGCGAGCTGACCGGGACGATCCGCCGGGTCAAGGCGTGGAACCCGAGGCACAACCCCGCGATCTTCGGCACCCTGCTCGTCGAGCTGGCCAGGCTGATCGCACTCGAAGACGTGCTCGAAGCCTTGCCGCCGAGAGTCACGAGGATCGCCGTCGTGGCGGGCGGCGTCCTCGCGGACATCCCACTCGCCGGCCTGCCCCTCCCCGGCACCAGCCACTTCCTCGGCCTCACCCACGCGTTGTCGAACCTGCCGTGCCTGTCCGCACTGCCCGCGCTCCACCACCGCGCCCGCGGGCAGAGGGGCGACAACACCGCGGTCTTCCGGGAGCCGGCCGAACTCGAACGCGCCCTCAAAGAGCATCGATTCCAACGCATCCGGATAGACGCCCACAGCACGCACAACCGGATGAACCCCGACCAGCCGTGGCTGAAGCTGGGCAGCGAACGGGTGTCCGCGGAAGCGTTGCAAGGCATGGACTTCAGTGGATGCGGCACGGTCGTGCTCGGCGCGTGCGAGTCCGGTTTCGTCCGCGCGGCCATCACCGCCGGAGCGGGAGCGGTTGTGGCCGCCCGCTGGAAGGCGGAAGACGAGGCGGCACAACAGGTGCTCGACGCGTTCGACCGCAACCTGGCCAAGCTCCCCCGCGACCGCGCCTTGCAGCACGCGCTGATAGAGGTCGCCGACCGGCACCCGGCCGACTGGGCGTGCTGGTCCCTGCACGGCGACGCGGGAGTCCAGACCACAGCGGGCCCACTGCGCAGAAGATTCAGGAAGAACGGAGAACACGTGCCGCTCGAAACCCGTCCCAAGGTGTTCCTGTCGTTCGCCGGCAAGGACCGCCCGCACGCCGAGCAGCTCCGCGCCGAACTGGAAGCCCGCAGCGTCAACGCCTATCTCGACGAGAACGGGACAACACCGGGCGACAACGTGATCCGCACGATCGACGACGCGCTGACGACCTCCGACTACTTCGTCCTGCTGTGGTCGGCGAACACCCGGCAACGGGAGTGGGCCGACCAGGAGTGGACCGCGGCCTTCAACCTGAAGATGGCGCGCCGCCGCGCCTTCCTGTTCATCGTGCGGCTGGACGAGGAACCGCTGCCGCTCCTGCTCGCGCCCCGCAAACACGTGGACCTGGTGGACGCCGCCGACCGCCTGGTCGCGATCTGGCGGGCCGACCGCAAGTCGGAGCTTCCGGTGTTCCCGCAACCGATGCCGGCGACGACGGACGGCCCGACCGTCGCGGTCTCCGTGCGCAGCCACGACCTGGGCGTCACGCACGTCGTCATGATCCCGCTGCACCTGACCGGCGCCGCGCTGTACCGGACGGTGTCCACCGCGTTGCAGCTGCCCACCGAGCAGGCCACGTTCGACGGCACGGTCGGCATGCGGTTCTCCTACGAGCTGTCCCGGAACAACGAGCCGATCCCGAACGACGAGTCCACCGTGGAACTGAGCTCCGACCTCGTCGACATCGCGGTCCGCGTCGAGTCGTTCCTCCCGTACCACAACAAGGAACTCCGCCAGGACGAGCTCGACGAAGGGCTGGACGTCGACCAGCAACGCATGCTGCTCGTCGCCGCCTTCCGCCATCTCCTGCCGTGAGCGCCGCGAGCCAGCCGAACGGGTGAATCTGCCCGTTCGACTCAGCCTTTCCTGGCTTCAGCGCCTGTAACCGTTGAAGGTCGCCTTCTGGCGGTTAAGGGCACGAGCGGACGCTGAAGGGAAGGCCGTTGCGCACACCGGAGCCGGATCAGGGCCCGGACCAGGGCTTTGCCGAGTTCTTCCGCACCTGCCTGCCCGTGGTGACCAGGACGTTGACGGCGCTCACCGGCGACACCCGAGTGGTCGACGACGTGGCGCAGGACGCGCTGGTGATCGCGCAGCACCGTTGGGGCGACATCCACGCGTACGACAAGCCCGAGGCGTGGGTGCTGAAAGTCGCGATACGGCTGATGCGCCGGTGGCAGCAGAAGTACCAGCACGAAACACCGCTGGTCTCGATGCCTGAAGTGGTTGAACGCGTGCGCGAGGTGGAGGCGCTGCACTCCGCCGTGCGTCAGCTCTCCCCCAGGCACCGCGAGGCCGTGGCGTTGCACCACCTGCTCGGTTACTCGGTCAGCGAGATCGCCTCGGTGCTGGTGGTCAGCGAGTCGACCGTGCGGACGCACCTCTCTCGCGGCAGGGCCGAGCTGCGACGGATTCTCGGAGGCAGTGATGAGTGACCTGCTGGCTCAGTTCGAGTTCGACCAGGCCGTGGAACGGCTCTACCGGGCGGGTGAGGCGGCGGAACGGGCCGGGCACCTGCGCGAGGCGGCCGTGCACTTCCGGGTCGCCGCCGACCAGCATCTCGGTGACGCGGCGGTGCGCCTGGCTCAGGTGCTGTTCGCGCTCGGTGAGACTGCCGAGGCTCAGCGCTGGTGCTCCGTGGCGGTGGCCGACGGGTTCGACGAGGCCGCGGAACTCGTGCAGGCAGATCTTGGCGCGCGGCAACGGTTCCTGGAGCACGCGGCGCGGATCATGGTTGGCGCACCGACGTTCGACTGGCTGCCGTCCGGAGTGCCGTCGGGCCATGCCGAGCCGGCGGAGGTTCAGGCGCGAACACGGGCGTTGCGTGCGTTGGACGAGCAGTACGGTGGAATCGCTTGCTACGGCTCAGTGTTGGCGCACCTCGCCGTTGTCGAGCCGTTCATCGTCGTCGGTGACGCCGACATGTGGACGGCCGTCGCGGAGGTGCACGAGCTGGCGGGCTGGACCGCGTTCGACAGCGGAGTGCCGGGCACCGCGCTGCCCCACTTCGAGCGCGCGCTGACGTTGGCCCGGCAGGCGGAGAACGAGTCGTTGATCGCCTCGGTGCTGACGCGGGCCGGCCGGATGTTCCTGCACCACAACGCACCTCAGGAAGCGCTGAAGGCGTTCCAGCTCGGATTCGTGGCCGCGCACAACTCCTGGGCCGACCGGCGGGACCTGGCCGATCCGGAACAGGCCATCGCCTCGCTCACCACAAAGGTCGGCACATATGGTGCCGAACGCGTCCGCGCCCGCACGATCGCGCTGACCGCACTGGCCCGCAACCATCTCGCGCTCGGCGAAGTGGCCGCCGCCAGCGGTCTTGTCGAGAGTGCACTGTCCGAGGCGGCCACTCTGCGTTCGGTGCGCGCGAACGACCAACTCCGCTGGCTCGCCGCGGAAGCCCGGAGCGCCGGTGCGTCTTCGCTGGTGGAGCAGATCACCGCCCGTTTCGCGCGCTGTGGCTGACGTTTCACCCGATCCGGGCCGATACACGCGTGCGCGCGAACGGGTAGGTTTTGCGGCATGGCCGAGCCTTTCTCGTGGGTCCCCGCAGGAATCAACACGGATGTGCCCAGCGCGGCACGGGTGTACGACTTCCTGCTGGGAGGTGGCCACAACTTCGCGTCGGACCGCATGGTCGGCGACAAGGTGCTGCAGATCCTGCGCGACGGCCGCGCCATCGCGTCCTCGAACCGCTCGTTCATGCGCCGCGCGGTCCTGCTGATGATGGAGCAGGGCATCACCCAGTTCCTCGACCTCGGCTCGGGCATCCCGACGGTCGGCAACGTCCACGAGATCGTGCAGCAGGCGAACCCGGACGCCCGCGTCGTCTACGTGGACCACGACGAGGTGGCGGTCTCGCACAGCCAGCTCATCCTGGAGGGCAACGACAACGCGGGCGTCGTGCAGGCGGACATGTGCCAGCCGCAGGACGTCCTGTCCGACCCGGTCGTGAAGGATCTGATCGACTTCTCCCAGCCCGTGGGCCTGCTCATGGTCGCCGTGCTGCACTTCGTCTCGGACGAGAAGGACCCCGCCGACATCGTCGCCCGCTACCGCGACGCCATGCCGTCGGGCAGCCTGATCGCGCTCTCGCACCTGACCGCCGACTTCAAGCCGGAGGAGATGGGCGGCGTCGTCGAGGCCATGAAGCACAGCCGCGACCCGATGCACTTCCGCGCCCTGGCCGAGTTCGAGCCGATGTTCGCCGGCATGGAGGTGCTCCAGCCGGGCGTCGTCTCGGCGCCGCAGTGGCACCCGGAACTCGGCCCGGCCGGAGTTGGCGGCCCAGCGGACGTCTACGTCGGCGTAGGCCGCAAGCTTTAGCGGAACCTCCAGGCCTGGGCCGCGGAACCGTTGCAGGTCCAGATGTTCAGGCGCGTGCCAGGAGTCGTCGACGCACCGGGGTTGTCCAGGCACAGCCCCGACCGCGGGTTCTGCACCGACCCGTCCGACCGCACGCGCCACTGCTGCGCGCCGGTGCCGTTGCACTCCCACAGCTGGACGATCGTGCCGTTGGTGGTGCCGCTGTTGTCGATGTCGAGGCACTTGCCGGAGATCGCGATGGTGCCGTCCGCGACGACGCGCCACTTCTGCGCGTAGGAGTTGTTGCACGTCCAGATCTGCACCGGGTTGCCGTTGGCGGTGCCGCCGGCGTTGTTGTCCAGGCACAACGTTGAGGCCGCGGACATCTCCACGGAACCGGCGCCGGACGGGTGGCGCTCGGCCGGCAGCGTTGGCGTGTTGCGGTGGTAGAAGTCGACGGCCAGGTAGTTCGGGGTCTTGCGGGCCGCGGGTTCGCAGAAGCGCTGGGCGCGGTTGACGGCCTTCGAGTTGTCGGTCGCGACGGTGCCTTCCATCGGGACGTCGCGGAAGTGGTTCATCACGAAAAGCGGGCGGAAGCCGGCCTCTGTGGCGGTGAGCGGCTTCTCGCCCCAGCGGGAGTAGCAGGACCAGTCGGACGTGCCGGTGCCGGAGCCCATCGACCAGTAGTTCTCGACGGTCCAGTCGCGCTGGTAGAGCACGCCGGAGTTCTCGCGGCCGTCCTTGCCGTGGTCGGTGAAGATGAGCAAACGCTTGCCGGACGCCCTCATCTGCGACAACGTCGGCCAGCCGTTCTCCCGTACGCCCTCGGCGCGGAACAACACGTCGTTCAGGCCGTTGACGGACGCGAGAGAGGACCGCAGCACGTCTGCGGAGACGTAGTCCTCCAGGAACACCGTGACGATCTCGGTGGGGCGTGACTTCAGGAAGTCGACGATGCGCTGGATGTCGACGCCGAGTGCCACGGGCTTGCTGACGAGGGTGCAGCTGTTGTGGCAGAGGATCGCGCCGTCGGGCGTCTGGTGGATGTCGAGCATGAAGCCGCGGACGCCGTCGTTGAGCTGCTGCACGATGCCGCGCGACTGGTTCGGGGCGATGTTGCCGAAGGTGAAGCCGCCGTCGACGCCGTTCGCGTAGGCGTTGTGCGAGGTCAGGAAGGTCATCTCGTCGAGGCGCGGGTCGGCAGGGGGCTGGTAGCGGATCGGGTTGACCGGGGTGAGGAACCACGTGTCGTTGCCCGTGCCGACGCGGACCTGGTCGGTGCCGGACGCGATCAGGTAGCGGTCCGCGCCGGGGTCCTTGAAGCGGTAGCGGTCCTGGTCGTCCAGCACGGCGACCCACTGGGCGTCAGCGCTGGAGCAACTGACCATCTGGGCAGTGTCGCCGGAGCGGCCGAGGCACTGGCCGCCCTCGGACAACGTGCTGCCGTTCCAGGCGAACTGCTGGCGGTCCTCGTTGCCCTTGGGGCGGTGCTGGACCACGGACGAGCCGGACACGGCGGCGTTCTGGCCGGTCACGGCGCTTTGCAGGTAGTAGTTGCCGTTGGGAGCGGCGGCCGCGTCGACAGGGACGAGCAGCAGCGACAACAGCGCGAGTGCAGGGATGATGCGCATGGGGTGAAGGCTCACGGATGGACGTGAACGTGAAAAGACTTCACACCGAAATCCGTCCAAACCGAGACATCTGTGGCCCAGGCCACAGAACCCGATGCAGCGGATCGAGCGGCGAGAGGGGTTTCCCGATCCGCAAACGACCACAGAGGAGAAGGGGGCGGCGTGGGGTTCGACCAGTTCGTCGCTGATCGGCTGGACCGGCTGCTGAGGTACGCCACCGCGATCACCTGCGACAAGCACTTGGCGCAGGACATCGTGCAGAACGTCCTCATACGCACGCAGCACAAGTGGGATCGCATCGGAGCGATGGATGCTCCGTACCTCTACGTGAAGCGCATGGTGACCAACGACTACCTGTCGTGGCGGCACCGCAGGGCGGCGCGCGAGATCTCCGTGGAACGCGCTGAGCTCGCCAGGCACGTGCCGTCGATGGCTGATCCGGCCGACGCGCACGCCGAACGTGAGGCCATGCGCGCGCGGATCGCCATCCTGCCGCGCAAGCAACGTGCTGCGTTGGTGCTGCGGTTCTACGAGGACTGCAGCGACGCGGAGATCGCACAGGTGCTGGGTTGCGCGGAATCCACCGTGCGCAGCCAACTCTCTCGCGCGCTGCAGACGTTGCGTGCCCACGAACTCGCCCGGTCCGCCACCCTGGGGGTGCACTCATGAACGACCTGATCCGCCAGGCCATCGCCGCTGAGGCCGAGGAGCGCGTGGACTCCCGGACCGTGCTGGCCAACCTGCACAAAGCCAGGAAGCGCAAGCCGCTGGGCATGATCGTCGGCGTCGCCACGCTGACCGTCGCCGCAGCCGCCACCGCCGTCGTCATCCCGACGACGATCAAGAAGACCGACGCCGCGCCCGCCGTGCAACCGCCCGCGGCCACCGGGCAGAACGTGCTGCTCATCGGCACCGACGACGTCGGCAACACGGACGCCATCGTGTTCGCGCGCTTCGAGGCCGACGGGTCCGCCGCGGTCATCTCACTGCCGCGCGACATCTACGTGGGCTCGAGCACCGACCGGATCAACGGCCTCTACCAGTCCGACCCGGCGAAGCTGACCTCCGCCGTCGAGGACCTGACCGGCGCGAAGGTCGACCACTACGCCGCGGTCAAGATGTCCGATTTCGGTGGCATCGCGACGGCCGTGGGCGGCGTGGAGGTGTGCCTGAACAACGCGGTGAAGGACATCCACACGGGCGCCAGGTTCGAGGCGGGCAAGCAGGTGCTCCAGGGCGACCAGGCGGCCTTGTTCCTGCGGCAGCGCAACAACCTGCCGAACGGTGACCTCGACCGGGTCAGGCGGCACCAGGCCTTCCTCGCCTCGCTCGCCTCGAAGATCACCAAGGACAACGCGGCGACGCTCGCCCGCGCGGTCGGCGGGTCGATCAAGGTCGACGCCGGCTTCGACGTGCTGGAGTTCGCCCAGCGCTTCCAGGGTCCGGTGAAGATCCGCACCACGACCCTGCCGGTCGGCGAACCGGTGCAGCGCGGCAGCCTGTCCGGGTTCGCGCCGGACCCCGGTCAGGCGAAGCAGTTCGTCGACGGCTACCTCGACGGCAAGGGCGCGGCGGAAACCGGGTGCGTGGACTGACGATCACTCCAATGGAGCATCAAGTCCCCCGATCGCAGTGTCGATGACCAGCATGTAGCCCGCCGAACGGCCGCTACGATCAATTCGTGCGCGAACCACTTGAACGAGATTCCGAGATAGCGCACATTCGCGAAGCTCTCGACGCAGCCACCCGTGGTGAGGGTCGTGTCGTCGTCATCGAGGGCCGTGCCGGAATCGGCAAGACCAGGCTCGTGCACGAGTGCCGTGAGCTGGCCAAAGAGCGCGGGTTCGGGAGACTTCAAGCTGTCGGCGACGCCCTGGAGAACGCCATGGCGTGGGGCGTCGTCCGGCAGCTGGTCGAGCGGTCGGTGTCGCGGTACTCCGGCGAGATCCGCGAGAAGATCCTGGCCGGACCGTCCGGGGCGGCGCTGAAAGCCCTGGACGACGCCGCGCTCGACCCGAGCGAGGCCGAACTGGCCCGCACGCTGCACTCGCTCTGGTGGGTCGCGGTCGACCTCTCGTCCACCCGCCCGCTGCTGATCACCGTCGACGACGCGCACTGGGCGGACCTGTCGTCGCTGCAGTTCCTCGTCTACCTCTCGCGCCGGATCGCGGACCTGCCGATCGCGCTGGTCGTCGCGACCAGGCCACCGGCGGACAACTTCGGGCCGCTCGCGCAGCTCAGCGTGTCCGCGGACCGGCTGATGCCCCGCCCGCTCACGCGAGAGGCCCTCCGCGCGCTGGTGGGCGGACACCCCGACGTCGTCGAGGCCCTGCACGCGGCGAGCGGCGGCAACCCGTTCCTGACCGGGGTGCTGGTCGACGAACTGCAAGCGCTCGGGCTGCCGCTGGACGATGCCGGGACGGCCGCGAAGATCAGCGGGCTCGGGCCCAGCACCGTCTTCCGCGCCACGCTCGGCAGGCTGCCCGCGGAGGCCGTCGCGCTCGCGGGTGCGGTCGCCGTGCTGGGCACTCAAGCGGATCCCTGGCAGGCGGCGGCGCTGGCCGACGTGAAAGATCTGCCGGCCGCGGTCGAAGCGTTGGTGGCGGCGAACGTGCTCGTCACCGGCGACCATCTCGAGTACGTGCATCCCGTTGTGCGTGAAGCGGTGTTGACCGGTCTCGGACCGATCGCGCGCGCCTCGCTGCACGCGCGCGCCGCGACCACGTTGTGGGAGACGCACGCGCCGGCCGACCGGGTGGCCGCGCATCTCGTGCACGCTCCCAAAGGGACACTGCCGAACGCGGCCGACGTGTTGCGCAAGGCCGCGGCCGCGTTGCTGGCCGCAGGAGACCCACGCACCGCCGCGGCTCATCTGGCGCGTGCGGTGGACGAACGGCCGAACGACGCCGCGCTGAGGGCCGAGCTGGGCCGGGCGTTGCTGCGGACCGGCGACGCGACGAACGCGCACCGGCACCTGAAGGCCGCGGCAGCCGGGTTGCCGGACGCGGAACTCGTCGCGGCGGCGGCTTCGGCCACGGCGGCGATCGAGGGACCGGCGGCGGCAATAGAGGAACTGACCGAGGCCATCGCGGCCAGGCCGGGCGGCGAGTCGCGGTTGCACCTGGAGGCACGGCTGGCGGTGTTCCGGTCGTTCCTGCCGGATCAACGGCAGGTCGCCTCTGCGCACCTCAGCGACTACGCCGGGCTGGCGGGCAGCACCCCGGACGAACGCACGTTGCTCGGGCTCCTCGCGCAGATGGGGCGCTACGAGGTGTGGCCGCACGACGAGGTGGCGGCGACCGCGACGCGTGCGCTGGCGAACGGCGCGTACCTCGACGACGCGACGGGCAGCACGGACGCGATGGTCGCGTGGCTGGTGGCATTGCTCGCGCTGATGGCCGCGGACGGCGTGGACACCGCACGGCGCGAGATCGAACGCGCGCGCCTCAAAGTGCGCGCTCACGGCTCGCCGGTCGAGTTCGCGATGGTGGCGAACGCGTCGCTGTTCCTGAACTGGCGCTGCGGCAACATGCAGGCGGTCGAGGCGGAGGCCGAGGGCGCGCTGGCGGCCGTCGCGCACGAGGACCCGGTGTCCGAGGTGATCAGCCTGCGGGCGACCTCGACGCACTTCGCGGTGTACGCCGCACTCGAACGAGGCGACGTCGCGGCGGCGGAGGCGTTCATCAAGGCGTTCGACAGCAGGCACGCGGACGCCCGGCCGACCATGCCGACGATCTGGCTGCACGAGGTGCGCGCGTTGATCGCGCTCGCCCAGGGCGACCCGCGGCGGGCGATGTCCGAGGCCTACCGCCAGCGCGACGCGATGCACCAGGTGCACGTGGACCCGCCGACCATCCCGTGGCGCGCACCGGCGACCGGGGCGTCGTTGCAGCTCGGCGAACACGAACTCGCGCTGGAACTCGCCACCGAACAGCTCGACGTCGCGCACAAGTGGGGCGCGGCGACCGAGGTCGGCGCGGCGCTGCGGCTGCTCTCGCACGCCTCTCCCGACTCACGGCTGGCGCTGCTGACCGAGTCCGTCTCGGTGCTGGAGGACTCGCCCGCACGCCTGGAGCTCGCCCGATCCCTGGTCGACCTGGGCGAGGCGCTGCGGGTGGCGCGGAAGCGGACCGACGGGCGGGAGCCGCTGCACCGGGCCATCGACCTCGCCGGCGAGTGCGGCTCGGTGGTGCTGCGGACGCGGGCGGTCGAGGCTCTCGAAGCACTCGGCGACCGGCCGCGGCGGCAGATCGTGCTGGGTGCCGAAGCGTTGACGGCGTCCGAGCGGAGGGTGGCGGACCTGGCCGCGGCGGGCCGGGCGAACCGGGAGATCGCGCAGGAGCTGTTCGTGACGCCCAAGACGGTTGAGAACCACCTCGGCCGGATCTACACGAAGCTCGGAATCGCAGGCCGCAGAGACCTCGCACGTGTCCTCGTCTGACACGGCCTGCCTGATACGGAGCGACGTGGGGGTCGCCCTGATACACCCATCTTTTGAGCCTTGAGGTTGAGGGATCGTCCCTCATGCCCTTGGGGGTTCGCCTCGGCGAATCTTGTGTCACCGCAGGGGAACACAAGATCTCGAAGGGGAAACCGAAATGATCCGCAACGCTCTCATCGCCGCCGCCGCCCTCACCGCCGTCGTCGCTCCGGCCACCGCCGTCGCCGACCCGATCATCGGCACGCCGCCCCCGTGCGTCGGTGCCGCAGACCTCGTGGGCCCGACGTTCAACGTCAAGAAGTGCGGCATCAGCGATGTGGACCAGTTCCGCGCCGGTCTCGAGAACAACGGCAACGCCTACTGCGGCCCCGCGTCGCTGTACAACGTCCTGCATTACTGGGGTCACGAGAAGGACGCCCCGGTCGGCTGGCTGACCACCAAGGTCGGCAACCTGAACCCGAAGGACCCGGCCGACTACAGCGTCATCACGAACTCGATCGGCCGGATCGGCGTCGACGCGAAGTACAACGGCGGCACCAACCTCACCAACCTGCGCAACGCGTGGAACATCGCCACCAAGCCGGCCCGCGACGCCGGCTGGACCACGACCGCCGGCGTGATCAGCACCAATGACGCCGCGGACTTCGCGGGTGACGTCGCCCGCAAGCTCAACGAGGGGCCGATCCAGCTGGTGTACGGCCGCTACAAGGCGGGCCCCACGGCCGGTTCCCTGCAGCGCAGCGGCGGCCACATCGTCACGGTCGTGTCCGCGACGGGCAACTTCAACGGCACCTCGATCCAGCTCAAGCTGGCCGATCCGGGCCGCGCGCTGGACAGCGGTGAGGGCAACTACCTCTACACCCAGTCCGCGTACGAGTCGCTCGACGTGACGCTGAACAAGAAGGTCTTCAAGGAGTACGTCCCGGTCAAGGACGACGAGGACACCCGCGAGGACGAGTCGATGCAGCCGGGCACCTACCGCTACGTGACGCGCTGGGAGCTCACCGGCCCGCGCTACGTCAGCGACACCACCCGTCAGATGGTCGAGGGCTTCAACTGGTTCGACATGGCCAAGTGATTCCCGGTCTTCGGTGAATCCTGGTTCTTCAGGGGCCGCACCCTTCAGGGGTGTGGCCCCTTCGCCATAGCCTGGTTTCCATGGTCGGCCGCGATCGGGAACGAACCCGCCGCCGGTTGCTGGACGCCGCGTCCGTCGAGTTCGCGGCCTACGGGATCGCCGGCGCACGGATGGAGCGGATCGCCCGCATCGCCGGGTGTTCCGCGGGCCTCGCCTACTCCTACTACGGCGGCAAGGCCGAGCTGTTCGACGCCGTGCAGTCCGAGGTGGTGGGCGCGGCGGCGGTGGAGTTCGACGCGCGGGACCTCCCCGGCTACGCGGCCCGGTTGTACGACCTCCAGCACCAGCACCCCGAGTTGGCCAGGCTCGCGACCTGGCAACGGCTGGAGCGGCGCGGCACCATCAGCCACGCGGCCGACGTCGAGGCGATCCGTTCGGCTCAGGAGCTGGGGCTGGTGTCGTCCCGCTTCTCCGCCGAGCAGGTGCTGCAACTGGTGCTGGCGATCGCGTCGATGTGGTCGCAGGCGCCGGCCCGCGGAACGGATCACGTCCTCAGGCGGCAGACCGTCGAGGACGCCGTGCGGCGGCTCGTGGAGCCGTAGCCTGGTGGTATGCGTGTTCTCGTGGTTGCCGCTCCGCTGCTGGGGCATGTCTTTCCGTTGATGCCGCTGGCGCTGGCACTGCGTGATGCGGGACATGACGTCGTGGTCGCGACCGGTGGCGAGGCGCTGCGGGTCCGCGACTCCGGACTGCACGTCGAGGACGTCGTCCCGGCGAACGTCCGCTTCGGGCCGATCGCGCTGCGCATCATGGTCACGCATCCGCTGGTGGCCAGGAGGGAGCTGCGCGGCAGCGGCAAGCTGGACTTCGTGTCCCGGATGTTCGGCACGGTCGGCGACGCGATGACGGAACCGTTGCGAGCGCTCGCGAAGCGGTGGAAGCCGGACGTCGTGGTGCACGAACCGCTGGCCGCCGCCGGGTCCGCGCTCGGCGTGCCGTCGATCATCCAGGACGTGTCGCTGTTCGACGGACTGGAGCTGACGGCCGCGGTCGGTGCCCGCATGAAGGCCGATCTGCGTTCTCCCGCGACGATCCTGCGCACGGCACCGCCGTCGCTCACGGAGTTCTGGGGCGGGAGGAAGATGCGGTTCGTCGCGTACAGCGGTGATGGTGAGGTGCCGCAGTGGCTCGCCGAACCGTCGGGCAAGCCGCGCATCCTGGTCAGCCGCAGCACGGCGCCCGGTCCGGGCTCCGGCCGGATGATGGCTGCGGTGATCAAGGCGGCCGCACAGGTCGACGCCGAGTTCGTCCTGGTCCGGCCGGACCGCGCGGAAGGCCTGCCGGACAACGTCAGGACCGTCGGGTGGGTGCCGATCCCACGCGTGCTGCCGTTCTGCGACGGGATCGTGCACCACGGCGGCGCTGGCACGTTGCTCGGAGCACTGGCGGCCGGCGTGCCGCAGCTGGTCGAGCCGGGGCCGGGTGACCGGACCGTGCACGCGACCGCCATCACCGGGCGCGGGGCCGGGCTCAGGGCGGCGCCCCAGGAGGTCACGCCGGAGCTGCTCACCGGGCTGATCGAGGACTCGAAGCTGCAGCGGGCGGCGGGCGAGGTGCGGGACGAGATCGCCGGGATGCCCTCTCCCGCGGAGGTGGCGGCAATTTGGGAAGATCTCATCCCGCCGAAATAATCTGCACCTATTGTGGATCGGGTGCGCATTCTCTTCTCGAGCTTAGGCTCGCACGGACATACATACCCGTTGCTCCCGCTCGCGATCGCCGCCCGCGAGCAGGGTCATGACGTTCTTTACGCCGTCGACCCGGGGTTTCACCCAACCGTGGAGAAGTTGGGCTTCACCGTCGTCGACGCGGGCCTGAGCATCTGGGACGCGTTCCGCCAGGCCAACAAATTGCACGGCACGCCGGAGTTCCGGCGGGACATGTTGCGGCAGACCGCCGTCGACGCGTTCGGATCAGTGCTGCCCAGGGCCTACCTGACCGATCTCGAGCCGGTGCTGGAGCGCGACAAGCCCGACCTGGTCGTCTTCGAGATCGTCAACCCCGGTGCCGGGCTCGCGGCCATGCGCGCGGGGATCCCGGCCGTGTGCCACGGGTTCGGCAAGATGGACGAGACCCTGGTCCCCGAGGCCATGAGCGACCGGTTGCTGGAGTACGTCGCCGAACTCGGCATCCAACTTCCGGATGGGCAGCATTACGGACTCGGATCGCCGTATGTCGACGCCTTCCCGTCGTCTCTACAGGATTCGTCGTATCTTTCCGACGTCGAACGCATTCTGATGCGACCGATCCCCTTCACCGAACCCGGTGAATTGCCCGAATGGGTGATCGAGCACGAGAAGCCGCTCGTGTATCTGACGTTCGGCACCGCGTTCGCGAGTCCGGACTTGCTGAAGACCGCTGCCGCCGGGTTGTCCGGAATCGACGCCGAGGTGCTGGTCTCGTCCGGGCCGCTGGTCGCCCCGTCCGCGCTGACCGACGTGCCGGGCAACGTGCACGTCCTGCCGTGGGTGCCTCAGGCCGATCTGCTCGCGCACGCGGATCTCGTCGCGCACCACGGCGGCTCCGGCACCACGATCGCCGCGATGAGCCACGGCGTGCCCCAGCTCGTGCTGCCGCAGGGGGCCGACCAGTTCCGCAACGCGGAGCTCGTCGCGAGCACGGGCCTGGGCAGGCAGCTCGTCGGTGAGGAGTTCACCGCCGACGCGGTGCACGAGGCCGCGCGGAAGCTGCTGCGGGACAACGACGTCCACGCCGCGAACGCGAGCATCGCGGCGGAGATCGCCGCGATGCCGCATCCGGACGAGGTCGTGCCGAAGCTCGTGGAACTGGCCGGCTGACGAGAAGCGGGACCGGTGCCTACTCGCTGGGCACCGGTTTCAGCGCTGACAACGCCTCGTCGACCGAGTCGTACAGCGCGAGCACGTCAGCCACTCCCGTGACCTGCAACGGCCTCTTGACCGCCCGATGCGGTGCCACGACGTGGAACTTCGTGCTGTGTTCTTCAGCGAGCTCGTGGGCTGTGATCAGCGAGGAGATTCCGGTCGAGCCGAAGAAGCTGACCTTGGTGAGATCCGCCACGACGGCGGGGCGATCGGACTCGAAACCGAGCTTCAGGGCGTCCAGCACGATGTCAGCCGTGTCGACGTCGATCTCACCTTCCACCACGACGACCACTACCCCGGCGACCTCGTGGGCACGCACTGTGAGCAGCGGCGATTCTCTGAACTGATCTTCGTTCACCAGCACTCCCCGGTGGCCGAAGCACATAGGTGCCTGTCCGAGCACGCTGCTGAACCCGGCTGATGCTTCGACGTTACGGCTGTTGGTTCCACACCACAACCTGTCTCAGGTTGCGACTCATTGCACACCCAATCGCCGAACCGCGGCCACCAGTTCGGCGTTCCGCACGCCTTTCTCCAGGTAGTCGATCACGCCCGCACGGCGCATCTCGTCGACGGCGCCGGGGTCGGCGTAGGCGGAGAAGGCCAGGATCCGTGTGCCGGGTGCGCGCTGGAGGATCTCCACGGCCGCGCGCGAACCGCCTCCGAACGGCATCCGCACGTCGAGCACGACCACCATCGGCGCATGGCGTTCGGCCAGTTCGACGGCCTCGCGCGCGTCCGCGGCGACCGCGACGACCTCCATGTCCGGCTCCTCGTCGAGCACGTCCCGCAACACGTCCCTGATCAGGGGATCGTCGTCGACGATCAGGATCCGGACGATCACGGCCGCACGTCCGGGAGCCAGAACTCGACGACGGTGCCCCCACCCTCCCGCGCGGTCACGGTGCACCAGCCACCGGAGGCCTCCGCGCGTTCCCTCATCTCGATCAGGCCGAAGTGGCCCGCGTTCGGGTCCAGGTCGGGCAAGCCGACGCCGTCGTCGGTGACCCGGACCAGGAACCCGCGGTCCACTGTGGACAGAGTGATGGCCGCGGACGACGCCCGCGCGTGCTTGCGGACGTTCGTCAGCGCCTCCTGGCAGATGCGGAAGATCGTGATGGCCGCGTCGTCGGCGGGCTCGCGTTCGAGCGAGTAGTGGATCTCCCCCACCATGGCGGTGTCCGCGAGGTACACGGCCAGCGAGTTCCGCAGGCCCTGCCGCTCGATGCCGGGCGGGCGGACGCGGAACACCAGGTTGCGCAGCCTGCTGATGGTGGCGCGGACCGCACTGTCGAGCTGGTCGACGGCCTGGCGGTACTCGTCGGGCAGCTTGCCCGCGAGCAGCTGCAGCCTCATGTCGACGGCGACCATGGCCTGGATCGTGTCGTCGTGGACGTCCCACGCGATGCGCTGCCGTTCCCGCTCCTGCGCTTCGACGAGGTGCGCGAGCAGCCGGCGCCGGTCGGTGAGCTGCTGCTCGGCGCGCCGCCGTTCGGTCATGTCCCTGGTGACCTTGCCGAACCCGCGCAGCTCGCCGTCGTCGCCGTAGAGCGCGGTGATGATCACGTTCGCCCAGAACCGGGTGCCGTCCTTGCGCACCCGCCAGCCCTCGTCCTCCAGCGCGCCCTCGGCCCTCGCGACCCGCAGCTCCCAGTCGGGCTTGCCGGACTGGACGTCCTCCGGCGGGTAGAACGTGGAGAAGTGCCGCCCGATGATCTCCTCGGCGGTGTAACCGTTGATCCGCTCCGCACCGGCGTTCCAGCTCACGATGTGCCCGCCGGGGTCGAGCATGAAGATCCCGTAGTCCCGCACGCCGAGCACGAGCAGGCGGAAGAGATCGCTGTCCCGCCACGCGTCCGGCTGCACGGCCTCATCATGGCGCTCAGGCCGTCAGCTCACACCAGACGACCTTCTGACCAGCACGTTCGACAACGCCCCAGCTCTCGCCGAGCAGGGCCACGAGCTGAAGTCCCCAGCGACCGGCACGCAGCACCGGATGTGCGTCGTCGTCATCGACGACCTCGACCAGCAGCTGGTCCTGACCACCGACGATGCGCACGATCGGGCGGCCGCTCCCGTGCCGGACGGCGTTGGTGGTCAGCTCGTTGACGACCAGCACGACGTCCTCGTGGTTGCCGCGAAAGCCGCAGTTGGCCATGGCGCGGCGGGCGAAGTCGCGGGCGAGAGCCACCCCACCACGCCGGTCCTCACCCGGAAGGGAGAACACGGCTTCGGTGAGCGAACTGGTGGCCACGAAATCACAGTGCACCAACGGCGGTCACCAGGGCAGACGCAGGCGACTCAGTGCGACTGGTGCAGTTGCATCAGTCGAGCAGGCCCTCGCGGCGGGCGATGGACACCGCCTCCAGCTTGGACCGGGCGCCGAGCTTGTCCAGCACGCGCTGAACGTGGTTGCGGGCGGTGTTGCGGGCGACGCCCAGCCTGCTGGAGATCTGGTCGGTGCCCGCGCCGTCCGCGAGCAGCAACAACGTCTCCTGCTCGCGTGCGGTGAGAGAGGCTCCTGCGGGTTTGATCCGGCCAGTCAGCCGGTCCAGCACGCCCGCGAGCAGCCTCTGGTCGAACACCACCTCGCCGGCCGCGACCTTGCGCACGGCCTCGACCAGCTCATCGAGCCGCGCGGACTTGAGGATCAGCCCGGCACCACCGGACTCGGCCACACGGGCGGCTATCGACGCGGTCGCCTCACCGGTCAGCACCAGCACCTTGGCGCCGCCGCTGACGAGCTCCGGGATCAGCGCGGTGCCGTCGCCGTCGGGCAGCCTGCGGTCGAGGAGGACGACGTCGGGCCGGCCGCGGCGGGTGTCGGCGAGCGCGGCCGCGACGGTGGACGCGCGGGCGATCACCTCGATCCCGGCCCGTTCCAGCGCCAGTCCGATCGCCTCCGCGACCATGTCGTGGTCCTCGACGAGAACCACTGTGGTCATGCGGATCAGCCTACGGCGTACCTGAAATTCCGCGACCGTCCTACGACGAACGGCCGTACCTCGTCGAAGACCTCTTCGTGCAGCTTCTCGACGCCCAGTCGAGGTGAGATCAGCTTGACGAGGTGGGTGGCCTCGCCCTTGAGCGCGCCGCCGAGTGGCATGAGGCCGACGAAGACGGGTGTGGTGGCGTTGGCCGCTTTGTGGCGGAGGCGGTGCAGGGCGTCCAGCGGCAGGTCGTTCAGCAGCACGTTGTCGCCCTGGTAGGTGTGCGGCGGGAGTGGTTTGCCGGCGGCTTCGGCGAACGGTTTCCAGCCGAACTCGTCGATCAGCGTCGGGGCGACGCGCAGGTGGTCGACGCCGAACGGTTTGGTGCTCGCGCAGGTCAGCCTGACCACGTCGCGGCCTCGCAGCGGTTCGGGGAAGGCCGGGATGTCCGGGAAGGCGATCGTGCTGAGCGACGGCGTGACGTGGTCCGGCCACGGCTGGTGGAACGCCTCGAACACCGCTTCCGCGTGCTTGGCGTCGAAGTACATCTCGCCCGCGTGCACCTGGCTGATGGGAAGGAGTTCGAACTCCAGCGCGGTGACGACGTCGCCGACCTTCTCCGTCTTGCGGACGCGGTCGCTCGCGAAGCCGAACTCGCGGCCCAGCACGCTGTACCCGCCGCCGAGCGTGTAACCGACGACCCCGACGTCGCTCGCGTCGCCGCTGAGCGGGGCCAGGCCGTGCGGCGCGGCCTGCTCGATCACCTGCTGCCAGACCGCACCCGCTCCCGCCCTCGCGGTTCGCGTCGCGGGGTCGACCTCGACCTTGTTCATGCGCCTCGTCGAAATGAGGACGCCCGTGGTGGTCGTGGTCAGGCCGTGGCCGGTCGTCTGGATCGCGTGGTCGAGGTTGTTCGTCTCGGCGTGACGCACGGCTTCTTCGACGTCCTGGGCGTTCTCCACCGCGAAGATCACCCGGGGTTCGTGGCGGAGTCCGGTCTGGAAGCCGCCGCGTTCGTCGTCGTAGCCGGTGTCGCCGGGGTAGAAGATCTGCATGTCTCCAGCGTGGTTGAGCTGCTGCTATATGTCCAAGATCTAGTTGTGCTCACTCCTATAATCGTTGGTTATGGAGCTTCGGCAGCTGGAGTACTTCGTCGCCATCGTCGAAGAGGGCTCGTTCACGCGGGCGGCGGAACGCGTGCACGTCGCGCAGCCCGGTGTCAGCGCGCAGATCCGGCGGCTGGAGCGAGAGCTCGGGCACGACCTGCTGGACCGGTCGGGGCGCACGGTCACGTTGACCGACGTAGGGGCGGCGGTGCTGCCGTTGGCGCGGGCGGCGTTGCGGTCGGTGGAGTCGGCCCGGCTCGTCGTCGAGGAGATGGCCGGGCTGGTGCGCGGTGTCGTGCGCGTCGGGATGGTCGTCTCGTGCGGGATCATGGACCTGCCGGAGCTGCTGTCGTCGTTCCACTCGTCGTTTCCGGACGTGGAGATCACGTTGGTGGAGGCGAACTCCGACTCGTTGATCGCGTCCCTTTTGGACGGTCAACTGGACCTCGCCCTGGTCGGCTACGCCGGGCCGGTGCCGGACGGGTTGTCGGTCCGGGTGCTGGCCGATGAACCGCTCGTGGCCGCGGTCGCGGCTTCGGATCCTTGGTACGGCAGGGAGTCCGTGTCGTTGGACGAGCTGCTGGAGCGCGGGTTGATCAGCCTGCCGCCGGGGACGGGGTTGCGCGGGGCGTTGGACGCGGCATGTGGTTCGCGCCGGCCGCGGATCGCGTTCGAGGCGTCGGCGCCGCCGATGGTGATCACGCTGGCGCAGCGCGGGCTCGGGCCGGCGATCCTGGCGTTGTCGATGGCTTCGGACCTGCACGCGGTGCGGATCACCGACCCGTCGCCGTGCAGCCGGCTCGGTTTCGCGTGGCGTTCGGAGGGCCCGCACAGCCCGGCCGCACGAGCGCTGATCCGGCTGTGTTCGACGGCCGCTCCTCCGGAGACGGCGGCGAGTTCGCCGGACGCGAACTCGCGGAAAACCAGGTGACAGCGAATCCCCAGGTCTGTCACGATCACCGCATGTTCCTGACGGCTGAGCACAACACGTTCGCAGGTGTTCCTGCGGGCGCGCTCGCCGTCGCCTCGGCACAGCTGGCCGGCGCCCGACTCTGACCCTTCTCCAGTCCCTCCTTCAGGACCGCTGGGGGAGGGTTGTCGCGGGTCATCGGTTCTGAACCTCCAGCTGTCATCTCGAGGACAAAGGGCAATGAAGCAAGAGTTCGTGCGCGCCAAGCCGCACCTCAACATCGGCACCATGGGACACGTCGACCACGGCAAGACCACGCTGACGGCGGCGATCACCAAGGTGCTGTCCGAAAAGGACCCGTCGGGCACCACCTTCACGGCGTTCGACCGCATCGACCGCGCCCCGGAGGAGCTCGCCCGCGGCATCACGATCAACATCGCGCACGTCGAGTACGAGACGCCCACGCGGCACTACGCGCACGTCGACATGCCCGGCCACGCCGACTACGTGAAGAACATGATCACGGGTGCGGCGCAGCTGGACGGCGCGATCCTCGTGGTGTCCGCCGAGGACGGCACGATGCCGCAGACGCGCGAACACGTGGTGCTGGCGCACCGCGTGGGCGTGCCGTACGTGGTGGTGGCGCTGAACAAGGCCGACGCGGTGGACGACCCGGAGCTGCTCGACCTGGTGGAGCTGGAGATCCGCGACCTGCTCTCCCAGTACGGCTTCGACGGCGACGCCACCCCGGTGGTGCGGGTGTCCGGCCTGCGCGCGCTGCAGGGCGACCCGGAGTGGACCGCCTCGGTGGTCGCGCTGCTGGACGCCGTGGACGAGCACGTTCCGGTGCCTTCGCGTGACCTGGACGGCCCGTTCCTGATGCCGATCGAGAACGTCCTGACCATCACCGGCCGCGGCACCGTCGTGACCGGCGCGGTGGAACGCGGCGTGCTCGGCCTCGGCGACACGGTCGAGGTGATCGGCCTCGGTGCCGCGGTCGCCTCGGTGGCCACCGGCATCGAGACGTTCGGCAAGCCGATGCGGCAGGCCCAGGCGGGAGACAACGCCGCGGTGCTGCTGCGCGGCGTCAAGCGCGGCGAGGTCAGGCGCGGCCAGGTCCTGGCCCTGCCCGGCAGCGTCGCGCCGCACACCCGGTTCCGTGCCTCGGTGTACCTGCTGTCCCACGCGGAGGGCGGCCGGCACACCGGTATCGCCACGAACTACCGGCCGCAGTTCCACTTCCGCACCGGCGACGTCGTCGGAGTGGTCGAGCTCGACAGGACGCTGGCGCTGCCAGGTGACACCGTCGAGGTCACGGTGGAGCTGGGCAAGGCGGTGGCGATGGACACGGGGCTCGGGTTCGCGATTCGCGAGGGCGGCAAGACCGTGGGTGCCGGCACGGTCGGCGAGATCCTCGCCTAGAGGCGGCGGTTGACGGCCCGAGAAGGTGGTCGCGCTGCCTTGAGGAGCGCGGCGGGACACCATGTCCCGCCGCGCTTTCTCACTCCAGCAGGCCGCGGAGGTAAGCCTGGTCCGGGCTTGGAATCGAGCGCGCCAGGTACAGCTCATCAAGCGGCCGAACGAGTGCACGCAACTCACGGACCGCCTTGGCAGGCAACATGCTGAGAGCCGTCTTCAGATCCATCCGGCAGTCCACCGGATCGCTCAGCGGACAACAGGGGGTAAGGATCCACGCCGTAGTCGGCGATGGCGCGAGCCGGTCCATGGACGAACCGCGACCAGCCGTCGAGAGCCCTGGCGACGGCACCGGGGACGAGACGGGTTTGTTCGAGTCTGGCGATGGCGCGCAACGTGGGTGCGGAGACCCGGGAGACCTGCGGGATCGGTCGTTCGTGCCGCCGACGGGCACGAACCGGAGCGGGGCGCCTACGCGGCATGGCCCTTTCGGTTGGTCATGCCGCTCATCCTGCCAGCCGGTACGCGCGAGCGCAGACTCCTTTGATGAACCCGGTCCTGGAGCTGTTCCGTCGCGCCGCCCACACCGACGACGCCGAGGCGATGCGCGAGGGCGTCGAGCTGATGTTCGGCGACATGGAGATGCCGCAGTCAGGGGAACGCATCCGCGGCCGCGACAGGATGCGCGATGCAGGGTGACTTCCCCAAACCGCCCACGATCACGTTGAGACGGGTGGCCGGGCGCGGGAGGTTCTGGACGGTCGAGGACGTCAACGACTACGGCGACGAGGTCTGGCACGTCATCGTCGTGCGGGAACTGGACGACGAGGGCCGGATTCTGCGCGACACCAGGTACTACGGCCAGAAGTTCGATCCGCCCGAGTGGCGCCGCGAGTGGGTCGAACTAACCTGACCTGTCGCTGACCGAGTGCGAGGCGCCGACCGGCTTGGACTCGGGCGAACCGCGCTGGCGCAGGTAGACGCTGAGGATCGCCATCGAGGCGATGGCGAGGAACTCCGACTGCCAGTTCTGCAGCGACCGGTTCCAGAAGTCGGCGCTCAGGAAGTACTCGCCCAGGCCCATCTTCTCGGCCAGCGGGTCGGAGTTGTTGGCGTACCAGCCCGCGACCCACTGCATCGACCACGAGAACAGGAACAGCGCCAGCATCACGAGACCGAGCGACGTCGAGTAGAACGTCGTCCGCCAGCCGCCCACACGCGCCCACTTCGGCGAGTCCTCGTTCGTGTGCGCACCGAGTTGCTGGTTCTCATCGGTGTCCAGGCCGGCCTTGTCCGCCGGTTTCGACTCCGGCGAACCGCGCTGGATCAACCAGACGGTAGCGGTGACGTACAGGAAGAACTGCAGGTACTCCGACTGCCAGTTCTCCACCACGTCGACCAGGAAGTCGGCGGAGAACAGGTACGACCCGAGGGTCACCAACGGCTGACCCAGCGCAGCCTGACGCTCGTTGTAATCCGCGTGGCCGGCGAAGAACTGGCCGACCAGCGCGGCGAGGAAAAGCCCTCCGAAAACGAGCGTCAGGCTGTGCTCGCGCAGGAATCTCCTCATAGGACCGGGTGCCCTGCGCAACTGCTGCTAAACGTCGATCAACGGCGTGACTTCCTTGGCCCAGAACTCGAAGAACTCGCGCTGGTTGGACCCGATCTGCTGCACGTGGACCTCGTCGATCCCGGCCTCCGCGAACTCCTTGACCTTCTCCGCGTACTGCTCGGGATCCGGCCCGCACGGGATCGACTTGCGGATCATGTCCCGCGTGACCAGCTCCGAGGCCTGCTCGAAGTGGCGCGGGGTCGGCAGCACCTGGGCCAGCTCGCCGGGCAGGCCGTCGTTGGGCCACAGGCGGTGCGCGGTGGCGACAGCGTCCTCCTCGGACTCGGCGTAGCAGACCTTCAGCCCGCTCTGCGCCGGTCCCCGCCCGCCCTCGGAACGGTACTGCTGCACCAGGTCACCGGCCGGGCCGACGCAGATGTAGCCGTCGCCGCAGCGCGCCGCGAGCTTGACCGCCTTGGGACCGAACGCGGACACGTAGATCGGCACCGGGCGTTCGGGGACGGTGTAGATGCGGGCGTTCTCGACGGTGTAGTGCTTGCCGTGGTGCGTGAGTTCGTCGCCCTGGTGCAGCGTGCGGATGATGCCGATCGCCTCTTCCAGCATCTCCAGCCGCACGTCCGCGGACGGCCAGTGCGAGCCCAGCACGTGTTCGTTCAGCGCCTCGCCGCTCCCCACGCCGAGCACGAACCGGCCCTCGCACTGCACGGCCGCGGTGGCTGCGGCCTGCGCGATGACGGCCGGGTGGATGCGGACGGTCGGGCAGGTCACGGCCGTGGTGATCGGCACGGACACCGTCTCGGACAGCGCGCCGATGGTGCCCCAGACGAACGGCGACTGGCCCTGCTCGTCGTTCCACGGGTGGTAGTGGTCGGAGATCCACAACGACTCGAAGCCGTGGTCCTGAGCCATCCGGGCGTTGCGGACCAGGTCGCGCGGGCCGTGTTCTTCGGAGGAGAGGAAATAGCCGATTTTCACGGGAGCAACTCCTGGATCTTCGTCTTGATGCCGCGGCGCATCAGGTCCCACGCGTCGGGGTCGCCGCGCAGCACGGCTTCGGTCATGTCCTTGATCTGCTCGAACGTCGCGTGCGGCGGGATCGGCGGCACGTTCGGGTCGCAGCGCACGTCGAGCACGACCGTGCCTTCCGACGCGAGCGCGGTCTCCCACGCTGCGCCGAGCTGCTCCGGGTCGTTGACCTCGATGCCCTGCAAGCCGATCGAGCGCGCGTAGGCCGCGTACGACAGGTCCGGAAGTTCCTGCGACGTCTCGAACTTCGGCGCGCCACCCATCGCGCGCAGCTCCCACGTGACCTGGTTGAGGTCGTTGTTGTGGAACACGCACACGACACAGCGGATCTTGTGGTGCCTCAACGTCAGCAGCTCCGCCATGCCGTTCATCTGCATCGCGCCGTCACCGACCAACGCGATCAACGGCCGGGTCGGCTGGGCGAACGAGGCGCCCAACGCGTACGGGACCGCGCAGCCCATCGTGGCCAGCGTGCCGGACAACGAGGACCGCACGCCGCTCCTGATCCGCAGCAGGCGGGCGTACCAGTTCGTCGCGGAACCGGAGTCCGCGGTGACGATCGCGTTGGCGGGCAGGCGTTTCGACAGCTCGGAGACGATCCGCATCGGGTTGACGGGATCAGCAGGCACCTGCGCCTGCCGTTCCACCACCTCCCACCAGCGCTCGACGTTCGACTCGATCGTCTGCTGCCACGAGCGGTCGTCCTTGCGTTCCAGCAACGGAATCAGCGCGCGCAACGTCTCCCGCGCGTCGCCGACGAGGTTGACCTCGGTCGGGTAACGCATGCCGATCGCACGACCGTCGACGTCGATCTGCACCCCGCGCGCCTTGCCGTACTCCGGCAGGAACTGCGAGTACGGGAAGTTCGAGCCGACGATCAGCAACCGGTCGCAGTCGCGCATCATCTCGTACGACGGCCGCGTGCCGAGCAACCCGATCGACCCCGTCACGTACGGCAGGTCGTCCGGCAGCACGTCCTTGCCCAGCAACGCCTTCGCGACACCGGCACCCAACAGGTCGGCGACCTCGCCCACCTCCGCCGCTGCGTCCCGGGCGCCCTGACCGATCAGGATCGCGACCTTCTCGCCGGAGTTCAGCACCTCCGCCGCGCGCCGCACCTCGTCGGTGGACGGGACGACGTGGGAGGAAGGCCGGGAAGGCGGGCTGGACGGGATGTACTTGAACTCGTGCTTGGGCGGCTCGTAGTCCTGCTCCTGCACGTCGTTCGGGATGATCAGCACGGCCGGCGCGCGATCGGCCTGAGCCGTGCGCATCGCCCGGTCCAGCGCGTTCGGCAGTTGCTCGGGCACCGTCACGTCGACCAGGTACGAAGCGACGTCGCGGAACAACGAGTGCAGGTCGACTTCCTGCTGGTAGCTGCCACCCTGCGCGGTGCGGGCGGTCTGGCCGACGATCGCGACGACCGGGACGTGGTCGAGTTTCGCGTCGTACAGGCCGTTCAACAGGTGGATCGCGCCAGGGCCGCTGGTCGCCAGGCAGACACCGACGTCATCGCTGAACTTCGCGTACCCGACCGCGGCGAACGCGGCCATCTCCTCGTGGCGGGTCTGGATGAACGCGGGATCGTTGTCCGCTTTGCCGAACGCCGCCACGATCCCGTTGATGCCGTCGCCGGGGTAGGCGAACACCTGCCGCACACCCCAGTCACGCAGACGTTCGACGATGTAGTCACCGACGGTCATGCGGAAGCACCTTCCAGAACGTAGACCGTGTACGCGGAACGGATGATCGGCTGCGCGACGTTGCGGACCCGCACCCCGCCCGGCGTCATGCCCTGCTCGGTGCCGAAGTGCGCGTGGCCGTGCACGGCGAGATGCGTGCCGGTGGCGTCGATCGCCTCACCGAGCAGGTACGAGCCGAGGAACGGGTAGATCTCGGGCGGTTCACCGCGCAACGTGTCCGGCACCGGCGCGTAGTGCGTCAACGCGACCTTGATGTCGGTGTCCAGTTCGGACAGTGCGCCTTCCAGCGTCTCCGCGATGTCGCAGGTGTGCTGGATGAACGCCTTCATCTCGCGCTCACCGAACGCGCTGCCGCACTTGCCGGCGAACCCGCCGCCGAACCCCTTGACCCCGGCGACGCCGAGCGTGCAGCCGTTGATCCTGGCTTCGAAGGTCGTGCCTTCCAGCACGTGGATGCCCTTGTCCTGCAACGTCTTGGTGACTTCGAGCGGCTTGTCGTCCTGGTGGTCGTGGTTGCCGAGCACGGCGACAACGGGCACCGGCAGGTCCGCGAACTCGTCCGCGACCACCTGGGCCTCGCTGACCGTGCCGTGCCTGGTGAGGTCGCCGGCCAGCAGCAGGACGTCCGCGTGCTCCCCGACCTTCTCGAGCGCGGGCCTCAACCGTCCGCGCATGTCCTCACCGAGGTGCACGTCCCCGACCGCGGCGATCCGGATCATCGCAGGTCCTCCTCACCCTCCGGTTCGCCCGCCGGCGTCACGCGCACGTCGTTGAAGATCGTCAGCTGGGGCGCGGCCTCGTGCAGCACCTCTTCGAGCGCCTTCCGCCGGTTCTCGCACGCCACCTGGCCGGAGAGCATCACGTGGTCACCGCGCACGGTCACCCGCACGCCGAGTTCGGCCGTTCTGGGGTCTTCCGCGACTGCCCTACGCAGGTTTGCCGCGAGGTACTGCTCGGATTCCATTGCCCCTCCCGATGATCTCCAGTCGTTCGATGAGCACCAGGAACGCTTCGGCGTACGGCGAGTGCTTGGTCTCCTCGCGCACCTGCTCCCAGTCGATCTGTTCTCTGAGCGCGCGGGCGAACGGCAGCAGCTCGCTGAAGTCGCAGCGGTGCCCGTCCAGCACGAGCAGCTTGCTGCTCAGCACGAACGTCGCGGGCATCACCGGCAGCATCACCGACCCGACGGGCATCTCCTCCGCCATCGCGAGGATCTCGTCGGTGACGATGCGTTCGTTGGGCCGGAACAACAGGTCCACCAACGAGTCGCCGTCGTAGACCTTCAGCAGCCAGTCCTCCGGCGGCTCAGCGGCCCTCAGTCCGCGCTGCACGAGAACCTTGACGGCCTTGGCCGCGTCGTCTGGACGCACCAGCAGGTCCACGTCGTGCTCGCTCGCCGGGCCACCGCGCGCATAGCCCGCACAGCCACCCGTCAGTGCGAAGGGGATCTCCGCACTGCGCAAGGCGTTGGCGACTTTGGTCAACGTCCTCAGCAGCTCGGCCTGCAGGTCGCTCATGCACTGCCGGTTACCCGGCTGATCGCGGCGTGAACCTCAGTCGGTGGCGAGCCGGGCGTGGGTCTCGGTGTCGTAGCGGACGCCGTCGTAGAGCAGCCGGGCCCGTTCCACGCCTTCCGGCTGGAACCCGGCGCCCAGCGCCACCCGGCAGGACGCGGCGTTGTCGAGCCGATGGGCGAGCTCCAGCCGGAACAGGCCGAGCTCCGCGAACGCGAACTCGCTGACCGCCCGGCACGCCTTCGTCGCGAGACCCTTGCCGCGTGCCCCTTCCCGCGTCCAGTAGGACACCCAGCCGGTGAGGTGGCGGCGCTCGACGCTGGACACCGCGACGTTGCCCACGGGGACGCCCTCGTCCAGCACGGCGAAGGAGTAGGCGGTGTCCCCGGCCCGGCGGGCCGTGAGCGTCGCGATCCAGTCCTCCGCGGTGGCGAGCGAGTCGATCGGGGAGGTGAACTGGCGGTCCATCATCGGCTCGCCGGCCGCGGCCAGGATGATCGGCGCGTCGTCGGGGAGCCAGGGACGCAGCAGGGTGTCCACCTGTCCAGCTTCTGAAGTTCGCGGATCGACCGCAACTCAAGTGGGACATCAGACGTCATAGGGACAGCCAACACAGGGAGCACAGATGGTCATTTTCGGCTGGCGCACGACGATCGAGCAGCTGCGGATGCTGACGCTGGTCTGCGGGCACTGCCATCACCAGTCCGCGCACAACCTGTTCCGGCGCTACACGAAGCCGACCATCTTCTTCATCCCGCTGTTCACCATCAGCAGCAGGTACGGGCTGCAGTGCACCTTCTGCGGTGTCTCCTACGACATCAGCAAGATGCACGCCCATCAGCTCGTCTGAGCCCGGTCCTGGCGGCAGGCCTCACAACCGGGCGCGTACTCGTCGGTGGTGACGCGCCCGCACTCCGGGCAGATCAGTTCGAGAAGGCAGGCCGGTTCAGCCTCAGGGACACCAGCGACGTCCAGATCCAGCCGACCGTCGCCACCGCGTAGAGCAGCACGGTCCCGGAGGGGTTGCCGAGGAACGCCATCGGCACCATCAGGAGCACGCCCGTCAGGCCGCTCACCACCGCCAGCCATCCTCCGAGCCTACGCGCGAACACGAAGCACGCGCCGATCCAGCCGATCATGGCGAGACCGAACGCCACCGCGTGCAGCACGCCGTGCCACGAGATCGAGTCCGGCACGGTGTCGGGTGTCCCGGCCGGGAAACCGAGAGCCGGATCGGCGGTGAACACCCCGCCGAGGATCATCCCCACCCCCATCAGGCCGATCAGCCGCGCCCCCCAGCGCGAGAACCGGGCCATGCCGGTCGCGGCGATGACGAACAGCACGCCGCTCACGACGAAGTTCGCGATCTGGATCCAGCCCAGCGAGCCCAGGCTGAGCATGCTGAACGGGTGCCGTGACAGGTCGAAGCCCTCGCGGGTGAGGGCCTGGGCGTACCCGACGACCAGGTAGAGCGGACCGGCGACGACGCCACAGGCGATGCGGGACATGACTTCCTCCAGAGGTTCGGTACGGGTGAGAACGGAACCACCGACAATATTTTTTGTCAAGACTAGTCTCACTGTCTTGACGAATGTAATTGTCGGCGGCAGGATGAGACCATCCACGAACCTGAAGGGGAGGGCCGATGGGCCACGAGTTCACGAGCACCGACGACATCGAGGTGCCGGCGTCGGTCGAGGACGTCTGGACGGCCATCGCGACAGGGCCGGGCATCGACTCGTGGTTCATGGGCCGCAACGAGGTCGCGAACGGCCAGGTCAAGATGGCGTTCGGCGGGTACGAGCCGACGAGCGAGATCACCGCGTCGGACCCGCTGCGGCACTTCGCCTACACCAGCGGCAAGGCGCCGGACGGCCGGTTCATCGCCTACGAGTTCCTCGTCGAGGGCCTCGAGCACAGCAGCACGGTGCTGCGGATGGTGACGAGCGGCTTCCTGCCCGGCGACGACTGGGCCGACGAGTTCGAGGCGATGACGCTGGGCGGCGCGCTGTTCCGGCGCACGCTGCTCGAGTACCTCAGCCACTTCGCCGGCCGCACGGCCCGCCCGATCACGGTCTTCGGGCCGATGATCGAGAACTGGGACGAGGCCTGGAAGAAGCTCGACGAGGCGATCGCGGCCGAGCTGCCGGACGCCGTCGAGTTCCACCGCAACGCTCACACGCTCGCGCTGCGCACCGACAAGGGCATCTACCGGTTCATGCGCGGGTTCTTCGGCCCGGTCATCGCCGCGCACAACGTCTTCGAGGGCGACGAGTCCGAGCAGGACTGGCAGAACTTCCTCGACACCACCTTGGGAGAGCAGAAATGACGCGCTTCACGACTTCCGCCGACGGCACC
Organism: Lentzea miocenica; assembly: GCF_033949945.1. Taxonomy (NCBI): domain Bacteria; kingdom Bacillati; phylum Actinomycetota; class Actinomycetes; order Pseudonocardiales; family Pseudonocardiaceae; genus Lentzea; species Lentzea miocenica. Next base: position 99,819 of record NZ_JAXAVW010000009.1, read on the forward strand.
GAGGTCGCCTACTCGATCACCGGCTCCGGGCCCGCGCTGATCCTCGTGGACGGCGCGATGTGCCACCGGATGTTCGGCCCCACCACGGAGCTGGCTTCCGTGCTGGACAAGAACTTCACCGTCTACACCTACGACCGGCGCGGACGCGGCGAGACCGGTGACGGCGCCACGCCGTGGTCGCTGGAGCGCGAGGTCGAGGACATCGACGCACTGATCAAGGAGGCCGGCGGCTCGGCGTTCGTGTTCGGCGTGTCCTCGGGCGCGGTGCTGGCGATGGAGGCCGCGACCAGGCTCCCCGGCATCACCCGGCTCGCGATCTACGAGGCGCCGTTCGTCGTGGACGACACGTACGCCCCGCGCCCCGCCGACATCGTGCGGCAGATGAACGACCTGCTCGCCCGCGACGAGCGCTCCGCCATGCTCTCGAAGTTCATGAAGATGGTCGGCGCACCCGGCTTCGGCGTCGCGATCATGAAGCTGACCCCGATGTGGAAGAAGCTGAAGCTGGTCGCGCACACGCTGCCGTGGGACCTGACCATCCTCGGTGACGACGGCCGCGGCGAGAAGCTGCCGGCGGACCGCTGGACCGTGAAGGTGCCGACACTCGCGATGGACGGCGGCAAGTCGCCGGAGTACCTCCGCAACACCATGAAGAACGTCGCGGAGGTGCTCGGGGCGGACACGGAGTACCGGACGCTGCCCGGTCAGACGCACATGTACAAGCCGTCGGTCATGGCGGTGGAACTGGTGGAGTTCTTCTCGCGGGCCCAGCGCACCGCGGGCCCCATCGCGTAGCCGGCCACGACGAACAGCCCGCCGACCAGCAGCCAGCCGATCGAGCCCCAGCCCAGCACGACCGTGGTGAGCAGGGCGGGGCCGATCATGCGGGCGACGGCCGTTCCGGTCGCGAAGAAGCCCTGGTACTGGCCCTGCCGGTCGGCGGGCGCGAGGGAGAAGCTGATCTCCCACGCCCCGGAGGCGAGCATCATCTCGCCGAGCACCTGCAACGCGGCTGCCGCGACCAGCAGCACCGCCGCGGGCCAGGCACCGAAGCTGAACGCCGTCACCGCGAACACCGCGCAGGACGCGAGCATGATCAGACCGGCGTGCTCGACCAGCTTGGACGCGCTGCCGAGGTCGGTGGCGCGGCGCGCGATCCGGACCTGGAACAGCACGACGGCCGCGGTGTTCAGCACCAGCAACGCGGCCGCGAGCCACGTCGGCGCCTCGGTGCGCTGCACGATCCACAGCGGGATGATCAGGCTCAGCAGCGGCATGTAGAGCAGCATCACGGCGTTGATCACCGTGACCAGCGCGTACGGGCGGTCCTTCAGCACGTCGAACTTGCCCTTGGCCCTGGTCATCACGGTCTCCGGCAACGTGCTCAGAATCGCGGCCGCGATGAGGAAGGCGAGCACGTCGATCACGAACACGGCCGTGTAGGCGATCTCAGTGCCCAGGTGCAACGCGAACCCGCCCGCTGCCGCGCCGATCGCGATGCCCGCGTTGGCCGTCGACTGGATCCGCGCACGGGCCCGCGTGCGTTCTTCCGGCGTCGTGAGGCCCGCGAGGAGGGCCTGCCTGGACGCCTGCAGACCGCTCTGGAAACTCGCGTAGAGGCACATGACCAGCACGAACGCGGCGAAGTTCCTGGTGAAGAGCAGGATGCCGATGCTGATCGCCGTCGCCGCGGCGAGCACAACGGCCGTGGTGCGTGGGCCCAAGCGGTCGGCGAGATGTCCCAACGCGACACCCGCCACGGCGCCGACACCCCACGCGAGCGTCAGGGCGAGCCCGACCCGCGTCGCGCTCAGGCCGACGATCTGGGTGAAGTACAACGCCGAAACGACGAGGAAGCCGCCGTCACCGATCGAGTTCGTCAGCTGTGCGTACGCGAGTCGCCTGGTCACGTCGATGACCCTATGGCGGTGATTGGCCCTAGTCGTGGGACAAGGCAGCAGTACTTCTTTGGGCCAATTTGTTGCCGGCCCACGAGACCCCGTAGGCCAGCGCGGCGATGACGACGGCGACGAAGACGCAGTTCAGGAGCACTTCGCCGTACCCGTTCAGGCGCGGGTCCATGAACGGGTACGGGTACCAGCCCACGATCGGTCCCCTGATCAGCGTGTACGCCAGGTAGGCGAGCGGGAAGGACAGCCAGATCCACGCCCGTGTCGTGCGTTCCGGCGCTAGCAACCATTCCACGAGGACCACGATCGGGACGACGACGTGCAGCACCCAGTTCGCGTACGCCGGTGTCTGCACGTCGACGCCCCGCAGCAGCAGCGCGTACACGATGCCCGTGGTGGTCATGTAGAGCACGGCAGCGCCCCTGATCTGCGCCGACACCGGCCCGAAGAACCCCAGCAACATCACGCAGGCCGCGAAGACGTTCGACAGCACGGTGAAGTAGCTGAAGTGGTTGACCAGGCGGAACTTCTCCCCCAGCACCACCACCAGGTACACCTCTGCCGAAAGAACCAGCAGGAACACGGCCATCCGGAGCAGTCTGATCACGTCCGAATTAGAGCGCGGTTTCGTGCACCGCGCTGGCCACGCCAACGCGCCGGCGGCGAGACGGAAGCATGACCGTCGGATGCGAGACGCTCCAAGCAGCGGCCTTGCAGATGAACTCCTTGAGGCGGACGGCGGCCTTGCCGGTGAGAGCGGACGGCTTGGGCCGGTCGTCAGGAGTCACCCACTGCATGACCGCGTCGTTGCGGCCGAGGCTGATGCACTGACCGTTGTAGCCGATCTTGTTCTTCGGCACCTGACCGCCGGTCAGGCGCGCGACGATCGCGTCGGCCGCCTGGTGGGCCGTCGGAACGCCCGAGGCGCAGGACATCCGCAGCGGCGAACCGCTCGCACCCGGCGCGAGGGCGGCATCACCGATGGCGTACACGTCGGGGTGCGAGACCGACCGCATCGAGTCGTCGACGACGATCTGCCCGGTCTCGGAGACCTCCAGAGTCGTGGCCGCCGCGATGGGGTGGACGGCGAAACCGGCGGTCCACACCGTTACCTGAGCCGGGATCTCACGACCGGTGGCCGTGATCGCACAGGTCTTCTCGACCCGCGCGACGTCGACGCCCTCGTGCACGGTGATGCCCAGCCGGTCGAACGCCTGGCGCAGGTGGGCCTGGGCCTTCTCGCTCAGCCACGACCCGAGGTCACCGCGGACCGCGAGCGAGACGTCGAGGTCCGGCCGGGCCTCGGCGATCTCGGTGACCGCCTCGATGCCGGTCAGACCACCACCGACGACGAGCACGGCCGCACCAGCACCGAGGTCGTCCAGCCGGGCACGCAGTCGTTGCGCGGACTGCTTGCCCGCGATGTCCAGGGCGTGCTGGGGAACACCGGAGGCAGCGCTGCCGAGGGCGTAGACGAGGGTGTCGTAGGCGATGTCGCCTCCGTCGGTGTGCACGATCCCGCGTTCGACGTCGACGGCGGCGACCCGCGCCACCCGCACCTGCACTCCGGTGCCCGCGAAGACGTCGCTCAGCCTGCGGACCTTCAGGTCCTGACCGACCGCCAGCTGGTGCATGCGCACGCGCTCGACGAACTCGGGGTCGGCGTTGACGAGGGTGATCTCGGTGTCGGCGGGGTGCAGCCGCTTGGCGAGGCGCCCGGCAGCGTTGGCTCCGGCGTATCCGGCCCCGAGAACGACGATGCGGTGGGTCATGGGTTTCGCTCCTGTCTGGTTGGTGTCGCTTCCTGAACCGGACAGCGACGCGAAACCTGACAGGACTGAGGTGTGAGCTGGGTCACCAGCTTTCGACGAGCGGCTCACCACGGTCGGAGGTGGCCCACTCGCGCGTGACGCGGTCGAGCTTGGCGGGGTTGGCCAGGGTGTGGACGGCGGTGATGCCCTCGGTCGTCACCTCGAGGGTGACGACGGTGACGACCCGTTCGCCGACCACCAGCACCAGCGCGGGCACGCCGTTGACGATCTCCGCGAACAACGACGGACGGCCGCCGACCATCTCCCGTTTGGCCTCGTCGATGGTGAACAGGGTGCGCAGGAACCTCGCCACCTTCAGCGCGCCGGTGATCGGCTTCGGCAGGCTGATGAACACCCCGCCCGCGTCGCCCGCGCTGATCGCGTCGTCGGCGAGCAGCTTCACGAGCGAATCGGTGTTCCCGCTGAGCGCCGCGGCCAGGAACTCCTCGACGATCCGGCGCGCGCCGGACGCGTCGACCTCCACGCGGGTCCTGCCGGTGGCCAGGTGCTGCTTGGCGCGCCGGTAGATCTGCTGGCAGTTGGCCTCGGTGAGGTCGAGGATCTCCGCGATCTCGCTGTGGGCGTAGCCGAACGCCTCGCGCAGCACGTACACGACCCGTTCGTTGGCCGAGAGCCGTTCCATCAGGGTGAGCATCGCGATCGAGACCGACTCCCGCTGCTCGACGGTCTCGGACGGCCCGAGCATCCGGTCACCGGCGAAGACCGGCTCCGGCAACCACTGGCCCACGTAGGTCTCGCGCTTGGCCCTCGCCGAGGTGAGCCGGTTGAGGCAGAGGTTGGTGAGCACCTTCGTCAGCCACGCCTCGGGTGTCTCGACGTACTCCCGGTCGCCTCCCTGCCAGCGCAGGTAGGTGTCCTGCACCGCGTCCTCGGCGTCGCTCGCCGAACCCAGCAGCCGGTACGCGAGCGCCTCCAGGCGCGGCCTGGACTTCTCGAACAGCTCGACCTCACGCGTACCGACCAGCATGGTTCGAAGTCAATCATGGATGCATGCGAGCGCCCTTGAAGATTTTGTCGACGGCGTTCTTCTGACCGTGCACCGCGATCCCGACCAGGTCGAGGTCCTGCGTGTGCACCTTGCGCACGGCGGCCCGGTTGTCCTCGTCGTTGCCCGTCGCGAACAGGTCGGCGGTGAAAATCGCCATGGGCTGGTTGCGGTTCAACGCTCGCCCGTGGGCCTTGGTGAGCAGGTCCTTGTCGCCCTGCAGGACCACGACGGGCTGGCGGAACATCGACAGGTAGGTGACGTCGTCGGCGTCCACGTAGGGCTCGCCGCGGAGTTCCTCCGGCAGGCCGCTGACGAGGAAGGCGGTGACGTTCAGCGCCTGCCAGCCGGCCAGGTCGTCCCGCAGCAGCACAGCGATCTTGGTGTCGAACATGGACTCACGATCGCGGGCACGTGGCTTCGGCGTCTTGTACGTTTTGGACATGGGTGTGGCGGCGTGGAAACCAGCGGTAGAAGGCATCAAGGAGGTCTTCCACGCGCAGTTCACCACCCACGTCTACCCAGCGCACACGCACGATGCGTGGACGTTGATGCTGATCGACACGGGTGCCGTGCGGTACGAACTGGACCGTCACGAGCACGGTGCTCTCGTGGACGGCGTCACGCTGTTGCCGCCACACGTGCCGCACGACGGCCGATCCGCCTACCCGACCGGCTTCCACAAGCGCGTGCTGTACCTCGACGACGCCGTGCTGCCGCACGAGCTGATCGGCAAGGCCGTCGACACCCCGATGCTCGTCGATCCGCTGTTGCGGCAGCGGGTCCACCAGCTGCACCTGGCGCTGGAGGACCCGTTCGAGGCGTCGAGCCGGCTGGCGTTGATCACCGAACGCCTCACGCACCACTTCGCGGGCACTTCGCCGGCCGTGCACGCGGATCCGACGCTCGCCGACCGGTTGCGGCAGCTGCTGGACGCCTCGCTGCCCACCGGAATCTCGCTCGCCGAGGCGTCCGTCGAGCTGCGGACCAGCCCGACGCACCTGGTGCGGGCGTTCAGCCGACGGTTCGGGCTGCCGCCGCACCGGTACGTGACCGGGCGCCGGATCGATCTCGCGCGTGGCTACCTGGTGGACGGCCGGAGTGCGGCGGAGGCGGCGGTGCTGGCCGGTTTCCACGACCAGTCGCATCTGACGCGCCACTTTCGCCGTGTCCTGGGTACGAGTCCCGGCCGCTTCGTACGCTGACACCGTGCAGGTTGGCATCCTCGGTCCGGTTGAGGCGCATTCCCCGGACGGCAAGATCTCGGTGGGCGGCCCGCGGCCGCGCACCCTGTTGGCGTTGCTGGCGATCCGGGTGGGCGAGATCGTCCTGCTCGACCGGTTGATCGACGGGCTCTACGGTGCCGAGCCGCCGTCCGATGCCGCCAACGCCTTGCAGGGCCAGGTGTCCCGCCTGCGCCGAGCGCTCGGTGACGCTTCACTGATCGAGTTCCACCCGGCCGGTTACCGATTGGCGCTGGCGGCCGATCAGGTCGACGCGCACCGGTTCGCCGCGCTCGCGGCGGACGGTCAGCAGGCGCTGGAGCAGGGTGATCCACAGGCCGCGGAATCGCTTTTGTCCGAAGCACTTCAGCTGTGGCGAGGCCCGGCGCTGGCCGATGTCGACGCCGCCGGCCACGCGACCCGGCTCGAACAGCAACGGTCGACCGCCACGAACGCGTTGATCGCCGCGCGGATCCGGCTCGGCAAGGCCGACGTGCAGGAGATCTCCGACCTGGTCCAGCGGCACCCGCTGGACGAACGCCTGCGCGGCTACCTGATGCAGGCCCTGAACCAGCAGGGTCGCCAGGCCGAGGCGCTGCAGGCGTTCGAGGACGCCAAGGCACTGCTGGCCGACGAACTCGGCACCGACCCGTCGGCCGAGCTGCGCGCCATCCACCTGCAGATCCTGCGCGGCCAGTCCCACCGCGAGCTGCCGGCACAGCTCACCACTTTCGTTGGCAGGCAAGAGGAACTGCGACGGATCGCCGCGTTGACCTCGCGGCTCGTCACGCTGACCGGCCCCGGTGGCGCCGGCAAGACCCGGCTGGCCCTGCAGAGCGCCGGCCCAGGAGCGATCTTCGTCGATCTCGCCCCGGTCAGGGACGTCGCGGCGGCGACGCTGCAGGCGTTGGGGCTCAAGGAAACCGTGCTGGCACCGGAAGACCGGCTCACGCTCGCGCTGCGCGAGCGCGACGCGTTGCTGATCCTGGACAACTGCGAGCACGTGATCGTCCAGGCCGCCGCTCTGGCGCAACATCTGCTCAGCACGTGCCCTCAGCTGCGGATCCTCGCCACCAGCCGGGAAGCGCTCGGCATCACCGGCGAGACCCTGTGCCCGGTGCCGCCGCTGAACCCCGAGCAGAGCCTGGCGCTGTTCACCGACCGCGCCCGTCTGGTGAACCCGGCCTTCGTGCGGGACGAGCACACCGTCGACGTCTGCCGCTCGCTCGACGGTCTCCCCCTGGCCATCGAACTCGCCGCCGCCCGCACCAGGACGTTGACCACAGAGGACATCTCGGCACGGCTCCACGACCGGTTCCGCTTGCTCACCAAGGGAAACCGCGCGGCCGCACCCCGGCACCAGACGCTCAGGGCCGTCGTCGAGTGGAGCTGGGACCTGCTCGACGACGACGAGCGTGATCTGGCCACCACGTTCGCCACGTTCAGCGGCGGCGCCACCCTCGACGCCGTGGAACAGGTGGGCCGGCACGACATCGAGGTGCTGGAAGCGTTGGTGGACAAGTCTTTGGTGGAGGCAGCCGACGGACGCTACCGCATGCTGGAGACGATCCGCGAGTTCTGCGCGCAGCACGGGCGGGCCGACGCCGAGCACGCCTCCTACTTCCACGCCCTGGCCCGGCAGGCAGATCCCGAGCTGCGGCGACGGAACCAGCTGCACTGGTTCGCGAAGCTGAGCGCCGAGCACGCCAACCTGGTCCAGGCCGTCGAGTGGACCACCGAGCACGATCCGGACCGGGCGTTGCGGCTGGTCAGCGATCTCTCCTGGTACTGGTACCTGAAGGGCAGCCGCACGGAGATCCAGGCCACCGCCCAGAAACTCCTGGCCAAGCTCGGCGAGCAGCCCACCGAGGAGTACGCGATCCTGCTCGCGCTCGCCGCCCCGGAACGCGTCCACGGCGTGCTGGAGCAGCTGCGGGGGCCGATCAGGTACCCGTTCGTGCTCGTCGCCTGGGCGATGCTCTCGGGGCCACCGGATCCGCACGCCCCGCGCACCCGGCTGCAGGACGAGGTCGAGCGCAGTGAGGATCCGTGGATCCAGGGCCTGATCAGCTTCAGCGCCGCGTACCTGAACTGGGCCGTCGACGGTGACCGCGGCAAAGCCGTCGCTGAGTCGAGGGTGGCCCTGCGGAAGTTCGAGGACCTGGGCGAACGCTGGGGCGCCGCCCAGGTCCTCGACGTGCTCGCCAACCTCACCGAGGACCCGCACGAGGCACTCGCACTCACCGACCAGGCGCTGCGGGCGGTCAGCGAGCTGGGCGCCAACGAGGAACTGGCCGAGATGCGGTGCCGGCGCGCGGATCGGTTGCTGGACCTCGACCAGGACGAGGCGGAACGCGACTACCACCAGGCGTTGGAGCTGGCGAGCAGAGCCGGCGTGACCGCCACGCGGGCGTTGGCCGCCACCGGCCTGGCCAGGATCGCCCACCGCAGGGGAAACCTGACGGAGGCCGAACGGCTCCTGCGGGAAGCCCGGGGGGAGCTCGGGTTCGGATGGATGCACTCCACGGCCAAGGAACAGGTCGAGGCCGCGCTCACCGAACTGGTGCGTAGTCGGGAAGCTTGATCGCGGTCGCCGCGCGGAGGTCCATCCGCGCGAACACCGGCATCTTCGGCAACAGCCCGAACATCCGGTCCCTCACCCACATCCCGAGCCTGGTCGCCGGCGCGAGGAACGGCCCCGGATTGCCCTGGCATCCCCGCGCGTACGGCCCGATCAGGGCTTCGTACCTGGCGAAGGCGTCCCCTCCGGCCGCCATCTCCCCCGCCAGCACGTAGGCCGAGACGACCGCGAGCCCGGTGCCCATGCCTCCCAGCGTCGATCCGTACCCGGCGTCGCCGATCAGCGTGACGCGGCCCGAGCTGACCGTCGGCATCCTGACCTGGCTGATCGAGTCGAAGTAGATGCCGGGCGCGACCAGTGCGTCCGGCATGAGCTCGGGCGGCACCGAGGACTTGAACATGAACCAGCCCGGTGCCGTGAGCGTTCCCGGCGTGCACACGAGGTCCCTGTCGTCGCCGTCCGCGTCCCAGATGGCGAAGTAGTAGCCCTGGAACTTGGGCCGGTACGACGGGAAGACCAGCCGCCGCACCGCGGACCGCATGCCGTCCGCCCCGATGACGAAGTCGAACCGCCGGGAACGTCCGCGCGCGAACGTCACGTCCACTCCGGCGCCGTCGTCGTGCAGCGAGGTGATCCAGTCGCCGAACACGTACTCGGCGTCGGCCGCGCTCAGCTCGTACAGCAGCCGGGACAGGTCGCCGCGGAGGATCTCCACCTCCCCGGCGGTGAACGACGCGGGCAACCGGGACCGTTCACGCCCGTCGATGCCGCGGAAGACCATGTCCCGCGGCGAGGTCTGCCGTTCCAGCACAGCGTCGAGCACGCCCATCCGCCGAAGCACGGACAGGTGCGCCTCGCCGCGGAAGTCCACGGCCTGACCGCCGCTGCGGAGCGTTGACGCGCGCTCCACGACGGTGACCGAGAAGCCGTGCCGCGACAACCAGTGGGCGAGCGCGGGCCCGGCGATGCCCGCTCCCGAGATCAGTACGTCCATGACCGGGAAGCCAACGCCGGGCCGCTGACCAAACGCTTACTGTTCGCTGATGACCTTCAGCATCTGCGAGATCTGACCCTGCCGGGTGGTGGTCACGCGCTCCGCGTAGGCCAGGGCCTCGGGGTTCGAGCCGTCCTTCTTCTCCGTGAGGGCCATCTCCACCGCGGCACCCTGGTGCCCGGCCATCAGGTTGAGGAAGGAGAGGTCGAACTCGGCTCCGCCCTTGTCCTTGGTGTCGTTGATGACCTTGTCGTCGAGCAACGGCTGGCCACCGTGCGCGGCGTGCAGGTCCTTGCCTCCGCTCTCGGGCTTGCCCCAGAGCTTCAGCCACGACTTCAGCATGGAGAGCTCCTCGCGCTGGGTCGCGTCGATCGCGCCCGCGAGGTCCTTCGCCTCCTGCTTGGTGGCTTTCGCCAGGGCCACCTGCGACAGGCTGATGCCGAGTTGCAGGTGGTCCACCATCATCTGCGTGTACGTCACGTCCGCGTCGTTGAACCTCGCGCTGGCCGCCGGAACGGGTGGTGCGGCGGAGGACGCACCGTGACCGTGGGCTCCCTGGCCCTCCGGCACGATGGCCTCTCCGCCGCACCCCGCCAGCGCCAGGACCGCAGCCGCGATCGCGATCACCAGGCGCTTCATCGGATCAGATCCGCTCCCACAACGCTGCCGCGTTCGGCGGTTCCCAGCCGGTCAGCGACGTGTGGGCCTGCCGGCACTTGTACGACGCTCCGCCGTAGGTGACCGTCGTGCCGACCGCGTAAGGCGTGTTCGCCGCCCACGTACCGCCGACGGGCGGCTGGGAGGTCGGCGGGTTCGTCGTGGTCGTGGGCGGGTTCGTGGTGGTGGTAGGCGGCGGGGTGCCGCCACCGCCGATGTTGATGTCGATGCAGGAGTAGAACGCGTTGACCGTGTCGGCGATGTTCCAGACGGCGCGGAGCTTCTGGCGGCCGGAGAACCCGCCGAGGTTGATGGTGTGGGTGGTGGGGTTGTTGGGCTGCTGGTTGTTGCCGGCGACGAAACCGACGCGCGTGCCGCCGATGAAGTACTCGTAGTCGCGCGTGGCGTGCCGGGCGGTGAAGGTCCAGGTCAGCGACATGGTGCTGCCGACGCTCGTGACCTTCCAGGGCTTGCTGTCGTCGTTGAGCACCTCGAAGTCGTTGCGGGTGCCACCACTGCAGGTGACTTGGCCCTTGGGACCTTCCGCGCTCTGCGGTTCGTACCGCGGACCGGTGCTGCCGCAGTCGACGACGCCGGTCGCACATTGCGCGGCACGGCTGGCCGGCGAGGACACGTAACCGTGTGCGCTGGCCGAGCCGACGGGCGTGATGAACACGATTGCAGGGACCGCGGCCATGACGAGCGCCGCTTTTCGGGTGAGTTTCATTTCGTCCGAACTCCTTGGATCGTTCCCAGGCGGGGTGGACCCCGATGCAGGGGGCGGGAACCGGGAGCGTTTTGGATCGCTCGCCGATCAAGTTTCGGTGTGGTCTAGACCATAAACCTGGCTCCGGAAAACGGTCAAGCGCTCACCGGCTGTGGTCTGAAAATCGGTGGCTGTCAACAAGTCCACGTGAGCGAGTGGTCTTACCGTTGACGAACCAGGTCACGGCACCAGACCAATCGGCCCACTGGTACTGGGTGCAAACCACCGCCTCGGTGGGTAGCCCCGCACATGCGTGATTTCACCGAGCCCGCCAGGGCCACCGGTCCGGGCGTCGTCGCCGACGGACCGGCCGGAGCGACGACAGTGCTCGTGATCGATCCAGCCGGAGAGGCCCTGCACGACGAGATTCCAGCGACCTGGCGCACCCTGAGCGACAGGTTGCGAATCGTGTGGCTGCGCGTGCCGGCCGCACCGGAGTGGCGGTCCACTGTGGACAAGGTGCTCACCAGGCACCGCGACGACACGCGGACCATGCTGGACATCGTCACCAGCGGCCCGATCGCCGCCGACGTGATCGACCTCGCCCGCGGCCACGAAGACCTGGTGCGTTCGGTCCTGCTCGTCGATCCAGAAGTGGAGGTTGACGACCCGTTCGTGCGCGTCGTGGCCCGCAGCCAGGACGTCCCGGACGACCGCGTCCCGGCACCGCTCCCGCTCGGCCACCCGTACGTGGTGTTCGGCGTGGCGGAGGCCCTGAACCAGTTGGGCTGATCCCGAAGCACTTAGGTTGCGGAAGTTTCACTGAACCGGACACATCGGCCACCCGTATGCCTCGTCAGGGAACCGTGACGGGAGGCTTCATGCGAGCGCGTCTGCTCATCATCGTGCTGGGACTGCTGGCACTGACGGGCTGTTCATCGGTCGGGGGTGGTACCTCCGGCGAAGCGGCGGCCAACGAGGCGGATGCGACGTTCTCGTTGCGAATGATCCCCCACCACCACCAGACGATCGACATCGCCAAGGTGGCGATGGAGAAGTCCAAGGACCAGTTCGTCATCGACGTGGCGGACAAGATCGCCACCGCCGAGTCCGGCGAGATCGAGCAGATGGCCACGTACCTGCGCTCGTGGAACATCCAGGTCCCCGGCAACGACGCGAACACCACCCACAAGATGGCCGGCATGATGACGGCCAAGGACGTCGAGACCCTCAAGTCCGCCCAGGGCAAGCAGTTCGACGAACTGTTCCTCGCCACCCTCTCGCGCCACCTCCGCAGCGGCGTCGACATGGCGAAGGACGCCCAGGCCAAGGGCGTGCACGTGGGTTCGAAGGCACTCGCCGGCAAGATCATCGTGTCGCAGTCCGAGGTCATCGACCAGATCGCGGCCAAGCAGAAGTCCTGACGCCTCACCGGGATTTCGGGAACGCGCCAAGCACACGTCCGCTGTGACATCGCAGTGGGCGTGTCGGCGTGTCCACCCTCCGCCGGAACCGGCGGCCACCACCGCCACCCTGCCTGCACGGCCCGCGCGAAAACCGGTCGGCACCTCCCGCCCCGCCTCAATACGCTGCCCCGCATGTACCCACGTGTGGACCCTTACGACCAGGGCATGCTCGACGTCGGCGACGGCCAGCTCATCCACTGGGAGGTGAGCGGCAACCCCGACGGCAAGCCCGCGGTCGTCTTCCACGGCGGTCCCGGATCAGGTTCCAACCCGCGATGGCGCGAGGACTTCGACCCGGATCACTGGAAACTGGTGCTGTGGGACCAGCGCGGCTCCGGCCGGAGCACCCCGCGGGTGAGCGACCCGGCCACCAGCATGGAGCACAACACCACCCAGCACCTCATCGATGACGCCGAGAAGCTCCGCGAGCACCTCGGCATCGACAAGTGGCTGCTGATCGGCGGCTCCTGGGGATCCACGCTGATCCTCGCCTACGCCATCCAGCACGCGGAGCGGGTCAGCGAGATCATCATCCCCGCCGTCACCACGTCACGGCCCGAGGAGTTCGCGTGGATCACCCGCGGCCTCGGCATGTTCTACCCGGACTACTTCGACGCCTTCCGCGAGGGCGTGCCCGAGGAGGACCGCGACGGCGACCTCGCGCTGGCGTACAACAAGCTCCTCAACTCGCCCGACGAGAAGGTCCGCGAGAAGGCCGCGTGGGACTGGAGCAAGTGGGACCTGTCCACGATCACCGGCGGGGACAACGACTTCACCGGCACGAGGTACGAAGACCCGGTCGAGCGTTACCAGCTGGCGCGGACCGTGACCCACTACTGGGGCAACCAGTGTTTCCTCGAGCCCAACCACGTGATGGACAACCTCGGCCGGCTCAAGGGCATCCCCGGCGTGCTCATCCACGGCCGCAACGACTTCGGCGGGCCGTTGTACACGGCGTGGGAAGTCGCGAAGAGGTGGCCCGACGCCGAACTCGTCATTCTGAACGACGCCGGGCACGTCATCATGGAGGGCAACAGCATGGATCAGGCCGTCACCGCGGCGGTTGAGAAGTTCCGTTAGGGCGCAACGGGTCCGGGCCGGTGGTAGAGATCCTCGCCGGCCCACCGGATCCGGTCGTGGAACCCGAATCCCGGTGCCGCCACGAAGTTCGCGGCGTCGTCGATCGAGCCCGAGCCGTCGTACTTGGCCCGCAACGGATACGGGAACACCGGACGCGTCCGGCCCGGCCCCGAGGCGATCACCTTCTCGGGTGCCGGACCGCCCTCCACCCACGAGACGAGCTCGGGCAGCGGGTCGAAGGTGGTCAGGGTGTCTCCCTCCGAGCAGTGCTGCACCGACGGCACGATGAACAGGCGAGCCCAGTCCGGCTGCTTGCCGCCGGTGAGACGCTGCCAGTAGTCCAGCGTGCCCTCAACCGGAATCGCCTGGTCGGCGGCGCCGTGCCAGATGATCAGCTTGCCGCCTGAGCGACGGAACTCGCGCAGATCGAGGGACAGCGCGTTCGCCTTCACGGTTTCCGGTACCAGGCGGCGGAACTCGCGCTGGGTGAACTGGAAGGTGTCGAGTGAGGATCCCGGCTGCCCGATGGGGTAGACGAGGTTCTTCAGGCCGTTGTCCGCGAGCTGGCCGGACAGCGAACCACCGAACTCCGGCCTGGGGTTCATCCAGATCTTCCAGCCCTGCTCCGAGCCGTACGCCTGGCCACCGGGGTAGAGCCGCACCCGCTGATCGGACGGTCCCGCGTAAAGCCGCTTCACCCGCGTGATCTCGTCGCCGGTCAACTGCCCGGCGAGCGTCGCCGGGTCGAACCGGCACAGCCTCGGCTCGTCGATCTGCCGGTCCACCAGCCCGTCGAGGCCGTCGCACGCCTTGATGACGGCGGCGTGCAGGACGTCGATCTTCTCGTCCGGGATGGTGTTGCGGGTGATCCACGCCTGATAGGCGATCAGGCCCGTGTAGTATCCCGCGGGCGCGGCGGCGATGATGCCGTCGAAGTCGTGCGGGTAGCGCTGCGCGAGCACCAGCGCCTCGCGGCCACCGTTGGAGCAGCCCGTGAAGTACGACTTCTTCGGTCCCTTGCCGTAGAACTTGCCGATGAGGTGCTTCGACACCTTCGACAGCACGTGCGGGGCGCGGAAGAACAAGTCGTCGCGCGCCTTCTGGTCGTTCTTCGCCCACTCGGTGTCGAACGGGTCCATGTTCGGCCACTGATGACCGTCGTCGGTCGCCGCCACCGCCGCGTCACCGAACGACGGACCGCACTGCGGGAAGGCCGGATCGTTGATGAACCCGCAGAATCCGCCACATCCGTACTGGACGTAGCGACCGCGGTACGTCTGCGTCGGCAGCTTCAGCTGGAACCCGACGTTCGGTTCGATCGTGCCGCGCACGTCGCAGAACTCAGGTGTCCCCGCGACGACAACAGCTGATGTGACACGTGTTTTCGCGTCCGGCACGTCGAACGAGCGCACCAGATCGGCGCACGAAAGCACTGGACGAGACCCGTCCTCGCTTGCGGCGGCAGGAGCAGTCCCCGCCGCCACAAGCACAAACGAAACACAAGCGATCAAGAGCTTGCGAAACATGTATGGCGTCCTTCCCCCTTAGTCGGACGTAACAGGGGGAAGTCTTCCAGCTATCCGACGTGCACGCGTGGCCGTCGGGACGGATCCTCCTCCGCCGAGCGGATGATCTCGCGTACGACCGGAGGGGTGTCGCCGCGACCGAGGATCAGGTAGCGGAACAGGTGGCCGAGCGGATTTCCTTCCGACCACTCGAAGTGCGCGTGCGGGATCACGCCGGTCGAGTCGCGCAACGCCAGCAGGATCGCCGCGATCGCGTTCGGGGCGGCGGGCGCGGAGGCACGCAGGATGCGATGGCCGTCGACCTCGACGCCCTGCACGCACAGCACGTTGCTGAACGCCGACGGGTCGACGATGTCGATCTCCAGGAACATCACGTCCGCCGTGCCGGGCACCGGGTTGATGCCGCGCTGCTCGGTCTCCTTCTCGTCGTACTCCGCCTTGTCGCCGCCCTGGCGGCGGTTCGCGATCAGCGTGATCCGGCCGTCGTTCTCGATCGTCTCGGTGATGAACTGCCGTGCCCGCTCGTCGAACTTGATCTTGTCGACCCGCAGCTCGGTGGTGCGGGAGATGCGCGACACCAACGAGATCACCACGATGCCGATGATGAAGAAGAAGGAGATCGTGATGCCGTCCGGCTTCTCGATCACGTTCTCCACCAACGCGTACAGCAGCACCAGCGTCAGCACGGTGAACCCGATCGTCGCGCCGCGCTGCTTCTTGCGCCACGCGGACACCGTGACCGCGAACGAACCCGACACCATCATCGCCAGGATGCCGGTGGCGTACGCGCCGGCCTGCGCGTTCACGTCGGCCTTGAAGATGATCGTGATGATGATGCAGATGATCGTGTAGACGATCACGACCGGACGGACCGCGCGGCCCCATTCCGGTGCCATGCCGTAGGAAGGCAGGTAGCGCGGCACGATGTTGATCAGGCCGGCCATCGCGGACGCGCCGGCGAACCACAGGATCAGGATGCTGCTGATGTCGTAGACGGTGCCGAACACCTCGCCGAGCAGTTCGTGCGCGAGGTACGCGAGCGCACGCCCGTTCGCAGGCCCACCCGGAGCGAACTTGTCCTGCGGCACCAGCACAGTCGTGATGAACGACGTCGCGATCAGGTACACCGACATGATCAGCGCGGCGGCCGTCAGCAGCTTGCGGGTGTTGCGCACCCGGCTCTCCAGGCGTTCTTCCGGCGTCTTGCCGGAGGCCTCGACCAACGGCATCATGCTCACGCCGGTCTCGAAGCCGGACAGACCGAGCACCAGCAACGGAAACGCCAGAATCGCCGGGCCGATCACCCCGAAGAACCCGCCGCCGTGCGAGCCCAACGCGTCGAACCACCGCTGCAGGGCGTCCGGCGTGGCGAAGACGTCCACCAGGCCCACCACGGCCAGGACCGCGTTCAACGCCAGGAACACCGCGACCAACGGGATCGCGACGCCCACGGCCTCGCTGAAGCCCATCAGGAACACGCCGCCGAGGATCAGCAGCAGCACGATCGTCAACGCGAGCTCGTAGCCGTGCAACGACTCGGGGACGTACGGGTTCTCCAGCGCGTGCACCGAGGCGTCGGCCGCGGACAGGGTGATCGTGATGATCCACGACGTCGCCACGAACCCGAGCAGCACCAGCACGAAGATCTTGCCGCGCCAGAACGGCAGCAGGTCCTCCAGCATCGCCACCGAGCCCTGGCCGTTCGGGCTCTCGCGCGCCACCCGCCGGTACATCGGCAGCATGCCCAGCAGCGTCAACGCCACGATGAGCAACGTGGCCAGCGGCGACAGCGCGCCCGCGGCCAGCGCGGCGATACCCGGCAGGTACGACAGCGTGGAGAAGTAGTCGACGCCGGTCAGCGTCATGACCTTCCACCACGGGTGCGGCTTCGCGTGCGACTCCTGGCTCTCCGGGCCGGAGGGCGCCACGCGGTCCGCGAGCAGCCACCTCCCCACCGGCCCACCCGGCGGGGCCGGACGTTCCGGACTCGGCACCTCGGCGGGGATGGCGTACTCCGTGCTCATGGCTCAGAGCATGCCATCACCAGGTGATCAGGGCCGGAACTCCGCCGGAAATCCAGCCTCCTGAACGGACAATCCGGACGGACGCAACATTCCGATCGTGCCCTGGGTGTGCAGATCCAGGAACATGTCCACCACGTCCGGATCGAACTGTTCACCGCGGCCCGCCCACAGTTCGCGTCGTGCGCGGTTCTCGTCCAGCGCTGTCTGGTGTGGACGATTCGACCGCATAGCGGCCCACGCCACGCAAACGGACAGGATCCTTGCTTCCGCACGGATGTCCGCTCCGCGCAGCTTGTCCGGGTAGCCGTCGCCGTCGTAGCGCTCGTGCTGCTGCCTGATCACGTGCGCCACGCCCGCGAACCCCGGCACCATCCGCGCGAGCCGGTAGCCGAAGTCGGGATGTTGCCGCAGCAGCCGCCATTCCTCTTCGGACAGTGCACCGGGCTTGGTGAGCACCACCTCGGGGATGATGATCTTGCCGATGTCGTGCAGGCGACCGGCGAGCTGCGCGACCCTGATCGTCGGCGCGTCCAGCCCGAACTCCCCCGCGGCCACGCCCGCCCAGCGCGACACCGAACGGCTGTGGTCGTAGCGGTGCAGCCAGCCGTCCACCCGGTCGGCGACCTGGCAGAGGAACTCCGCCATCGCGCCGTCGGTGTCCGGGTCGACCGCGGGCAGCGGCTCGGGCCCGACCGCGACCCGGTTGCGGCCGGCGGCCTTCGCCGCGTACAGCGCGCGGTCCGCGATCACCACGATGTCGTCGGGACCGTCGCCGTGCGTCGGGAAGCTCGCCGAACCGACCGACACCGTCACGGACAACGGGATGTCGTCGTTGCTCGCGTTGACCGGGATCGGCTTCTCCGCCACCCGTTCGCGCAGCCGGTTCGCGATCACGGACAGCCTGCCGGGGCCGGCGTCCGGGACGAGCAGCGCGAACTCCTCGCCGCCGTACCGCGCGAGCACCTCACCCGACCTGGACGCCGCGCGCAACCGTGCCGCGACCTCCATCAGCACGTCGTCGCCCGCCGGGTGGCCGTAGTTGTCGTTGATCGACTTGAAGCGGTCCACGTCGATGATGAACACCGCGACCGAACCGTCGTTGCGTCGCGCGCGCGAGATCTCCAGTGGCAGCTGGGCTTCGAAGAACCTGCGGGTGTGCAGCCCGGTGAGGCTGTCGGTGATCGCGAGCTTGCGCTGGTCAGCCACCAGCCCCGCGAGCCTGGCGATGATCAGCAACGACAGCAGCGCGCTGCCCGCCGCGATCACCAGGACGTCCTGCGACGACTGGCCGACGTCGTGGATCAGCATCAGGACCGGTGCGGCGAGCGCGGCCGACGACAGCGCGATGATCCGGCCGCGGCTCAGGCCGACGTCCTTGACGTGCCCGCGGTCGACGAGCCGCGCCATCGTCGGGTGCAGCGCGGCGGCACCCATGCACAGGTTGGCCGACAACCAGATGGCGTCGAGGAAGTTGCCCGCGTGGTAGCTGCCGTCCAGGCGCTGCAACACGTAGATGGTGTCCGCGGTCAGGATTCCCAGCAGGTTGGCCGTGAGCAGCACGAACGCGCGTGGCCGCGGCCCGGCGCCGAAGATCAGGCGCAGCGCCACGACGAAGAGCGCGAGATCCATCATCGGGTAGCCGAGCGACGCGATCTTCACGAGCACCGGTGACGTGAGCCGCGCCTGCGGGCCGATGACGTAGAGCCAGGACGCCATGCCCGCCACGACCGCGAGCACCGCGGCGTCGAGCAGGCTCGGCAGGTCGAGTCCGGGAGTGCGGCGGCGGATCAGCAGGATCACGCCCGCGACCATCAACGGGTAATGCCCGAGATAGAAGATGTCCGCGTATGAGGGGTAAACCGTGTAGTTGAAGAGGTAGTGCGATGCGTAGAACGTGAGGTCCGCGATCGCGTAAACCACCTGGCTGAGTGCGAGGAACACCCATGGCCGCCGCCATTGGGGGCGGTTGCGCTTGACACCGGCGAATGTCGCGACCGCGGCCGAGGCGCTGATCGTGCAGTAGAGCACCACTCGTACCGTTTGCCCCGTTGTCCCCGCGGGGCTGACCGGAATCAGGTAGTAGACGCCCAGCAGCAGGTGACCCGCCACCAGGTACATCCACCACAGTCCGGTATGGCCGGTACGGAAGATGGTCACACGAGACCCCTCGTTCTACGACTTGGTCGAGCCCGATGATGATGCCCGACTTGGCATCATCGCGGCACCGCCGTTACTCCAATGAGGTGACCCACTAATACGAACGCTACCGCGAATCACTGTTCTGCTTTCCCTGTGAAAGAAAACCGAGTGCCGCTGCGGCAGCCGGGTACGCCAGCTCACCCAATCCGCCCACCGGCGCGTCCGACGCCACCACCACGACCGTGATCTCGGGTGTGTCGCCGATCCTCGCCCACGGGTAGTCCCCGAACGATTTTTGCACGACTTTTCCCTGCCTGACGGTGATTCGCGCACCTTGTGCCGTGGAGACCGCGTCCATGATCGCTCCTTCGACCTGCTGGCGGACACCCGATGGATGCAGTGCCGGGCCGACGTCGACCGCCGCGGTGATTTTCGTACGGCCGTCCTGTGTCGTTTCCGCGATCACCGCGACGACCGATCCGTAGTTCTGATGACAGGCCACCGCCTGCGGTTCTCCGTCGTGCGCTTCGGCGGCCGCTTCGAGCGTTTTTCTGACCCGCTGGTCGGTGAGCAGCCGCAACCGGCGTTCGACCTGGTTGTGCGCCATGTCCAGTTCACTCAGGAACATCTCTTCGACATAAACGGACTGACCTGCGTAGACGCTGCGCCAGAAGCCGGTTCTGATGGGCGGCGGCAAGATGGCGAAGTGGAGCTCGCCGTCCACGTCGTACGGATACTTGTTCGCCATCATCTTCATGATCTGGGGGTTGCTCGTGACTTCGAGCACCGCCGAGAGAGGCCACGTGGAAACGGCGTGATCGCGCCAAGTGGGTAGACCTTCGTCGTTGACCGTTGCTCGTATGCGATGGACCGACAATGGACGGTACGAGTCGTGTCGCATGTCGTCGTCTCTTGTCCACAGCACTTTCACCGTCCTGCCGGTGTGCCGTGCGAGTTGGACTGCTTCCAACACGAAGTCGACTTCGAACTTCCGCCCGAACGCGCCGCCCGCTCGGGTCGGGACGACCCGGACGGTCCCGAAGTCCTCTTCCAGAAGTTTGCGCACCCGATCAGGTGCCTGGGTCGGAACCCACAGGGTGACCTCGTCGCCCGTGACGCTCGCGGTCGCCGTCGGCGGTTCCATCGGCGCGTGGGCGAGCATCGGTGTGACGTAGATCTTCTCCACGAAATCACCCGGCGGTGTCTTTCCTTCCGGCAGGGCGGCTTCGAGTTCGGCCAGCCACTCGTCGCTGTCCGCGTCCGGGGCGCCGCCCTCCCAGGTCGTCGCGAGGTTCTCCCGGCCCTTGAGCGCGGTGTAGGTGTCCTTCGCCAGCACGGCGAACCCGCCGGCCAGCTGGACGACCTCTGCGTCGCGGACGTCGGTGGCGTCGAATCGTGCTGGGGTGGCGCCGATCCACGGTGGCCTGGCGACGACCGCGACGAGGTCGGCCGGCTGGTCGATGGCGTAGGCGAGCTTGCCGGTGACGATCGCGGCCTGGTCGACCCGCTTGATCGCCGGGTTGCCGAGGACCTGCCACTCGTCCCGCGGCGTCAGCACGACGTCGGACGGCGTGAGCTGGGCGGCTTCCCCTGCCAGTTCCCGATAGCTGAGCCGGTCCTCGCCGTGCTGGACGAAACCGCGGCCGGCCCGGCACTCGTCTTCGGCGACCTGCCAGCGTTGTGCGGCCGCCTTGATCAGCTGGTGCCGGACGGTGGCCGCGGCCGTGCGGATCGGCTCGTGCAGGCGCTGCATCGTGTTGGAGTTGGCCGAGATCTGCGATCCGTAGGTCTCCGGGTCGCCTTCTGCCTGTTCGATCGCAAGGCTTTCGACAGGGACCTTCAGCTCCTCCGCCACCATCATGGCGACCGCGGTGCGCACGCCCTGGCCGGTGTCCGGAACCGGGACGGTGACCGTGATCCGGCCGGATTCCCCGTCGATGCGCACGAACGGATTCACGCTTCGGCTCGCATTCGTTCGGCGGCCAGCTTGACGGCCTTGCGGATCCGGGGATAGCTGCCGCACCGGCAGACGTTGTTGCGCAACGCCTCGTCGATGTCCTCGTCGGTGGGATCGGGGTGCTTGGCCAGCAACGCGATCGTCGCCATGATCTGGCCCGGCTGGCAGTAGCCGCACTGCGCGACGTCCTCGTCCAGCCACGCCTGCTGCACCGGATGATCGGCGATGCCCTCGATGGTGAGCACGTCCTGTTCCCGCATGCTCGCCACGGGGTGCTCGCACGGGCGGAACGCCTGGCCGTCCACTATGGACGTGCACGCACCGCAGGCGCCGACACCGCAGCCGTACTTGGTGCCGGTCAGTCCCAGGTGGTCGCGCAGCACCCAGAGCAGCGGGGTGTCCGGATCGGCCTCGACGTCGTGGATCTCACCGTTGATGTGCAGCCGGTGCATGGTCACTTCACCGAGCGTAGCGGCCGCGACACCGTTGTGGACCGGATATCGTTGGCCCGTGGACGGCGTTCGGTTCGGGGTGCTTGGGCCGCTGCTCGTCACGCACGGGCAGCGGGACGTGCACATTCCCGCAGGTCAACCACGGCAGGTCCTGGTGTTGCTGCTGCTGCACGCCGGTCAGACCGTCAGCGTCGACCACCTGATGTCGATCCTGTGGGACGGCGATCCGCCCGCGAGCGCGCGCAAGGCCGTGCAGGTGCACGTTTCACAGCTCAGAAGGGCGCTGAAGGGCCTCCCCGGGGTGTCGCTGGAGTGGTCGCGACAGGGGTACCGGCTCGACGTCCCCGACCGCTCGCTCGACCTGCGGCTCTTCCGCGACGCCGGCGATCCCGACGAGGCGCTGGGGTACTGGCGCGGGCCCGCGCTGGCCGAACTCACCACGAACACCCAGCTCGCGAACCAGCTGGAGGAGGAACGGCTCGCGGCGATCGAGCGCCGGGTCGACAAGGCGATCAAGGAGGGCCGGCACCACGAGGTGATCGGCGAGCTGACCGGGTACGTCAGCGATCACCCGACCAGGGAACGGTTCCGGGGCGCGCTGATGGTCGCGTTGCACCGCAGCGGACGGCAGGCGGACGCGCTCAGGACGTACGACGAGGGCCGCCGGCACCTGGCCGAGGAGCTGGGCCTCGATCCTGGGCAGGAGCTCAAGGACCTGCACGCCGCGATCCTCCAGGGCGACATTCCCGCCGTTCCCCGCGAGCTGCCCGCGAAGCCGGACCCGTTCGTCGGACGGCGTGCGGAGATCGAGCTGATCACGAACGCGGTGGAGCCGGTGATCGCGGTGCACGGGCCGGGCGGGCAGGGCAAGAGCGCTCTCGCCAGTGCGGCCGCGCACGCGATGGCGGACCGGTTCCCGGACGGTCAGCTGTACGTGGACCTGCACGGCGCCACGCCGGGACGGTCACCGCTCTCCCCCGCCGAGGTGATCAGGCGCTTCCTGCGCGCGCTCGGCACACCACCGCTCGCGGTGCCCACGGACACCTCCGAGGCCGCCGCGCTCTACCGGTCGACGCTCGCCCGCCGCAAAGTGCTGGTGCTGCTGGACAACGCGGTGGACGCGGCGCAGGTCGGGCCGTTGCTGCCGGGGGAATCGGGCTCGTCCGTGCTGATCACCAGCCGCCGCATGCTGGCGACGCTCGGCGCGCGGCACGTCCGGCTCGACCCGTTGCCGGAGGACGACGCGCTGAGGTTGCTGGGCGACACCAGCCAGGAGGCCAGGCAGGTCGCCAAAGCCTGCGACTACCTGCCGCTCGCTCTCACGATCGCGGCCGCCCGTTTGCGGTCGCGGCCGGACTGGACGACGGCGAACCTGGCGAAGCGGCTCGCGGACCAGCGGCACCGGCTGGACGAGCTGAACTTCGACGACCTCGGGGTCAGGTCGAGCTTCCAGCTGAGCTTCGAGGGCCTGAACGACAGCTCCACCAGGGCGTTCACCCTGCTGTGCTGCCTCAACGTGCCGACGGTCAGCGAGTCGGTCGCGCAGGCCTTGCTGGGGCAGGACGACGTGGACCGGGCGTTGGACCCGTTGGTGGACGCCAAGCTCGTCGAACCGTGCGGGCCCGAGCGCTACCGGGTGCACGACCTGCTCAGGTTGTTCGGCGCTGAGCACGTCAACGACGAGAAGCACGACGCTCTCACCCGCGCACTCACGCACTACCGCGAGACTTTGACCGCGGCCCTCAAGAAGCTGCGCCCGCACGCTTACGGCGCCCTCACGAACTCCGCTACCCAGCAGGACATCGACGAGCCGTTGCGGTGGCTGACGGACGAGGCCGAGAACCTGCTGGCGGCGGCCCGCTCCACGATGGCGGAGCCGTCGCTGGCAGAGCACGCTCTGGCGATCGCGCACATGCTGTACCCGCATCTGTTCAAACAGGACAGGGTCGCGGACCTGATCGAACTCGGCCAGATCGCGGACCAGGCGGCACGCACGACCAACACCTCCGAGGCGTTGCAGACCGCGCTTCTGGTGCGGTCGGCGGCCAATCGCCGGATCGGTCTGTTCGGCACCGCCCGAGCCCAGCTCGAAGAGGTGCTGGAAACACGCGCCGACGACCCGTTCGGACAGGGCCGTGCGCTGGCCGGCATCGGCACGATCCAACGCGAACAGGGCCAGCTCGACGAGGCCTCGGACACGCTCGCGCGGGCGATCAAGCTCACCGCCGACCACGGACCTGCGGGCGCGCAACGGGTTCCGTTGTCCGCGCTGGCTCAGGTGCACCAGGTCGCCGGCCGCTACGAGCAGGCGTTCGACGCCGCCACGGAAAGCCTCGAGCACGCTCGCACGCATCAAGACGCTGCCGGAACAGCGTATGCGCTGGCCTCACAGGGGCAGGCGCTGTTCAGGCTCGCCCGGCTGGACGAAGCGGCGACCGCGCTGGGCGAGTGCATCGAACTGTGCCGGGAGACGGGCGAGCACAACGACGAGTGGCAGGCCCTGCTGTGCCGCGCGGAAGTGTTCCTGGCTCAAGGAAAGACCGAAGAGGCCGCGAAGGACGCCGAGCGCTGCCTGGAGATCACCAGCGCTCGCGGTGACCGGTACGGCGAGGGCGTCGCGCGTCTCGTGCTCGCCAAGGCAGGGCGGGAAATGCACGCGGACCGGGCGGCCGAACTGCTCGGCACACCCGGTCTGCGGCGAGACAACCTCTTGGACAGCCTGATCAGTTAGGTCAGTCGCCGTAAGGGTTCTGCATCGAAACGTGGACGTGGTCGTAGTGACCACCGGTCACACCGCCGCCCGCGGTGTAGGTGCGCCAGCCCTCGGACGCACGGGCCACGCTCCAGATCTTGCCGTCCCAGATCACGTACCGGACGTCGAGCCGGACGGCGTGCTGCTTCAGCCAGTTCGCGAGCTTCCAGCCCTGCGCCTCCTGCGAGGCGTTCGGGTACTGGCCGATCGCGTTCGAGATGGTGCAGTCGAGCGCGTTGCCCGTGTTGTGGTTGCTCGTCGACGGCTCACCGGGCCGGTAGTCGCCCACGTAGCACTGGCGCTCACCGGTCAGGTCAGCGATCTGCGTGCGCACGAACGCCGTGCGGGCAGAGGCGTTCGGTGCGCGGACCGCCTGCTCCGGGTTCGTGTTCTCCGGCGGCGTGGGGTAGGGGCCGGGGTCGCCGGGGTCGGGGTCCGGGCTGCCGCCACCGCTGTCACCGATCCGGTGGGAGGCGTTCTCGTTCTTCAGGCCAGCCTTGAGGTTGGCCTTGCCACCCGCCGCGATCGTCTGGTTCGTGCCACCGTAGTTGCTGTTGAAGTACACGGTGACCGGCTTGCTCGTGCGGTTCCAGACCGACGCCGCGTTGTTCTTCACGCACACGCCCTGGCCGTTGCCCGCACTCTTGAAGTCGTAGCAGGACGGCTGGCTGTCGCCGTAGTTGGCGACCGACGTGTCGAAGTCGGACACCGAACCGGCCTGGTCGCTGTTGTAGTACAGGCAGAACTCGTCGTCGTCGCAGACGCCGTCACGAGCGTCGGCCGGCGAGCCGACCCGGTGCGAGGCGTTCTCGTTCTTCAACCCTGCCTTGAGGTTGGCCTTGGCACCGGCGCCGATCGTCTGGCTGGTGCCGCCGTACCCGCTGTTGAAGAACACGGTGACCGAGCTGCCCATGCGGTTCCACACCGCCGCGGCGTTGTTCTTGACGCACACGCCCTGGCCGTTGCCCGCACTCTTGAAGTCGTAGCAGGACGGCTGGCTGTCGCCGTAGTCGGAGATCGAGGTGTCGAAGTCCGACACCGAACCGGCCTGGTCGCTGTTGAAGTAGAGGCAGAACTCCCCTGCCTCACAAACCCCGTTGCGGGCCGTCGCCGCGTTCGCCGGGGCCGTTGCGACGAACACGCTGAGCAGCGCGCCGGCAATCGCCACGAAGATGAGTCTCTTTGACACCGTGAGCCCTTCTTGTTCGCAGAGAGGGAAACTCAGTCGCAGTGTTCGAAACCGCTGGTGTAACTGGAGGAACCGACCATGCCGCCCCACTTGACGCACTTGCCGGGGGCCTTCTTCTTGATCGGGCCGGCGTAGTAGCCGTACTCGTCGCGGTCAGTCGTGCGAGCCGCACCCTGCACCTCGAGGAACGCGCCGACGTCCGACGCCGTGCCGATCTTCGTGGTCTTGATCGCGACCACGCAGTTGTAACCGTTGGAGGCGTTGTACAGCAGCGAAACGCGGGCACCGGTGACGTTCGCGCCGTCGATGACCTTGTAACCGTCGCCGCACGCCTCTTCCGGCGTGTACGGGTTGGTGCTGCCACCGCCGCCGCAGTTGTTGCTCTTGTAGTTCTTCGAGCCGTAGTACAACGCGGTCGAGCCGTTCAGCACGACGCGCTTCGGGTCACCGTTCTGCCGCTGCTCGAAGTGCAGGTGCGCCCCGTCCGAGTTGCCGGTGTTGCCGACCTTGCCGATCTTCGCGCCCTGGGAGACCTGCTGGCCGACCGAGACGTTCTGCGCCGACAGGTGGGCGTAGCGGGTGGTCCAGCCGCCGCCGTGGTTGATCTCGATCCACCGGCCGTAGCCCTCGTTGCCGCGGTTCTCGACCCGGGAGACCTTGCCGGCCGCGGAGGCGACGACCCAGTCGCCCTCGTCGTTGGCGCGGTTGAAGTCGATGGCCTCCAACGGGTTGTGCGGGTACTGGTGGCTCGGGCCGCGGGTCTGCCCCTCCCACGTCTGTCCACACGGGAACGGCAGCTGGAAGCCGGGAGCGGCCTGGGCCGCCTGTCCGGTGACGACCAGCGCGCCGAGGCTGATCGCGAGCCCCGCGACCGCCGACAGCACTCTCTTGACGTTCATGACTTTTCCTCGCTCACCCGAAGATTCGACGGACCTTGGAGTACGGCGTGCCATGGCTGTTGAGATCACTGATCCGGAGGCTCTGCCCGTTGCGCGGCGGCGAGGCTTCCAGGATCTTGTTGTCGCCCAGGTAGAGGGCCACGTGCGTGGTGGAGTCGGAGTCGTTGTCGGAACGGCCCCAGAAGACGAGGTCACCCGGCTTGCGGTCGGCGATCGCCACCGCGCGGCCCGCGGTGTTCTGCGCACCGGTCCAGGCGCCGATGTCGAGGCCAGCGCCCTTCCAGAAGGCGTACAGCGTCAGGCCGGAGCAGTCGTAGCCGAGCCGGTTGTAGTCGTCACCCTGCGACGGGTCGTTGTCCGGGTAATGGTGGATTCCGTACGACGCACCACCCTTGCCGCCGGCGCCCCACGAGTAGAGATAACCCTTGCCCATCTGGGACTTCGCGGTGTCGATCACACGCTGGATCTTCTCCGCGTTCGTGCCCGTGGCCGGACCGGCCGGGCCGGTGCCGCGGCCGTGGACGGCGTTGCCGGGAGGAGTCTCGCCCGGTTCGATGCCGTCGGTGTCGCAGCGCGGCAGGCCCTGCACGAACCCGTCGGTGCCGGTCTTGACGTAGTTGTCGGGCACCCACAGGTTGTCCGTGGTGAAGTCCCAGATCGTGCCGCTCTCGGCCTGCGCCTGGCACTTGACCGGAACCTGCTGTCCCGCCCGGTACCTGTCGACGACCGAACCGGGTGCGGTGGCGGCGTCACCCTTGTTCTTGCGGCCGTTGAGGTCGACCTTGGCGGGGAAGGACTTCGAGGTGGCGCACTTGGGCAGCACCATCGTGTCCGAGGTGTTGCTGGTGTAGCCGTCCGGGATCCACAGCCCCTCGGTCGTGAGGTCCCAGATCTTCTTGCCGCCGTACTCGGGACCGGTGTCCTGACAGACGACGTTGACCTTCTGTCCCTTGAGGTACATGTCGGCGACGCGCTTCTGGCCGACCGGCACGTTCGGGTCCTTGACGGTGCGGCCGTCGAGGGCGGTCGTCGCGGTGAACGTGCGGACCTCGGCCTGGGCCGTGCCGGTGCTCACGAGGGGCACCAGCACGGCCAGGGCGGCGACCGCGGTCAGAGCGGTCCTGCGGAGGTTCAGCACCGCTGGTCCGTGGCGGCGGCGCCCTCGCCGTTGGACCACTCGAGCTGGCCGTACGCCTTGGTGCACACCGACAGCGTGTTGGCGCCGGAGGACCAGACTTCCTTCTGGTGGTTGCCGCCGCACTTGTAGTCCTGCAGGCCACCGCTGGTGGAAACGCCGGAGCAGGCCCACCAGGTGCCGCTGTGCGAGTTGCGGAAGCCCTCCCACACGTAGGTGTAGGACCAGTTCTTGTTGCAGCCCTTGAACTGCTTCACCGACGCGATGGTCGTGCCGCCCGACTTGATGTAGGCGGTGCTGCCGATCTGGTCCACCCGGCTGCAGCTCGGGTTGGTCTCGGCGTTCGCCGGTGACGCGATCCCGAGCAACGCACCCGTTGCGAGCGCCACGGTGCCGACGGCGCTGGCGATCCTGATGAACATGCTTCTCCCTCGATGGATTGCTCTTGTCGCTGGCCAGGAAAGTCAGTCGGTGATGTAGCCGGTCACGGCGCGCCCCCTCAGCAGTCGCTGGACGCGAGGCGGGCGGTGCGATGAACGCCGTTGGTGTCGACGTAGAGCACCTCGCCGCGAGCGCAGCCGGGTGCGTGGACCATGTTTCCCCAGTGGTTGCCGGGCGTTCCCGGCGCGACGAAGCCGACGTGGTCGCTGCTCGACCAGACGGTGATGCGCAGCGCGGAGTCGCCACCGGAGTAGTTCGAGATCCGGACCCAGTTCGTCCTGCACCCCGGCGACCAGCGCAGCTCGGCGGTGCCACCGGTGTACATGGGCGCGGTGTCGGCGACGGTGGTGCTGCTGCCGCACCCGGTCTGGACCGGGTCCTGGTTGTTGCAGCCGCGCCCGCCGCAGGACGCCGCCTGTGCGTCCGGCGCCATGAGGAGCGTCAGCGCGGCCGCGGCGATCAGGCATGTCGACTTCATGGCGCCGACCTTGCTGACGAGCGCTCACAGCGACCTGACAGCTACACCCCGTCAGATGTCAGCGCGGTGTCAGAACCGCACTACAACAGCCGCGTCAGCGATCGGTGCGTGATCGGTAAGCGCTGGTGGCGATCGTGGCGCCATGACGTGGTTGCGCAAGCCCTGGGTAGGCCCGTTGGCCTTCGTGGTGGTGGCGTTCGTGGCGTTCTCGCTACCGCCCTACCTGACCGGTGACCGTTTGCAGTCGCGTGTGCAATCGGACTGGGGACCGCACTACCCCATCCTGGTCGTGCACGTCGTCTGCTCGTCGATCGCCATCCTCGCGTCCGTGGTGCAGATCTGGCCGTGGTTCCGCGGCCGTTTCCCGGTCTGGCACCGCCGGATCGGCCGTGTGTACGTGTGGGGAGGCGTGCTCCCCGGAGGCCTGGCCGGCCTCGTCATCGGCTGGATGACCCCGTTCGGCCCGATCGCCATGGTCAGCACCCTGATGCTGGCCACGCTGTGGCTGACCTTCACCTGGCTGGCGTGGCGCGCGGCCAGGGAGCGCCGGTTCCGCGACCACCGCAAGTGGATGATCCGCAGCTTCGCCCTGACCGTCTCGATCATCACGAACCGGATCTGGGGAGTGGTCGCGTTCATACTGCTGGCGGATCGGGTGCCGGAAGCCGAGCTGCCGAACACTGTCGGCGGAATCGCGACGTGGCTGGGGTGGACGGTCCCGCTGCTGATCTCGCAGTGGTGGCTGGAGCGCAGGCCGTCGAAGCGCCGCGCCTCCGTTGAACAGCGGGAGACCGTTCCCGTGTGACGTCCCGGCGACTACCGTCGGCACTCATGAGGCTACTGCTCGCTGTGTTGATGATGGTCGTGCTGGCCCCGGCCGCCGCGGCCGCACCCGAGACCGTGCCGACCGCGAAGTGCGAGTTCATCCCCACCCCGGAGAACCCGGCCGCCCGCCCGGTCCAGCCACCGCCCGCGAACGTTCCCGCCAAGGGCACCGTGAAGGTCACCATCGTGACCAACTACGGCGTGGTCATCGCGGATCTCGACCGCGCCAACGCGCCGTGCGGGGTGGAGAACTTCGCCCACCTCGCGCGGAGCTGGTTCTACACGATGTCCCAGTGCTGGCGGCTCACCAACACCACGCGCCTGGGGGTGCTGCAGTGCGGTGACATCTACCGCGCCGAGGAGGGCGGTCCCGGCTACCGGTTCGCCGACGAGGTGACCGGCAAGGAGACCTACGCGCGCGGCACCATCGCGTACGGGAACCAGGGGCCGGGCACGAACGGCAGCGAGTTCTTCATCGTGCACTCGTTCGCCAACATCAAGCCCGTGTACACCGTGATCGGCCACGTCACCTTCGGCATGGACACGCTGGACCGGATCGTCAAAGCCGGCATCGTGCCGCAGCCGGACGGGTTGCTGGACGGCGCGCCCAAGAAGCCGGTCCGGATCCTGCACGTGCTCGCTCACTAGTTGCCGATTTTCCGAGTAGTCGCCGTTTCGTTGAAACGGCGACTACTTCGCGTTTGGCCCGGGAATAGCGCCACGAGAGCGCGTCGTGTTGACATGTGACAGCAAGAGAAATTCCGGCGGGCGATCTCCGTCACACCCTCTACCTGCGCATATTAACCCGGAAGGACCATCGCCAATTAAGGCGGATTTGATACTTCATGTGATCCCGCTCGCCCTCAGGAATCAATTCCGCTGTTCCTGCGCTTCTCTCACCTGAACGGCGGTAGTACCAGCCAGTAGCCTGGAATTCGGTCGATCCCCCACATGCATTGGTTTGTTTTCGCGCGCGTTGAAGGAGGCACAGGAGTGGCACCCGAGTTCGAGCCGGCTCGACTCGACGACATCGACGACCTGCTCAAGTTGTACCGGCGGGCGCACGGCGCGAACTACCCCATCGCGATGGGCACCGACCCCGACGTCATGGCGGCCGAGATCGAGGCCGCGCACACCACGTGGCTGGTGTGGCGCCGCGACGGCCAGGTTGTCGCCTCGATCACCGGGCACGTCGAGAGCACGGACCGTCTCGGCAAGATCGCCGGGCTGGTCGTGGACCCGGCCGCGCAGGGCGGTGGCATCGCGCACCACGCCGTCGGGCAGATCACCGGCCACATGCTCGCGAGCGGCGAGGTCGACTCGGTCTACGGCACCGCGCGGACGATTCATCTCGCTCCGCAGAGGGTGTGCCTGCGCAACGGGTTCCACCCGCTCGGGCTCGTGCCGAACCTGTTCAAGCACGCCAAGCGAGAGACGATGACGTTGCTGGCCAAGCACCGCGACGGCGTCCTGGAGCACCGGGCCGAGGTGCACAAGGTGCCCAAGAGCCTCGAAAAGCTCGTCACGGCCACGCACGCGAAGATGCCGGCGCTGCCCGAGTTCGTCGAGGACACCGCGTTCGCCGCCGGTGAGGTGTCCCGGCTGGAGGTCATCGAGGCGCCGCAGTTCGTGCAGCGGCACTTCGAGCACACGATCAACGATCCGGCGCGGCGGTTCTACCCGCTGCACAAGCCGAACGTGCTGCTGGCCGACGAGCAGGGCGAATACCAGATCTACGGGCACCTCAACCGCCACGACGGTTACTGCACGATCTTCGGTGCCACCCCAAGCCCCCAAGCACTTCTCCCGCACCTCGGTGGCGTGATCGACACGCTGGCCGGCCTGGGCGCGCCGCACGTCGAGACGCTGGTGCCGTTGCAGGAGTTCGACGAGCTGAGTGCGTTGCTGGCCTTCGGTTTCCTGCCGGTGGCGCTGTACCCGGCGATGCGCAAGGACGGCGACGTCTACCACGACTACGTGGTCATGGTGCACACGCCGCAGCCGCCGGACTTCCGCGGCCTCGCGATCGACGAGGCGTTCCGGCCCTTCACCGAGCAGTACATCGAGCTGTGGACGCAGAAGTTCCTCAACACCAACGGAGTCTTTCGAGCATGAACCCGCACCTCGGACCGGCAACGGTGCCGGACCCGTCGCTCAGCGCCGTCCAAGCCCTGTGCGACATCGCGGCACCGTACGACCACAGTGACTCGCACCTGTTCCTGGAAGCGATGAACGAGTCGAACCTCTGGCACGCCCAGCGCAACGAGTTCTTCCGCAGCCTGTGGAACGGCAAGCCGCTCAAGGACATCACCGAACAGCCGTACGTGCACGCCAACTTCTTCAAGATGCACGAGGTGCTGTCGGTGCCGCGCGACGAGGTCGTCGTGCACGCCACCTCGTCCGGCACGACCGGGCAGAAGTCGCAGATGTTCTGGGACGCCTGGACGTTGCGCGCGGGCCAGCGGATGGTCGCGCGGATCTACGACCACAACGGGTTCATCGACTCTCGTCCGGTGCACTACCTGATCAACCTCAACCAGCCGACGCCGAACGTGAAGCTGGGCAGCTCGTTCACCGGGCAGTTCATGACCGACTTCGCGCCCGTCGAGTCGGTCGACTACGGCCTCGCGCACACCGGCACCGGTCACGAGTTCGACGCGTTCGGCAGCATCCGCGCGTTGCAACGGTTCGCGGACAGCGGACGGCCGGTGCGGATCTTCGGCTTTCCCGCGTTCCTCAGCTTCACCATCGACCGCATGCACGCCATGGGCATCGAGCCGCTGCGACTGAACGAGCGCTCGATGGTCTGGTTCGGCGGTGGCTGGAAGGGCAACGCGGACAAGCAGATCTCCAAGGCCGAGCTGCGCTCGAAGGTCAGCGACATGCTCGGCATCCCGGACGAGCGGATCCGCGACAGCTACGGCTCGGTCGAGCACTCGGTCCCGTACGTCGAGTGCGCGCACCACAACCTGCACGTGCCGACGTGGTCGCGTGCGATCGTCCGGGACGTCCGGACGCTGGAGCCGTTGCCGTACGGCGAATCCGGCTACATCCAGTTCGTGTCCCCGTACATCACCTCGGCGCCCGCGCAGAGCGTGCTGATGGGTGACCTCGCCGCACTGCACGCACCTGAGGAGTGCGGTTGCGGCAACGAGACCCCGTGGTTCGAGATCCTCGGCCGCGCCGGCGTCTCCCGCAACCGTTCCTGCGCCATCGCGGCCGCAGAGCTCCTGAAGGGCAAGGCATGAACCGGCATTTCTGGCAGGGAGAGTGGATCGACGACGAGTCCGTCGCGGTGCGCCTCGACACCCTCGAGGACCGCACCCAGCAGGTCATCACCGGCCCGCGGCTGAACCCGCTCGTGGTGCTCGCCGCGGCCGAGAAGCTGGTCCTGGAGGACCACCGCGCGGCGCTCGTCGCGTGGGGGCTCGACCCGGTGGAGATCGACGAGACGCTGGACGCCTTGCGGCACGCGTTGAGCAGGACTTCCCTGGAGCGCAAGCTCAAGCGCGAGCTCGGCAACCTCGACCCGGCGCGGATGGTCCGGTTCGACTTCCGCACGCCCACCTACGAGGCCTGGGTGCCGCTCGGCCTGCTCGCCCACGTGACGGCGGGCAACGCCCCCGCGGCGGGTGTGCTGAGCGCCGTTGAGGGCCTGCTCTCGGGCAACCTCAACGTCGTCAAGGTCGCTTCGGACGACTCCGGGTTCACCGCCGAGGTGCTTGCCTCGCTGGCCGCTCTGGATCAGACCGGCCAGATCGCCGCGCGACTCGTCGTGCTGCACTTCTCGTCCTCGCGGACCGACTGGATGACGGGCGTGCTCGGCGCGGCCGACGCCGTCGCGGTCTGGGGTGGCGAAGAGGCGATCAACGGTGTGACCGAACTGGTCCGGCCCGGCACACGGGTGATCGACTGGGGCCCGAAGCTGTCGTTCGCCTACCTGACCCGTGACTCGTGGTCCGATGTGGACACCCTGCACGCGCTGGCGGCGGACGTGTGCCAGCTGGAGCAGCAGGCGTGCTCCAGCCCGCAGGTGATCTACCTCGACACCGAGGACCCTGCCGAGGTGTTCGCGTTCGCCTCGCGGTTCGCCGGTGTGCTGGAACTGACCGGACCGCCCACGCGTGAGCCGTCGCAGGCGGAGTGGGCAGAGATCACGAACACCGTGGTCGTCGCTCAGCTGGAGGAGCACCTCGGTCTCACGAAGGTGCACACCGGCGAGAGCTGGCGCGTGCTGGCGGACGTGCGTTCCGGGTTGCGCACCTCGCCGCTGTACCGGTCGGTGTGGGTGAAGCCGCTGCCACGCAAGCAGATCACGTCTGTGCTCCGGCCGATGCGCCGCTACCTGCAGACCGTCGGGCTCGCGGCGGACCGGCCCGACACCGCGTTGCTGGCACGCTCGTTCGTGTCCGTCGGCGTGCAGCGGATCACCACGCCGGGCTCGATGCTCGGCGGTTACAGCGGTGAGCCGCACGACGGCGTCTACGCGTTGCAGCGCTACAGCAACCGCGTGTCCGTGCAGCTCGACGACCGGTTTGTGTCGGACGCATCCCTGGACGACCTCGCCGAGTCTCGTCAGCTGCCCGTACCGCAGGTGCCGGTGACGTTGAAGGCGGACTTCGAGACGCTGCAGGACCGTCCGGCGGACGTGTACTTCCGCAGCGGTGGCAGCTCCGGCGCGCCCAAGCTGTCCGCGTACACGTGGGCGGACTGGGACGAGCAGATGTGGGTCGGCGCGGAGGCGTTGCTGGCCACCGGCCTCGACCCGCGGCACGACCGGATCATGAACCTGTTCTTCAACGGGCACATGTACGCGAGCTTCGTCAGCTTCTTCTCCGCGCTGGAGCGGATGAACGCCGTGCAGTTCCCGATGGGCGGCGAGTGGGGCCAGCTGGACGCCATCGCCCAGGCCATTGTGGACAACCGCGTCGACACGCTGCTGACCGCGCCTTCGTTCGTGCAGCGGCTCTTCGCCGAGCACGGTGACCAGCTGAAGGCGTACGGCGGGATCCGCAAGATCTTCTACGCGGGCGAGCACTTCGGCGCCCAGGCCATCGCCCGGCTGCGCGACGAGTTCGGCGTCGAAACGATCCGTTCGGCGGCCTACGCGACCGTCGACGCGGGTCCGGTCGGCTATCAGTGCCAGGAGTCGTCCGGCAAGGTGCACCACCTGTTCACCGGCCTGCACACGCTGGAGATCCTCGATCCGGAGACCGACCGGTCCGTCTCGGGATCCGAGCCCGGCCGGCTGGTCTTCACCACGCACACCCGGCGTGGCCAGCGGCTGGAGCGCTACGAGATCGGCGACCTCGGCCGGTGGGTTCCCGGCGACTGCCCGTGCGGCCGCCGCACCCCGCGGTTCGAGCTGCTGGGGCGCACCGGTGACGTGTTCCGGGCCGCCGCGCAGACGTTGAACTACCGCCGGTTCCTCACGATCATGGAGGACGAGCACAGCTACGCGGGCGCGTTGCAGATCGAGCTGAACGAGTCAGCTTCGGGCGAAGAGCTGGTCGTGCGGCTGGAGAGCGGTCGTGCGCCGGAGCCGGCCGCGAGTCGCTTGACGCTTGTTTCGAAGTACGCCGAGGTCGCTGAGGCAGTCGAGCAGGACAAGCTGCTGACCGTGCGCGTGGAGAACGTGCCGCTCGCGGACTTCCTGCGGACTCGCAGCAGCGGCAAGTTGATCGGTGTCGTCGACCAGCGCAGCAGCAGGAGTGTGTGAACCGTGTCCGTGCTCGACCTCGTTTGCTATGCCCGCACGCACTCCCCGTTCTACAAGGACCTGTACGACGGCATCGACCCGTCGGCGCCGCTGTCCGGCCTGCCGGTGATCGACCAGGCCGCGTTCTGGACCGCGAACACCGTCCGCGACAACCAGGTGCTGACCCGCGCCCACACCGACGGGCTGATCTTCAAGACCGGTGGCACCACCAAGGCGCCGCGCGTCTCCTTCTACACCAACGAGGAATGGGACGCGATGTGCCGCACGTACGCGGACACGCTGCCCGCGGCGGGACTGCGGCACGGCGACCGGATCGCGAACCTGTTCGCGGCCGGTGAGCTGTACTCCAGCTTCATCTTCGCGCTGAACTCGTTGCAGCGGTCGCCGATCGACCTGGTGCAGCTGCCGATCACCGGCAGCGCGCCGGTCGAGTTCACGCTGACGACGATGCAGGACTTCGACGCGACCGTCGTGGCGGGCTTCCCGACGACGTTGTGCCGCTTGGCTTCTCACGTCGTCGCCGAGGCCGGATCGCTGCCGTTGGTGCGGCTGATCCTGTTCAGCGGTGAGGCCCTTTACGACGACCAGCGTGCGTTGTTGTCCGAGGCGTTTCCTCAGGCCGAGTTCCGGTCGTTCGTCTACGGCAGCGTGGACGGAGGGATCATCGGAACGGCGGTGCTGGGCTCCGACGACCCGCGGGTGTTCCGCTCCTTTGTGGACAGCTCCGTGCTGGAGATCGTCGACGCCGAGACCGGCGAGCTGATCACCTCGCCGGGCAGGCCCGGCCGGCTGTTGCAGACGGACCTGACCCGGCGGTTGCAGCCGATGATCCGCTACCCCGTCGGCGACCTGGCCGAGTGGGTCGACGTCGAGGACGGCATCTTCCGGCTGCTCGGGCGGGCGGACGAGGGTGCGCGGGTCGGGCCTGTCACGTTGCACCTCGATCACCTGCGGGCGGCTGTCGATCGCGCTGGCGTGGTGCACAACGGCGTGCAGATCGTGATTCGGCGGGTCGATGCGCGTGACCAGTTGGTGCTGCGGATCGCTGGTGCGGCGCAGGACTTCGACGCTGTCCGGGCCGAGGTGTACGTGATCAGTCCGCGGTTCGAGCTGCAGGTCGGTCGCGGAACCGTGGCGCCGCTGGCCGTCGAGTGGGTGCCGGCGCTGGAGGTCAATCCCCGCAGCGGGAAGACCGTGCGGCTGATCGACGAACGACCGTGCTGACCCGCGACTTCCGGCTGGTGTGGCTCGGCCAGGTGCTGAGCCAGGGCGGCACCCGGCTGTACCAGATCGCGTTGCTGTGGTGGCTGCTCGAACAGATGCCCGCGTCGTCGCGCGGACTCGCCGCCGGTGCGTTCCTCGTGGTCGGCGTGCTGCCGTCGTTGACACTGGTCGGTCACATCGGGCGGATCATCTCCCGGGTTCCCGCGCGGACCGTGATGCTGCGGGCCGAAGCGGTGGCGTTCCTCGCGGTGTCGTCGTTGGTGCTGCTCGGCGACCCTCCTGTGTGGAGTGTCTACGTCGTCGGCCTGGTGCTCGCGACCTGCCAGGCGTTCTTCGACCCGACGCTGATGAAAGCCTTGCCGGAGCTGGTTTCTCCCGCGGACGTGCCGAGGGCGGTCAGCTACGGTTCGTCGACGCAGCCCGTCGCGAACTTCGCCGGAGCGGCTTTTGGCGCTGTGTTGCTGGCTTCCGTCGGGTTCTCCGGCGCGGTTGTGGTCAACGCGCTGACTTACCTGATCTCGGTGCTCTGCTTGCTGATGGCCCGGTTCGAGTCCGTTCCCGGTGTTCCTGGCGAGCGCGGCACGTGGGCGTTCCTCGGCACGTTGCCCGGGGTGAAACCGGTGATGCTGGTGTTCGCCGGCGTCAACTTCTTCTCGACGCCGACCGTGCTGGTGCTGCCGCTCTACACGAAGTCCGTGCTGGGCGCGGGCGCCGGATCGTTGGCGCTGCTGGAATCGGCGGTGTGGTTCGGGCTGATCGCGGGTGCCTTGCTGGCGCCGCGCATTCCGGTTCGCGGCTCGATCACGTCGTTCGGCGCTGTTTGCGTGGCGTTGTTCGGGGTGTTCCTCGCGGTGCCGGGTGCGGTGGTGTCGCTGCCCGTCTACGTGGTGGCGCTGGTGTTGAGCGGCTTCTGCCTCGGGGTGTGCAACGTCAAGTTCATGACGTTGTTCCAGCAGATCGTGCCTCCTGCGGCGAAGGGCCGGTTCTTCGCGGCGTTGACGGCGGTGCTGAGTTTCACGTTCCCGGTGGCGTTCCTCAGCTTCGGCGTCTTCGGCGATCTGCTGGGCGCACAGGTGCTCGTGGTGGTGCAGGGTGTGGGCTTGCTCGCTCTCGGCGCTGTGCTGTCGCGCGTGAAGGAGCCCGCTCCCGCGCTCGGTTAGGGTGTGGCCCGTGCGAAAGATCCTGGTCATCGGTATCGGCGCGGGCAACCCGGACCACCTGACGGTGCAGGCCGTCAAGGCGTTGCAGACGGTCGACGTGTTCTTCGTGCTGGACAAGGGTTCGGTGAAGCAGGAGCTCGTCGACCTGCGTTCGTCGATCCTGGAAGCCCACGTGACTAGGCCGTACCGCTGGGTCGAGGGCCGGGACCCGGACCGCGACCGGAACCCCGCCGACTACGTGGCGACGATCGACGCCTGGCGCCGGGCCCGTGCGGACGTGTGCCTCTCACTGCTGTCCGAGCTGGGTCCCGACGAGGTCGGGGCGTTCCTGGTGTGGGGCGACCCGTCCCTGTACGACTCGACGCTGGCGATCCTCGACGACCTGCTCGCCCGCGGCTCGGAGTTCTCGGTGGAGGTCATACCCGGGGTGACGTCGGTGGCGGCGCTGACGGCCGGGCACCGGGTGGCGCTCAACCAGGTCGGCAAGCCCGTGCAGATCACGACGGGGCGGCGGCTGGCGGCCGGGTGGCCCTCCGATGTGGACGACGTGGCCGTGATGCTGGACGCCAAGTACTCGTTCGAGGGCGTGGACCCGGACACGTGGATCTACTGGGGCGCCTACCTCGGCATGCCGGACGAGATCCTGATCTCCGGCCGCGTCGGCGAGGTGGCCGCGGAGATCCGTTCGGTGCGCGAGGAAGCGCGTGCGCGCAAGGGTTGGATCATGGACACCTACTTGCTGCGCAGGGATTCTCCCGCCTCGCCGTAGTGGTTTGGTTCCGCGACCGGCGCTACTCGGCGATCAGGCGCCGGACCGAGCGTTCGACGAGGTCCCTGGTCGCGTTCGGGGTGCTGAAAGCCAGTATCGACGTGTGCACGACCAGGTCCAGCAGGTCGGAGGCGTTGAACGCGGCGGAGACCTTGCCCTCCATCTGCGCCTGCGCGATGGCCGCGACCTTGTGCTGGTAGGCCTCGGCCTCCGGCGCGGGAACGTTGTCGAAGCCGTTCTCGAGGCGGTGGTAGGCCGCCAGCCTGAGCACCTGTGGCTGGTCGACGTAGGAGTCGAACAGCCGGC
The DNA here is from genome assembly GCF_033949945.1 of Lentzea miocenica. Classification (NCBI taxonomy): domain Bacteria; kingdom Bacillati; phylum Actinomycetota; class Actinomycetes; order Pseudonocardiales; family Pseudonocardiaceae; genus Lentzea; species Lentzea miocenica. The sequence continues at coordinate 138,248 of NZ_JAXAVW010000009.1, forward strand.
CCGCGTAGCCGGGCAGGTCCTCCGGCGTGATCGGCACCGACTTGATCATGCGGTCGATCTGGATCCTCAGCAGCTCCTCGAACAGGCCCTCCTTGCTGACGAAGTAGGCATAGATCATCGCCTTGTTGCAGCCCGCCTTCGCGGCGATCCGATCGACCCGTGCGCCGGCGATCCCGTACTCGGCGAACTCGTCGAGGGCCGCTTCCAGCAGCTTGGCCTTGGTCGCTTCCTTGTCCCTCACCACACCCCCATTCTAACCAACCGGTTGGCAGAAGCAACCAACTAGTTGGTTGACAGACCGCCGCGGACATGGTTGCCTGGTTTTAGCAACCAAACAGTTAGTTGGTCCAGCCAACCGGTTAGTCAGGAGAGCGTCATGAAGGTCGCACTGGTCACGGGTGCCTCGTCGGGGATCGGCGAGTCCACGGCGGATGAGCTGCACAAAGCCGGATACACCGTGTACGCGGCGGCGCGCCGGGTGCAGCGGATGGAGGGGCTCGCGGCGAAGGGCGTCCGGGTGCTGGAGATGGACGTGACGGACGACGACTCGATGGTCGCGGGCGTCAAGCAGATCATCGCCGAGACCGGCCGGATCGACCTGCTGGTGAACAACGCCGGCTACGGGTCGTACGGGGCGTTCGAGGACGTGCCGCTGTCCGAGGGCAAGTACCAGTTCGAGGTCAACGTGTTCGGGCTCGCCCGGCTCGTGCAGCTGGTCGTGCCGCACATGAGGAAGCAGAAGAGCGGGCGGATCGTGAACGTGTCGTCGATCGGCGGCAAGATCTACGAGCCGCTCGGCGGCTGGTACCACTCCACGAAGTTCGCGGTCGAGGGCCTGAGCGACTCGTTGCGGCTGGAGCTGAAGCCGTTCGGGATCGACGTGATCGTGATCCAGCCGGGCGCGATCAAGACCGAGTGGGGCGGGATCGCGGTCGACAACCTGCGCAGGACGTCCGGCGAGGGCGCCTACAAGGAGCAGGTCCGGCAGCTGTCCGCGTTCTTCGGCCAGGCCGACCGCGGCTCGGACCCGAAGGTCATCGCGGACGTGATCGTGAAGGCGGCGCAGGCGCGGCGGCCGAGGACCCGGTACGCGGCGGGGTTCGGCGCGGGCCCGATCCTGTTCGCGCGCAAGGTGTTGCCGGACCGCGGGTTCGACGCGCTGTTCCTCGGGGCCATGCGCCGCGCAGGGCGTGTCTGAGCAGGTACCTTCGGTTCAGAACCACCGAGGGGAGTCGTGTGCACGAGGGGCTGTCGCAGGAAGCCGAAAAGCTGTACCTGGCGATGTTGCAAGGCGCGAAGAGCGAGCCCGGCGCGGCGCACGAAGAGCTTGAACGACTAGGTCTGGTCCGCAACCACGACGTGCGCCCGCCGCGGTCGGCGCTGGCCGCGATCGCGTCGAGTCACGAGGCCGCGGCCGCCAGAGCCAGGGAGACCGCGGAGGTCCTGGCCGCCGCCTACGCCGAGCACGGCGCGAAAGAGGTCGACTTCGTCGAGGTCCTCAAGGACGCGGGCGAGGTGATCAGCGCGTTCGAGGAGATGCAGAGCCAGGCGAAGACGGAGATCCGGGCGCTGGATCCCGGTTCGTACCTGAGCCCGCAGCCGGAGGCGAGTCCCGCGCAGCCTCCGGCACTGGCCCGCGGTGTCGGCTATCGGGTCGTCTACGAGTCGGCGTTGCTCCAGACCGAACTGGGGTTCGCGTCGGTGCAGGAGAGCATCGCGGTGGGCGAGCAGGCGCGGACGTTCCCCGGCGTGCCGCTCAAGCTCGTGATCGCCGACTCGGACCGGGCGTTGATCGCGGTGCCGACGGTCACCGGCGGGAACGTCGTAGCACTGCTCATTCACCCGTCCGTGCTACTGAGCGCGTTGATCGAGTTGTTCGAGGCGTTCTGGCGGATGGCCGTGTCGATCACGCCTGGCGGCCAGGAGGACACCCAGGAAGAGCCGACGACGGCCACCCGCCGACTGATGGCGCTGCTCAGCGCCGGTCTTACGGACGAGTCGATCGCGCGCGAGCTCGGTGTCAGCGAACGGACCGTGCACCGCAGGGTGAGCCGGCTGCAGCAGTTGCTGGGCGCGCAGACCCGGTTCCAGCTCGGAGTCCAGGCGTCACGGCGCGGTTGGCTCTGATCACCCGCAGTCACGAAGATGAGGAGTGTTCATCACTCTGTGAACATCATTCGTGACAGTTTCCAGACATGGCGACTTTCTGCCATCACCCAGGAGTGTTAAACGAGGTCTTTTCCCTTTCTCCTCTGTTGCAAGCGCGGCCTCACTCGGCCGTGCGGGGGCAGGAAGGGATCCACCGTGAGGAAGTACTTCAGAGGCGGCATCGCCGCGGTGACAGGGGTGTTGGTCGCCACGAGCATCGTGCTCACGCCGGCGGCCGGCGCGGCGCCTCAGCAGGACCCGGACACGACGAAGCTGGCGGGCGCGCTGGCCACCCAGTCCGTGAAGTGGGAAGAGTGCACCTTCCCCGGCGTGGCCGAGGAGACCGTCAAGAAGTTCAAGACCGTCAAGGGTCTGGCCTGCGCGACCATCCAGGTCCCGCGCGACTGGCACAACCCGGCCGACGGCAACACGATCGGCATCCGGGTCTCCAAGACCGAGACCGCGTACAAGGGCACCAGCCGTCAGGGGATCGCGCTGGTCAACCCCGGTGGCCCCGGCGGCTCCGGCCTGCCGTGGGGCGCGGCGATGGCCCTGCGCGCCCCGGTTCTCGCCGGCCAGTACGACTTCATCGGCTTCGACCCGCGCGGTGTCGGCCTCTCCACGCCGCTGACGTGCAGCTACACCGTGCCGAACAGCACGGACATCAACGTGCTGAACAAGGCGAAGGTCCAGGGCTGCCTGGAGAACCCGCTGACGCAGTTCATCACCACCGAGCAGACCACGTACGACATGGACTTCATCCGCGTCCTGCTGGGCGAGAAGAAGACCTCGTACATCGGCTACTCCTACGGCACCTGGCTCGGCACCTGGTACGGCGCCACGTTCCCGGGCAAGGTCCACCGCATGCTGCTCGACTCGGCCGTCGACGCCTCGCAGTCGACCCTCGAGAACACCTGGGACCTGCAGCCGCGCACCCGCGACCGCCAGTTCCAGGAGGCGCTGCTGCCGTACATGGCGCGCAACGACGCCACGTACGCCCAGGGCACCGACCCGATGGAGATCCGCCGCAAGTGGGAGAAGGCCGGCGGCACCCGTGAGTTCCTCGGCCAGCTGTTCGTCGCGTGGTTCGTGATCCCGGCCATGTACGACACCACCCAGTACCCAACGGCCGCGTCCGCGGTGGCCGCGGTGATCGGTGACTCGGCTCCGGCGTCCTCCGACTCCGAGAAGGTCGAGGCGCTCGTCTCGAAGATGCTTGCCACGCCTGGCCTTTCGCCTGAGAACAAGGCATTCATCGCCAAGGGCAAGAGCAACGCGCTCGCCGCGATCGCCAAGAAGGAGCGCGTCGCGGTGAAGGCCACGACCGCCGCCGCCGAGGTCGAGAGCTGGGACGCGACGTTCGAGGCGATCCGCTGCCAGGACGGTCAGTGGAACCAGAACCTGCACTACTGGAACTACTGGCTGGCTGACCTGACCGTGAACGCGCCGTTCATCGCGCCGTTCATGAGCACCCCGCTGTGCGCCTACTGGCCGACCAAGAACTCGATGCCGAAGCCGGACAAGAAGACGTTCCCGCGTCTGCTGGTCGCGCAGTCCGAGCTCGACGCCGCCACCGCCTACGAGGGTGGCCTGGCCACGGCCAAGGCACTGCCGAACGCCAAGCTGATCAGCGTCGACAACGAGGGCTCGCACGGCCTGTTCCCGTACAACACGGACTGCGTCGACGACCCGATCGTCTTCTACTTCCAGACCGGTGCGACCCCGCGCAAGCAGTTCACCGGTTGCCAGGCGCTCCCGCTGCCGGGCGAGGACAAGACGTTCGACGTCGGCGGCAAGCTGACCAACGGCAAGGTGAAGATCAAGATGATCACGCCGGCGGTCAAGGAGGCCAACAAGATCGTCAAGGACCTGCTCAGCGGTTCCTCGACGGCGGCCACCGACGAGTCGGGCATGCCTGCCAACCTGTAACACCTCTATGAGCTGACGGCCCCTGGCACGTGCCGGGGGCCGTTCCCATATCCGCGAAAGCTAGCGCTGCCACCACTTCTTCTTGGCCACGTCGATGATCACGCAGGTGATGTTGTCCGGGCCGCCGTTGCCGTTCGCGAGCGCGATCAGCTGCCAGGCCGCCTCGGTTCCGTCCTCTGTGGACAGCAGGATCTCGTGGACGTCCTCGAGGTGCGCGTAGTCCGTGAGGCCGTCGCTGCAGAGCAGGTAACGGTCCTCGATCTTGGCCTGGTGCCACGACAAGTCCGGCTCGTGCGAGTTGCCGGACTGCAGCGCCCGCAGCACGTACGCCCGGCGCGGGTGGTTCGCGGCCTCCTGCGGCGTCATCCGGCCGGCGTCGACGAGAGCCTGGACCATCGTGTGGTCGTGGGAGATCTGGCGGAGTTCGCCCTCCCTGAGCACATACGCGCGCGAGTCGCCGATGTGCGCGAGCTGGAAGGCGAGGCCCTCCCAGCGCATCGCGGTGAGCGTGGTGCCGGCGCCCTGCGGCGCCTCGGCGTCGAGCCTGCGCGCGATCTCGGCCACCGCGGGACCGAGGTCGCCCTGCCACCCTGCGAGCACGTTCACCGCGAGCGCACTGGCGACCTCACCGTGCTCGTGGCCGCCCATGCCGTCCGCCACGGCCTGCAAGTCCGCGCGGATGTAGACCGAGTCCTCGTTGTGCTCGCGAACGAGCCCAGGATCGGTCGCCACGGCGATGCGCAGCTCGTGTGTCATGTCTCCAGTAGATCAGTTGTGAAGTCACTTCACAAGCAATACGGTTGTGCCCATGGATGAGACGGTCAACGCCGGCGACATAGCGCGCCTAGCCGACGTGGGGCGGGCGGCCGTGTCGAACTGGCGGCGGCGGTTCGAGGACTTCCCGTCACCGGTGGGCGGAACGGCCTCCAGTCCGTTGTACCTGCTGCGCGACGTCGAGGCATGGCTGCGCCGCAACGGCAAGCCGTTCCGCGTCTCCCCCGCCGAACGCCTGTGGACCCAACTGCGCACCGTCGACGACCTCCGACTAGGCGACGCACTGGCCGCCGTCAACGCGGATCCGGTGACGTTCGAGTTCCTGCACGAGCGTTACCTCGAAGCACACTCACGACTGTTGAACCCCACTCCACCCGAAGTCATCGACATCGTCCTGGCCACCACCGACGGCGACACCGTCATCGACCCGGCCTGCGGCACCGGCTCCCTCCTGAAAGCCTCCGCGGCCCGCCACAAAGTCGGCCAGGAACTAGACCCCGTCTCAGCCGTGATCGCCCGCCGCCGCATGCCCGCGGCCCAGATCATCACCGGCGACTCGTTGCGCCACAACGGCATCACCCACCAAGCCGACGCCGTGATCTGCGACCCGCCGTGGCACGACCGCACCTGGGGCCACGAGGACCTCATCGGCGACGCCCGCTGGACCTACGGCCTACCCCCACGCGGCGAACCAGAACTGGCCTGGGTGCAACACTGCCTGTCCCTCGCCAAACCAGGCGGCCTGGTAGCAGTGCTACTCCCTTCAGCCGCAGCCTCCCGCCGACCAGGCAAACGAATCCGCGGCAACCTGCTCCGCGCCGGCGCCCTCCGCGCCGTGATGACCGTCCAACCAGGCCGCGACCTCTGGCTCCTGCGAAACCCGATCGGCCGCACACCCGAACACATCGCCCTGCTGGAAAACCCCGGCCCAATCGAACCGAACACACGCGTCATCGACCTCCTGGACGACGACGTAGACCTCAGCCCAGCCCGCCGCACCGGCACCGACGCCTCCGCCTACCTGGCCGCACAACCAACCTTCGCCCTACCTTCCCTGCCCGCCCTGCAAGAACAGTCCGGCCTGCCCATGACCACCATCGGCGACCTGGTCCGCACAGCCCCCGGCAATCACGTAGTCACCTCCCCCACCGGCGCGACCTACGAGATCAACCCGCGCAAGCTGGACCCGGACTTCCTCGAGGGCGTGCTACGCGCGGCGTTCGCCCGCACCCCGACCGGCTCGACCAGGCTTGACGTCCGACGAACCCAGGTACCCTCGCTGCCACTCGACGAGCAGCGCCGCTACGGGCACGCGTTTGCGCAGCTCAAAGCCCTGGAGATGGGCCTAGAAGACGCCGCCGCACTGGTTCGTTTGGGGTATGGTGGACTCCTGAGCGGGCAGATCGGCCCGGCGTGAACGGGACGGATTCACCCGATCGGGATGTCCTGAAACGCCGTTACCAATCCCTCGCTAACGAGGAAGCGCGCGGGGCCGGCGAACGAACAACGGCGGTCACGCACTGGCCGACGGCGGCCAGGCATCAGGTAACGGTCGTCGGATGCCGGCCGACGGAAGCCAGGCGCCGGACAACGGCAGCTGGGCACCAGACGCCCCGGGCAAGGCGCCGGACGACGACGGCCGGGCACCAGACGCCCGAGGCAAGGCACCGGACAACGGCGGCCAGGCACCAGGCAAAGCGCCGGACGACAGCGGCCGGGCACCAGACGCCCCAGGCAAGGCACCAGACAACGGCAGCCAGGCACCAGGCGCCGGAAGTCGGGAACCTGGCAGCAGCGGCCGGGACCCAGGCGACGGAGTCTGGGCACCCAGCAGCGGCCAGACACCAGACAACGGGGACTGGACGCCAGGAAGCAGCGGCCGCGGGCCAGGCAATGGAGGCTCGGCACCCGGCAGCAGCAGCCGAACACCAGACCACGGAGACCGGACGCCAGGAAGCAGCGGGCATGCTCCGGACAACGGGGGCTGGGCGCCAGGCAGCGGCGGTTAGGCTTCGCGGGTGCTGATCGCCGACCGCTACGAGATCGACGACCTGCCGCTGGGGCGGGGTGGCATGGGTGCCGTCCACAAGGGCCGGGACCTGCGGCTGGATCGGCGGGTCGCGGTCAAGTTGCTGCGGCTGCCGGGCAGCGACGAGGAGGTGCAGCACCGGTTCGCGCGCGAGGCGAGGATCGTGGCCAGGCTGGAGCACCCCGGGGTTCCGGTTCTGTACGACTTCGGGACGTATGACCAGCGGCTGTTCCAGGTCATGCAGTTCGTGGACAGTGTGACGGTCGCGGATCTGGTGGGTGAGTTCGGGCCGCTGCCCGAGGCTTGGGCGGCGGCGATTGCCGCGCAGACCGCCGCGGTGCTCGCCGCGGCCCACGAGCGTGGCATCTGTCACCGCGATCTCAAGCCCACCAACCTGATGCTGGGTCCGGACGGTGCGGTGAAGGTGTTGGACTTCGGGCTCGCGTTGCTCAGGGAGAGCGACATCGCGCCGTTCAGTCGCGCCGGGCAGATTCTGGGCACGCCGTCGTACATGGCGCCCGAGCAGATTCAGCGCGGGATCGCCGAGCCCCGCAGCGACCTGTATGCGCTGGGCTGTGTGTTGCACGAGATGTTGACCGGGGAGCAGCTGTTCACCGGGCCGACGGCGTATGCGGTGTTCGACAAGCATGTCAAGGAGGCGCCGCGGCGGGTGCCTGGTGCGCTTGACCCGGTGGTGCAGCGGTTGCTGGCCAAGGATCCTGGTGATCGGCCCGCTACGGCGTTGGATGTTTTTGGGGATTTGCAAGGGTTTACGCAGGATCTGCCGCCGTTGCCCGGTTTTGTGCGGGACGGGTCGGCGGCGGCGATGTACGCGAGTGTGCAGTTCACGCCGGGATTCGGTTCACCTCGTGATCGCCCGTCGCCCACAGGTGTTGCACCGCATAGGCCCGCCACGGTTGCCACGCCGCCGAGCGTCTGATCAGAGCCGCGGGGGTTGTGGGGAGGCCCAGGGCTTCGGCGGCCAAGCGGATTCCCAGGTCGGTTGGCAGGAACGCGTCTGGATCGCCCAAAGCGCGCATCAGAATCGATTCCACCGTCCACGGGCCGAAGCCGGGCAGCGAGGTCAGCCACGACCGTGCCGAAGTGCGATCGGCAGAAGGCGAGAGGTCCAAACCGGACTCAAGGGCGGCCAGAAGGGCTGCCATGGTGCGCCGGCGCGACTCGGGCATCGCCAGGTCCGCAGGGTCGAAAGACAGAGGGAACAGGAACAGGTCGCCTACCGGGGTGCCGTGGCGCGACACGAGACGAGCGGCGTGGGTGCGGGCGGCTTTCGTTGAGACCTGTTGGCCCAGAACGGCTCGGATGGCGAACTCCGCGCCGTCCACCGTGCGCGGGACACGGCGGCCGGGTGCGGCGGAGATCAGTGGGGCCAGCACTGGGTCGGTGGACAGTGCTCCATCTATTGCGGATGGATCCGCGTTGAGGTCGAGCAGGAAGCGGCAAAGGTCTAGAGCACTAGCCAAATCGCGAGGATCGGTGAGCTCCACAGTGCACGCGACGTGGGAGGCGTGCGGCTGCAAAGACGCGATCCCGCAACCGAAAGGGAGCCGGAGAGTGCGCCGGTAGACGCCTTCCCGCCACTCCTCCACGCCGGGAACAGCGGTGGCGATGAGGTGACCGAACAGGTTGTCGGGGCAAAGAGGTGCTTGAAAGGGCAAGCGTTCCGAGAACTTGTGCAGCCGCATGCGGTCAAGCATGACGCCGTTCCAACCGAGACGCTGGCGGGAAAAGGACATCACTCTGGACGGAGCCAACCGGGTGACCTGCTTCGCGGCGCGAAAATTCGTGGCTAGTCTGGCCGTTGCGCCGTTGCAGCAGTACTCGGTTCAGCAGGGAAGGGCGGCGTCGCGTGCGATGAGAGCGGCCTGGACGCGGTTGTCGCACCTCAGTTTGGTCAGCAGTCGGCTGACGTGGGCCTTGATCGCCCCTTCCGAGAGGTACATGAGCCTTGCGATGCGTGCGTTCGCCATGCCCTGCGCCAGGTACACCAGCACTTCCTGCTCTCGCCGGGTGAGCAGGCCGATGCGTCCGCGCGCGGCGTCGCGGCGCTCCGAGTCGGCGCCGGTGAAGTGGTCGACCAGCGCGCGGGTCGCGGACGGCGACAGGATCGCTTCGCCGGCGGCCACGACGCGGACGGCGTTCACGAGGGCGTCGGGTTCGCCGTTCTTGAAGAGGAATCCCGCCGCGCCGGAACGCAGAGCCGGGAAAAGCATCTCCTCGGTCTGCGGGGTGCACAGCATGATCACCTGCGTTCCCGGGACGTGCCTGCGCACCATGCGCACCGCTGCGAGGCCTTCCATGCCGGGCATCGCGGCGTCCATCAGCAGCACCTGTGGACGGTGGCGCCTGGCCAGTTCGACGGCGCCGCCACCGTCGCTCGCCTCGCCGACGACCACGACGTTGCCGGACCGTTCCAGCACGCCGCGGACTCCGGTGCGGATCAGCACCTCGTCGTCAGCGATGCCAACGGTGATCGTGCGCGGCTTGTCCACCAGTTGCAGACCTGCGCTCGTCCACGAGTATTCGGACGAAGTGCTCGTCGTCAACGTCATACGGACTCCCTGTCAGACCGGACCAGCCACCAGTTTGTTCCCGAACGAGGATCTGGGGAAGGCAGGCATAACGAGCGCAGTGCGAACCGTCTCGCACGCAAAGACGTGTAACGGGTTGCACACGGCAGGTCAGCACGCACGACCTGCGCACATGCCGGACCGAGACAGGGACGCCCTGCCGTTACGGCTGGAGGAGAGGGACTCATGACCAGCACCGGACGTTGCGCCCTGTGCGACGGCACGCTGCCTCCCGCCACCTCCGAGCAGCGCAGGTCCTACTGCTCCAACGCATGCCGCCAACGGGCCTATCGCCGCCGTGCCACCGTTCCGGCACCAACGCCGGCGACCAGGCAGAACTCGCGCGTGCTCGCGAACCTGCCCGCGGCGCGCGACACGTTCATCGGGCGCCAGCAAGAGCTTTCGAAGCTCGACCAGCTGATGCGCAGGCACCGTCTCGTTACGCTCCTGGGCAGTGCGGGTGCGGGTAAGACCCGGCTCGCGCTGGAGGCCGCGGGACGGTTGCGGCGCGGGCGAACGGACCGGGTTCTCCTCGTCGAACTCGGCGAGGTCACCAGCCCTCAGGACGTCTTGCCGGCCGTTGCACACGCGCTTGGTGTCGTCGCGCAGTCCGACGAACCGTTACGGGACACAGTCGTAGAAACGCTCGTGAACATGAAAGTGGTCGTGGTCCTCGACAACTGCGAACACCTTCTCGACACGTGCGCCGAACTCGCGGACATGCTGCTGAACCGCTGTCCCAGCGTGCGGGTGCTCGCGACGTCACGAGAAGCACTGTGGATCACGGGCGAGGTCAGCTTCCACGTAGAAGGTCTGCCGGTGCCGTCAACGGACCGAGACCTCGTCACTACTGCTGCGCCACGCTCTGAGGCCGTGAAGCTGTTCGTGGACCGGGCGCGCGAACGCAAGCCCGATTTCCGGCTCACCACGGAGAACACGGCTGCGGTCGCGTTGTTGTGCGCACGGCTGGAGGGCATGCCGCTCGCGATCGAGCTGGCGGCGCGCTGGGTGCAGTTGTTGCCGGTCATCGACATCTGCGACCGGATGGACGAACCGCTCGAGCTGCTCACGCTGGGCTGCCGGAAGTCGCCCGCACGCCAGCGTTCCCTGCGCGAAGCCATCGACTGGAGCTACCAGCTGCTCGCGCCGGACGAGCAGTTCGCGTTGCGGCGCCTTTCCGTGTTCGACGGCGGCTTCGATCTGGCCGCTGCCACCGAGGTCTGCTCGTCGGAACGGTCCGCGGAACCGGTGCTGGACGTGCTGTCGCGGCTGCAGGCCAAGTCGTTGCTGACGGCGATCCCCTGCACGACAAGGTTTCGGCAGCTGGAATCGGTTCGGTTGCACGCACGGGAGAAGCTGCTGGCGGCCGGTGAGCTGGACATCGCCTACGAGGCGTTGGCCCGCTGGTTCACGGACCTGTCGGACGTGCTGATCACCGCGCCCTTGTCGGTGCCCGCGGAGGTTCAGGACAAGCTCGACAACCACGTGGACAGCCTGCTCGGCACGGTCGAGTGGGCGGCGGACCGCGGCGACGAACGGTTGCTGCTGCTGACTTCCGCCCTCGCTGACTGCGCTGCCCGGCGCGGCCGGCTCGGACAGGCGCGGGTGATGCTGCGGGACGCGTTGCGGCGACCGTCCACTCGGGACGATTACCGGTGCGTCGCGCTGAACCACGCCGCCAGGTTCGCCGCCGAGCAAGGAGATCACGACGAGGCGCTCGAACTGTCCGGCGAGGCCTCGCGGTTGGTGCGTGAGCTCGGGCAGCCCGCCCTGGTGATGAGTTGCCGCAGCACGTTGGCGGCGGTGCAGCAGTCTTCCGGCGAGTGGGAAGCGTCGGACGAGAACAACACCGAGTGCCTGCGGGTAGCCGAGTTGTTGGGCGAACCCCTCGCGCGTGCGACGTGCTTGGTGGACTTGGCACGCACGGCGTTATCGCTGGGCAAGCACGAACGCGCCGAGAAGGCCGTCATGAAGGCGTTGCCGATCTCGCGCGCGTCGGGCGTTCCCGCGCGCATCGCCTCTGCTCTGAACACACGCGGCGTCGTGGCGTTGGTGCAGGGCGACCTCGACGAGGCGACGCACGCCTTCCAGGAGGCGTTGCGGATGGACGGGATCAACCCGTTGAGCGCGCCTGATGCCTTGGAAGGCTTGGCCGTTGCGGCGTTGATGCGTGGTCAGGCTGAGCGCGCGCTACGACTAGAAGCGACCGGACGTGCGTTGAGGCGTTCCGTCGGGGTCGTGCCGGATCCGTTTTGGGCGGAGAAGGTGAGCGGCGCAATGCGCACTGCACGACTGATGCTGTGTGTCGCGCGCGCGGAGGCTGCCTCTACGCCGTTGACACCTGCAGAGACCGAGGCGTTCATCCAGGACGAGGTGTGGCTGGATCGCACGGAGGCTGCGCACGACTCGTTGGACGATCACGAACGACGGGTGATCGCGCTGCTCGCCACGGGTCTCACGAACCAGCAGATCGCGAACCGGCTCAACGTGTCCGTGCGGACCGTGGCCTCCCGGCTGCAGCGGCTGCGGGACAAGCTGGGGCTGCAGAGCCGGGAGGACATCGCGGCCTGGGGTGCGGAACGCGCTATCGGCTGAGCGCGTAAACGTTTACCCACAGTTGACAGATTTCTTTGGCGGCTACGCGCGCATCGGACGCCTGATGCGCCGCCAGCTTCAGCACTTCGGCATCACGGGCGGTGGTGGCGTTGGGAATCGCGAGCACGGTCATCCCGGCCGCGTGCGCCGAGCGGATGCCCGAACCGGAGTCCTCGACCGCGAGGCAGTGCGCGGGATCCAGGCCCAGCTTGCGCGCGGCGAGCAGGTACGGATCGGGCGCGGGCTTGCCGTTGGTGACGTCGTCGCCGGTCACGATCACCTGCACGTGCCGCATCAGCCCGGACGCCGACGCGGCCGCCCGCACGTAGCGCCGCGGCGAGGCCGACACCAGCCCGACGGGCCCGAGTTCGGCCGCGAGGGCAACGAGTTCCGCGGCACCCGGCAGCATCCCGAACGCACCGCGCGCGATCGCGTCGACCATCCCGTCGACGCATTCGGACACCGCGCGCTCCGGCGTGAGGCCACGGCAGCGTTCGGCGAGGTACGTGCCCCAGGTCGACGTGCCCTGGATCGCCGCCCAGTCCGCACGGGTCCAGACGTGGTCGTGCCTCGCCGCAACGGTGCGGATCACCTGGTTCCACGTCGCGGCGCTGTCGACGAGGGTGTCGTCGAGGTCGAAAACCGTGGCAAGAAGCGTCACAGCGCGACCGCCCTCTCCGGGACGAACGCCGCGATCTGCTCGATGGACACCAGCTTCAGCCAGTGCTGGTCGGCGAACACCCTGAGCTGTGGGAGCCGTGCGACGCTGCCGTCGTCGTTGCACACCTCGCTGATCACCGCGACCGGCTCGAGCCCGCACAACCTCATCAGTTCGACCGCGGCCTCGGTGTGCCCGCGCCGTTCGGCAAGGCCACCCGCCCTGGCGCGCAACGGGAACACGTGCCCAGGCCGGCGCACGCTGAGCGGGGTGCTCGCGGGGTCGGCGAGGACGCGGAGAGTGCGGGCGCGGTCGGCGGCGGAGATGCCGGACTCGATGCCCTCGGCGGCGTCGATCGAGACCGTGTAGGCGGTGCCTTCGGGATCTTCGTTGTCCTGGACCATCAACGGCAGGCGCATCCGATCGGCCACCTCCGGGGCCAGCGGTGCGCAGATCAGGCCGCTCGTGTGCCGCACGTAGAACGCCAGCGCGTGCTGGGTGGCGTGTTCGGCGGCCATGATCAGGTCACCCTCGTTCTCCCGGTCCTCGTCGTCGACGACGATCACCGGGCGGCCTGCGCGCAGGTCGGTGAGTGCTGCCTGGACCGAGTCCATGGTGGGAGTGTGGTCGCGTCGTGCCTGTTCAGGGACGGTGAAGTTCACACCGCAATCGTCACCGCGCGCCGGGTGGCGTTGCTCGGCGGACCGGTCGGTTTGACCCGAACGTGTGGAGAACCGCTTTGGCCTGGAACGAGGTTCGACCGAGAGTCCTCTTTGCGCAGTCGTCCCGGACCGCGAATGGTTGACCAAATAGACGGAGAACAGACAGCGAGCGTCCTGGAACCGTTTTCGGACTGCTCCATTCGAGTGACGGCAGAGGTCTAGACCTTGACCGGGAAGTGGTCTAAACCACATCGTTCCGGTACCCCCTGCGACTGAGGAGACCGATGTCCAAGTTCCGATGGCATCTAGCTGCTCTCTTCGCGGCCGTCGCCGCGTTGGTCCTCGGAATCGTCGTGGTGCCCGCTGCTAGCGGCGCCGGCGGCGTTTCCGCCACGTTCTCCAAGGGTTCGGACTGGGGAACGGGCTTCGAGGGCAAGTACACGATCAAGAACGACAGCTCGGCGGCCCTGACGTCGTGGACTGTCGAGTTCACCCTGCCGGCCAACCACCGCGTGACCTCGCTGTGGGAGGGCTCGTACACGACGAGCGGTCAGACCGTCACGGTCAAGAACACGTGGAACGGCAACATCGGTGTCGGCGGGTCGGTGAGCTTCGGCTTCAACGGCGCGTACACCGGTACGTTCGGCGCGCCGACGAACTGCAAGATCAACGGTGGCTCGTGTGATGCCGGCGGGACGAACCCGACGACCACCACCACGACGTCAACCACTACGACTACTACGACCACCACCACGACCACGACTGGCCCGCCGCCGCCTCCCGGCAAGATCAACCTGGGCTACTTCGCGGAGTGGGGTGTCTACCCGGCGCGCAACTACCAGGTGAAGAACATCGACACCTCGGGTTCCGCCAGCAAGCTCACGCACATCAACTACGCGTTCGGCAACGTGTCGAACGGGCAGTGCACCATCGGTGAGTCCTACCCCGCCCTCGAGAAGGCGATGACGGCGGCGGAGAGCGTGGACGGCGTCGCCGACACGTGGGACCAGCCGGTGCGCGGCAACTTCAACCAGTTGCTCAAGCTGAAGAAGAAGTACCCGGAACTCAAGATTCTCTACTCGTTCGGTGGCTGGACCTGGTCCGGTGGCTTCGGCCAGGCCGCGGCGAACCCGGCCGCGTTCGCCGAGTCCTGCTACAAGCTGCTCGAGGACCCGCGCTGGGCGAACCTGTTCGACGGCATCGACATCGACTGGGAGTACCCGAACGCGTGTGGTCTGTCGTGTGACACCAGCGGTCCGGCGGCGTACAAGAACCTGATGCAGGCGCTGCGTGCCCGCTTCGGTTCGAACTACCTCGTCACCTCGGCGATCACCGCCGACGGTTCGGCCGGTGGCAAGATCGACGCGGCCGACTACGGTCCCGCGGCGCAGTACCTCGACTGGTACAACGTCATGACGTACGACTACTTCGGTGCCTGGGCGGCGCAGGGTCCGACGGCCCCGCACTCTCCGCTCACCTCGTACTCGGGCATCCCGACCGCGGGCTTCAACTCCGAGGCCGCGATCTCCAAGCTGCGCTCGAAGGGCGTTCCGGCGTCCAAGCTGCTGCTCGGCATCGGCTTCTACGGCCGCGGCTGGACGGGCGTGACGCAGGCGACACCTGGTGGCACGGCTACTGGTCCGGCTCCGGGCACGCACGAGGCGGGCATCGAGGACTACAAGGTTCTGAAGACCAAGTGCCCCGCAACGGGCACCGTCGCCGGCACGGCCTACGCGTTCTGCAACGGCCAGTGGTGGAGCTACGACACCCCGCAGACCATCGCCAGCAAGATCTCCTGGGCACGTGGCCAGGGCCTCGGCGGTGCGTTCTTCTGGGAGCTCACCGGTGACACCGCGAACGGTGAACTGATCACAGCGATGAAGAACGCGCTCGGCTAGTTCTTCACAACGCCGGGAGGGGAGCTGGGTCAACCCAGCTCCCCTTTTGTGTTCAGCAGAAGACCTCGGTGAGGAGCTTGTTGAAGGCGTCACCGGGGTTGCCCTCGACCGGCGCGCTGGTGGCGTTGAGCTCGAAGCGCTTCTTGCTGTCCGGCGTGGTCAGCACCTGCGAGGAGTAGCCGGGGATGCCGCCGCCGTGGCCCCAGACCTTGGTGCCGCAGGGCAGGGTCTCGACCTGCAGGCCGAGACCGTACTGCGGGCTGACCGCGGTGGTCTTGCTGATCTCCTGCTGCTGCGCGGGCTTGAGCAGCTTGCCGTCGGCCAGCGCGTTGGCGAACGTGTCCAGGTCGCGGGTCGTGGAGATCATCTCACCGGCGGCCCATGCGACCGACGGGTTCAGGCGGGTGATCTCGGACGGCTTGCCGCCCACGGTCCAGTAGGCGCGCGCGTGCGGGCCCTTGATGTTGACGTTGTCGCCGGGCACCTCGGTGTCGTTGAGGCGCAACGGCTTCAGGATCCGCTGCTCGACGGCCTTCTCGTACGGCCTGCCGGTCAGCTTCTCGACGAGCAGGCCCGCGACGACGTAGTTGGTGTTGGAGTAGCTCCACTTCGTGCCGGGGTCGAAGTCCAGCGGCTTGCTCGTGGACAACGCGAGAAGCTCCTGCGGTGACCAGTGCTTGTAGCGGATCTTCTCGAACTCGTCGGGGCTCAGCGGCAGTGCGTCGGTGTAGTTGTAAAGGCCGCTGGTGTGCTGCAGGACCTGGCGGACGGTGATGCGGCCGTCGATCAGGCCGGGCAGGTAGCGGACGACCGGGGCATCCAGGTCGACCTTGCCCTCGCCCGCGAGTTGCAGCATCACGGTCGACACGAACGTCTTGGTGATGCTGCCGACGCGGAATCTGCCGTCGAGCGGCACCGGCTGGTTGCTGTTCAGGTCGGCCTTGCCTGAACGGGCGGTGAAACGCTGCCGCCCGTCGGTGACCCTCGCCTGCACGCCGAGCGCTCCCCCGCTTTGCGTGATCTGGTCCAACGCCTGCTGGATGACCAAGCGGTCGACGCTCGACGTGTCCGCCGTCGCGACGCCTGCGGTGGTCAGGGCCAGCAGGCTGGCTGCGGTGACTGTGGCTACTAATCGAATCCCCATGCCTCACACCTTGTCGAGGCATGCCGTGTGTCCGCATCCACCTTGAGTCGTACGAAGGCCCTAGGGGTAGCCCTTGCTCCGATCAGCAGAAGATCTCGTCGAGCAGCCCGTAGTAGCCAGGCGTTGGATCACCCGTGCCGATGCCCGCGGAGGCGGACAGCTCGGCACGGCGCTCGAGGTCCGGGGTGAAGAACGCGTAGCTGCCGAAGCCGGGGACGCTGCCGGTGTGGCCGATGATCGTGGTGCCGCACGGAGCCTTCTGGATGAACAGGCCGAGGCCGTACTCCGGGCTGACCGGCGTGGTCTTCATCAGTTCGGCCTGCTGCGCGGGCTTGAGGAGCTTGCCGCTGAGCAGCGCCGCGTAGAAGGTGTCGAGGTCCTTGGTGGTCGTGAGGATGTCGCCCACGGCCCAGAAGACCGACGGGTTCCAGCGGGTGGTGTCGGCCGGCTGACCGTTCACGATGCCGTACGAGTGGGCGTGCGGCCCGTGGATGTTCGGGTTGTCGCCGGGCGGCGTGGTGTCGTTGAGGTGCAACGGCTTCAGGATGCGCTGCTGGACCGTGCGCTCGTAGGACTGCCTGGTGATCTTCTCGATCAGCTGGCCGAGGATCACGAAACCGGTGTTGTTGTACTCCCACCTGGTACCGGGCTCGAACTGGAGCGGCTTGCCCGTCGAGATCGCGATCAGCTCGGACGGCGACCACTGCTTGAACCTGATCGGTTCGAACTCCTGCGGGGTGAACCCGATGGCATCCGTGTAGTTGTAGAGGCCGCTGGTGTGCTGCAACAGCTGCCGGACGGTGATCCGCGCGTCGACCAGGCCGGGCAGGTAGCGGACGACCGGCGCGTCCAGCTCGACCCTGCCCTCGCCGGCGAGTTGGAGGACGACCGTCGCGGTGAAGGACTTGGTGATGCTGCCCGCGCGGAACCTGCCGTTCAACGGAACCGGGCGGGTACCGCCCAGTTCCGCGGTGCCGGACCGGGCGGTGAAGCTGTCGCGGCCTTCCGTGACGCGAACCTGCGCGCCCTGGGCCGCGGTGCCGGTGATCTGGTCGAGTGCCTGCTGGACGATCTCGCGGTCGATCTGCTGGTCGTCGGCGACCGCGGTGCCGGTGAACAGCAGGCTGAATGCGGCAACAGTTGCCAGTAAGCGTGTCCCCATGACGTCCAAGATGCCGTCAATAGGGCTTGGACGCCGCCTTCATGGCCGAAACGAGCATGGAACGCACTTTCGGCCAATGCACGTCCTGCTGGCACGAGTACGGCGGGACAAAACCACCGCAGGTACCCGACGAGGCGCCGATCTCCCACACGAAGCTGGGCACGCCCAGGTCGTCGTACACCCAGTCGTCCGTTGCGCCGGAAGCGTTGTAGAGCAGCTCGCCGGGCTGTCCGGCGCGAAAACCCGACAGTGCGGCCATGTCGTTCGCCATCTTGCGCAGCGCCGCGTCGTTGCCGGTCTTCTGCGTGCTCCAGCCCCACGGGAAGAGCACGTAGTTTCCGTAGCTGTGCATGGAGATCACGGCGCCGGTGGTGTCCGTGGTGGCCGCCGCGGTGTCGCCGGGTGCGCGGGTGTCGCGGTAGAGCTTGCGCCACAACGACTCCAGGGCCTGGGTCTCGACCTCGGAGTCGGCGCGCGGGCCGCGGTAGATGTCGCTGCACTTGTTGGTGGACGTGCCGACCTCGCCCCAGTGCGAGCCGGCGTTGCGGTTGAGGTCGACGCCGCGCGGGCCGGAGCTGCAGGTGCCGTTGGCGTTCTTGCGGTGCAGGACCGGCGAGTCGCCGCCGGACTCGACGATCTCGACGCCGTCGGGGTTCGCGATCGGGACGACCCAGACCTCCACCGAGCCGAGCATCGCCTTGAGGTCCGACCCGACCAGGTCGTCGATGAATCGCCACGCCATGTCGCCGGTCGTGATTTCACGGGCGTGGAGTTGCCCCATCACGAACAACCGCGGTTTCGGCGCGGTGGGCGTCAATGCGCAGTCGCCCGGGCCTTTCTGCGTGATGCAGATGGCTTTCAGGTCATATCCGCCACCGCCCTGCGCCTTGCGCCAGGAGTCGCCGTAGTCGACCACGGTCGCGAGTTCGGGATGGGCTTGGGCGACTTCGTCGAGATGGGCGAGATGGGCGGTAATGGTCCGATAGCCGCCGTAGTAGATCGTATCGGCGAGAGAGCGCGGTTCCCGTTGAGACGGCGGCATCGCCGTCTCGACAGAGGACCCGAAACCGTCAGAGCGCAGCTTGTCGGCGGTGTGCGCATCGCCCATCACGAACAGGTCGTCGCGGTCGCGCTGCTCCAGCACGTCGTAGCCGAGCCCGAGCAACCGTTGCGCGGAATCACCCATTGGTGCGGGCACACGCAGCACATATGTCGTCGGTGGGCCCTCCGCCGGCGCTGGTGAGGGGCTCAGCAGAAGAGCCAGACAGGCAAACAGGGCGACGGCGGTGCGCATGATCAACGATCATCGACCGTCCGGCCCGGTCCCGCCAGTCCGTTCGACCGACCGGATGATTACCGTCCGGTGCTTGGGATCGAGAAAGCGACCACTTGGCGCGTTGTGACGGAAATCAATAGGCTTTCTCCCAGAATCGCACCGGCTATTGTGGGTCTCGGGAAGACAACGGGAGCTCGAACCATGGATCATCTCTACAACGACGGCGTCACTGAGATCTCCCACTTCCCCTGGCGCGGTTCTCTCGCGGACGACGACGAGGGGCTGGAGCCGACCATCGTCCGCAGCATGGACTGACGAAACTCGGGGGTTTCCCATGACCGGCCTGTCCACCGTCGTCAAGGGCACCGGCCCGGCCCTGCTGCTCGTGCACGGGGCCGGCGGCAGCATCCAGGCCAACTACGGCCCGATCGTGGGCACCCTCACCCAGTACTTCACCGTCATCGCGCCGGACCTGCCGGGCTCCGGCGGCTCACCGAAGGCGGCGGGCGCGCTCGATCTGGACAAGCTCGCCGACGACCTCGTGGGCATCGCGGTGAAGGCCGGGCACGAGTCGTTCTTCGTCTCCGGCTACTCGATGGGCTGCGCGGTCGCCGTCACCATCGCCGTGCGGCACCCCGAGCGGGTGCGCGGGCTGGTGCTGAGCACGCCGTTCACGAAGATCGACGACGCGACCAAGGCGAAGATCGACCACTGGAAGTCGCTGCTGGACGGGTCCCGCGAGGTGCTGTCGCGGTTCATCCTCTCGGTGATGTGCAGCAAGGAGTACCTGGCCAAGCTGACGCCCGCGCAGGCGGAGGGCTTCGCCGAGCTGATCGGCGCGAGCGTGCCGACCGGGTCCCCCTCGCACGTCGACCTGATCCTGAAGATCGACCTGACCGACGTGCTGCCGCGGGTGTCGCAACCGACGCTGGTGATCGGCGCGTCCGGTGACCAGCTGCTGTCGCACGACCTGGGCAAGCAGGTCTCGGACCTCGTCCCCGGATCGAAGTACACCGACATCGCGTGCGGGCACGCGATCGCGCTGGAGTCCGCGATGCCGTGGGCGCGGCTGATCACGGACTACCTGACGTCGATCTAGTCGGTTCTCAGACGGTGGGCCAATGCCGTGTGGCGGCGGCCCGCCCCGACGGTTCGGACAGCCTGGCCGATCGCGCGTTTCGAGCCCACCAGCACCACGAGCTTCTTCGCGCGCGTGACCGCGGTGTAGAGCAGGTTGCGTTGCAACATCATCCACGCGCTGGTCGTGATCGGGATGACCACGCACGGGTACTCGCTGCCCTGTGACCGGTGGATGGTCATGGCGTAGGCGTGGCTGAGCTCGTCCAGTTCCGAGAACTCGTAGTCGACTTCCTCGTCCTCGTCGGTGCGGATGGTCAGCTTCTGCTCGACCGGGTCCAGCGCGATGACGACGCCCAGGGTGCCGTTGAAGACGCCGTTCTTGCCCTTGTCGTAGTTGTTGCGGATCTGGGTGACCTTGTCGCCGACCTTGAACACCCTGCCGCCGAAGCGTTTCTCGGGCAGGTTGTCGCGTGACGGCGTGAGGGCTTCCTGGAGCACGGTGTTCAGCGAACCCGCGCCGGCCGGGCCGCGGTGCATCGGTGCGAGGACCTGGATGTCCTTGCGCGGATCGAGCCCGAACTTGCGCGGGATGCGGTTCGCGACGACGTCCACGGTCGTCGTCGCCGCTTCCTCGGCTTCGTCGGTGCTGAACAGGAAGAAGTCCGGAAGTCCTTGCACCAACGGGTAGTCGCCGCTGTTGATGCGGTGGGCGTTCGTGACGACGCCGGATTCCTGGGCCTGGCGGAAGATGTGCGTGAGGCGGACGTTCGGGATCGGGCTTCCTTGCGCCAGAACGTCTCTGAGCACCTCGCCCGCGCCGACGGACGGCAGCTGGTCGACGTCGCCCACGAGCAACAGGTGGGCGCCGGGCGGGACCGCCTTCACGAGTTTGTTGGCCAGCAACAGGTCCAGCATCGAGGCCTCGTCCACGACGACCAGGTCGGCGTCGAGCGGGTGATCGCGGTCGTACGCCGCGTCGCCGCCGGGCTTGAGTTCCAGCAGCCGGTGGACCGTGCGGGCCTCGTGGCCGGTCAGTTCGGTGAGGCGCTTGGCCGCCCTGCCGGTGGGCGCGGCCAGCACGATCTTGGCGCGCTTGGCCTGGGCCAGACGGACGATCGAGCGGACGGTGAAGCTCTTGCCGCAGCCCGGTCCGCCGGTGAGCACCGCGACCTTCTGCGTCAACGCGAGCTTGACCGCTGCCGACTGGTGTTCCTCGAGGTCGGTGCCGAGCCAGGCGAACGCCTTGTCCCAGTCGACGCCGGAGAAGGCGGGCATGCGGTCCGTGTCGCTGTGCAGCAGGCGTTTGAGCTGCGCGGCCATCGAGATCTCCGCGCGGTGGAACGGGATCAGGTAGATGGCGATCTCGTCGTCCGGGAGTTCCTCGCGGACCACGCCCTCCTCGTCGACGAGCTCGGCCAGGCAGTCGATGACCAGGCCGGTGTCGACCTGGAGGATCTTGATGGCCTCCGCGATGAGCGCCTGTTCCGGCAGGTAGCAGTTGCCGTCGGTGGTGGCCTCGGAAAGCGTGTACTGCAGGCCGGCCTTGACCCGTTGCGGGCTGTCGTGCGGGATGCCGACGGCTTTGGCGATCACGTCGGCGGTCTTGAAGCCGATGCCCCAGACGTCGCTTGCCAGCCGGTAGGGCTCTTCCTTCACCACCTCGATGGCCTTGTCCGCGTACTGCTTGTAGACCCGGACGGCCAGCGACGTGGACACGCCGACGCCCTGCAGGAAGACCATGACCTCCTTGATGGCCTTCTGCTCCTCCCAGGCGTCCGCGATGAGCTTGGTGCGCTTGGGGCCGAGCTTCGGGACCTCGATGAGGCGCTCGGGAGCGTGCTCGATGACGTCCAGCGCGTCGACACCGAAGTGCGTGACGATCTTGTCCGCGAGCACCGGGCCGATGCCCTTGATCAGGCCGGAACCGAGGTAGCGGCGGATGCCCTGGATCGTCGCGGGCAGGATCGTCGTGTAGTCGTCGACGTGGAACTGCTTGCCGTACTGCGGATGCGAGCCCCAGGTGCCGCGCATGCGGATCGACTCGCCCGGCTGCGCGCCGAGCAACGCGCCGACGACCGTGACCAGGTCGCCGCGGCCCGTGTCGACCTTCGCGACGGTGTAGCCGTTGTCCTCGTTGGCGTAGGTGATCCTTTCCAGGACCGCTTCGAGGACGTTCATGCTGTGAACCTACAACGGGATGTTGCGGTGGTGTCCTCTGCGGACCGGTGCCTGTGCGAAGGCGTCGACGAGGACACGGCGGGTGTCGTGCGGTTCGACGACCGCGTCGACGCCGTCGTGCCGCGCGCCCGGCCAGGCGAAGACCCTGGTGGCGCCGAGCGAGCGGGCGTTCATGGTGACGTTCGCGGTGCCCGTGACCAGGGTGATCCTCGGGACGACGCTCTCCGCGAACGCGTGCAGCAGCTTGGCGCCGTCGCGGACCTCGCCGCCGGTGTCCTGCGCGCCGGCGACGGCGATCAGCGGGATGCCGAACGCGTCGCACATGCGGACGAACCGTGCGCCCTTCTCCACGGCCGTGGCGTCGAGCGGGCCGGACTGCTCGGCGACGCCTACCGTGCGGCCACCGAGCCTGCCGAGGCTGGTGCGGAGAGCGTGGCTGGCGCCGAGGTGCAGTGGTCCGGCGTCGAACAGCGACGGGCCCCCGTTCGGGACGGGGTTGAAGGTGCCCTGCCGGCCCAGCAGGTCGACGACCTGACGGGCGGTGCGCACGGCATCGGGCTCGGCGGTGACGAGGACGTCGGCGATCTCCGGGTCGTTCGAGATGACGACGTCGCTGAGGGCCGGGCCGTAGGCGTCGGTGCCTTGGAGGCGCTCCAAGACGATCGCGATCTGGGGAATCCAGCCGGACGCGCGGGTCATGGCGGCGAACGCCTGGCCGGTGTCCTCGATGTCGGTGCGGGAGGTGGGGCGCCAGCAGCCGACGACGGGGCATCCCTCGCGCACTGCCTGGTCAACCGCCGCGACAACGCCCTCCAGTCCGTTGTAGGCGTACGCGTGGGCGCCCTGCACGTCACCGCGGGCGTACGCCGTTCCGAACCAGGTCGCGGAGTCGGGATCGAAGAGCGAGGTGAGCCCGGCCATGTTCGGAGCCTAAGGAGATGGTTCGCGTTGTTAACAGTGCTGAGGTTCCCGCTTCCGGTAACCGGCGGGTAACTGTCCGGCTTCTGCACACGATCTTCACAACTTGTCCCGGCGTCCTCCACGACATGCCCATAAAGTCGCCGTCATGACAGGTCAGCGCCGGGTGCTCGTCGTGGAGGACGACATCACGATCGCCGAGTCCGTGGCCGCCCGGCTGCGGGCCGAGGGGTTCGTGGTGTCGGTGGCTCATGACGGGCCCTCGGGAGTCGCGATGGCGGCCTCGTTCGTGCCTGACCTGGTCGTTCTGGACGTGATGCTGCCGGGGTTCGACGGGCTCGAGGTGTGCCGGCGGATCCAGGCGTCGCGGTCGGTGCCGGTGCTGATGCTGACCGCGCGGGGGGACGAGACCGACCTGCTGGTCGGGCTCGCCGTGGGAGCCGACGACTACCTGACCAAGCCGTTCTCGATGCGGGAACTGGCGGCGCGGGTGCACGTGCTGCTGCGGAGGGTCTCCCGGGCGGTGTCCTCCACGTCCATGGAGCTCGGGGATCTCGTGATCGACCTGGCCGGGCGCCGGGTGCGCCGGGCCGGTGTCGAGGCGCACCTGACGCCGACCGAGTACGACCTGCTGGTGTTCCTCGCCGAGCGGCCGTCCGCCGTGCAGGCGCGGGAGCGGTTGCTGGCGGAGGCGTGCGGGTGGCACGAGGGAGCTTCGTCGCGGACCGTCGACAGCCACGTGAAGGCGTTGCGGCGCAAGCTCGGAGCCGACCTGATCCGGACCGTGCACGGCGTCGGGTACGCGCTGGAGATTCCCCAGAAGAAGGTGTCTCCGTGAAGACGGTTCTGGGCTGGCTGGACATGTTGCCGCGGCCGTTGGACTCGGTGCGGTCGATCAAGCTCAAGCTCGGCATCGTCATCGTGGTGTCGGGGTGCGTGTCGTTCGCCTACTTCCGTTACGTGACGGGGTGGTTGCCACCGCGGACGACGTTGATCGCCTTGGTTCTGGGGTTGCTGACCTCGCAGTTGCTGGCGCACGGCATGACTTCTCCGTTGCGGGAGATGACTTCCGCGGCTCGGTCGATGGCTTCCGGGGACTACTCGCGGTCCGTGCGGGCGACCTCGTCGGACGAGGTCGGGCAGTTGGCGGAAGCGTTCACGGTGATGGCCGCCGACCTCGCCGCCGCCGATCAGCAGCGGCGGGAGTTGATCGCGAACGTGTCGCACGAGCTGCGGACACCGATCTCGGCGTTGCAGGCAGTGCTGGAGAACGTGGTCGACGGCGTTGCCGTGGCTGACGCGGCGACCATGAAGACCGCTCTCGCGCAGACCGAACGGCTGGGACGGCTGGTCACCGAGCTGCTGGACCTGTCGAAGATCGACGCCGGGGTGCTGTCGCTGAACCGGGAAGTGCTGTCGGTCTCCTCGCTGGTGGCCGATGTGGTGGCAGAGGCCGCTGTGGCTGCCCCTGCGGCGTCGTTCTCGATCGACGTGCCGGGGGATCTGGAGGTTCTGGCTGATGGGGAACGGCTGCACCAGGTGTTGGTGAACCTGGTGGACAACGCCGCCCGGCACGGACCCACCGGGGGGTTGGTGTCCGTGTCGGGTTCGTCGGCCGGTGCTTCGGTGGTGCTGGAGGTCCGGGACGAGGGGCCGGGGATCGCCCTGGCCGACCGGTCCCGGATCTTCGAGAGGTTCACCCGCGGGGAGAGGGCCGGGGGTGGCGGGACCGGGCTCGGTCTGGCCATCGCCCGGTGGGTGGTGGACCTGCACGGCGGGACGATCGCCGTGGTGGACCCCGGGTCGTGCATCCGGGTGACTTTGCCTCGCTGACTTTGTTCTTTGTTCGCACCCGCTGTCGGTTGGTGTGACGGTGAAGCGCGCCCGTTTTCGGGCTTGGGAGAGAGACATGACTGACTCGACGCAATCGCCTGACTCCTCGGAGTCGTCATCGGGGGATGCCGCCGCGCGGCGGTATCGGCACTTCCGGAAGGTGGGGTACCGGCCTGTTGCCGGGGGTCGGGAGCCGGCTGGGGCTGGGGATTCGCCGGGGGCCGAGGAGGTTGAGGATGTAGAGGCTGCGGAGGGCGCGGAAGGCGCCGAGGCAGGCTCTCGCAGGGGTACCCCCGAGCTGGGAACCCCTACAACTCAACCTACTCAGGAGGTCCGACAAGATCGGCCGGCGAGCGAGAGCCCTGCGGAGGCGGCGGAAGAGTCCAAGCCTGCGCAGGCGGCCGAGAAGCCCGCCGAGGAGCCCAAGCCCGCGCAGGTCGCCACCGCCACCCTCCCCCCGCCCTCACCGTGGCAGGGCCCGCCCCGCTACCCGAACGCGGCGGTGGTCATGTCCGCGCCGGGCGTTCCGTTCATGCCCTGGTGGCGGCCGCCCACGACCGGCGCCCCCGCCCAGGTGATGGTCATCGGGCTCATCGCGGGTCTGGCCGGCGCGTTCCTCGCCGTGCCCGGCAACGGCATCGGCTGGTTCCTGGCCGGGCTGTGCGGCGTCGGGGCGGTGTTGTTCTACGCGGGCAAGCCGTCCGTCGAACGTGCGCTCTGGCTGGCGGGTGCGCTCGCGTTCCTGGCGATGGGCTTCCTGCGGGCGGCTGAGTGGATCTTCCCGTTGAGCCTGCTGGCGTCGATGCTGTGCGGCTCGATCGCGATGGCGGGCGGGAAGACGGTGCGGGGGCTCGTGTTCGGCGCCGTGGGTGTGGGGCTGGGCGGGTTGCGGTCGATTCCGTGGGTCGCGAAGGGGTTCAGCAAGCGGGGGCCGATCGGCGTCAGGCCGTTCGTCTCGGTCGGCGTGGCGCTGGTGTTGTTGCTGGTCTTCGGGTCGTTGCTGGCCGGGGCGGACAAGGGCTTCAACGACTTCCTGGAAAGCCTGGTGCCCGACCTCGACGTCGGCGTCTACGTGCAGATGACGTTCTACGGGGTTGTTGCAGCGGCCGGGGCGCTGGGGGCGTGTTACCTGGTGGCGGCGCCGCCACAGATCAACGAGGACGCGGAGGCCAAGCCGGGTTCGTTGCGGCTCAAGGACTACGGGTTGCCCGTTGGTGTGCTTGTGGTGCTGTTCACCGGGTTCGTGGGGACGCAGCTCGCGGTCTTGTTCGGTGGTGAGGCTTATGTGATGAAGACGGCCGGCGTCACGTTTGCGGAGTACGCGAGGTCCGGCTTCTGGCAGCTGCTGTGGGTCACCATTCTCACGCTCGGGGTAATTGCCGGTGTCGCGCGGTTCGCCGTGAAGAAGACGGCGCGGGAACAGTTGTGGCTGCGGGTTCTGCTCGGTTCGCTGGCGGTGCTCACGCTGGTGATCGTGGCCAGTGCGTTGAGCCGCATGTGGTTCTACCAGCAGGCATACGGGTGGACCGTGCTGCGGCTTCTCGTTGCGTCGTGCGAAGTCTGGCTGGCTGTTGTCTACGTGCTGGTGATCGCGGGCGGCATCACGTTGCGTGCCAACTGGTTGCCCAAGGCGATCGTCGGGACCGGGACGGCGTTCCTGCTGACCGTCATGGTGATGAACCCCGAACGGGTGGTCGCCGACTACAACGTGTCGCGGTTCGAGGCGACGCAGAAGATCGACACCTACTACCTGTCGCAGTTGTCGGAGGACGCGGTGCCGGCGTTGGTCCGGCTGCCCGCGCACGAACGCTCGTGTGCCTTGCGGTGGTTGAAAGAACGCAGCGTCGAGCAGGACTGGCGAGAGTTCAACCTCGCGCGTTACACGGGCCAGAAGTCACTCGAAAGTGTTGCGGTGACTCAAGTCACCTGTGAGAGCGCCTACCCCGAAGGGCGGTAGTCCGTTAATTGGAGGTAAAGTCGCAGGTCTGCCAGTTGCCGAGAGGGTGAGAAGTGACGCTGTCGTGACCATTGCGGCTGAACCCGTTGTTCTTCGATCGATGTTCACGGCAGGGGATGCGCCGGCACCGCGCACACTCCTGGACATCTTGCGCGCGAGTGCCGAAAAGCACCCGAACGCGCTGGCCGTCGACGACGGCACCACCGCGCTGACGTACCGCGCACTGATCTCAGAAGTACTGGAACTCAAGGAAAAGCTGGCCGGCGACGGGATCGGGGTCGGCGACCGGGTCGGCATTCGCGTGCCGTCCGGGACCGCCGACCTCTACGTCTCGATCCTGGCGACCCTCGCGGCGGGCGCGGCCTACGTGCCCGTCGACTTCGAGGACCCGGACGAGCGGGCGGAGCTCGTGTTCGGCGAAGCGGGCGTGTCCGCCGTGCTCGGCGAAGGCCGATCCATTGTGCTGCAAGGCCCGGCGCTCGGCGTTCCCGGCGAGCCGTCGCTGGACAACGACGCGTGGATCATCTTCACCTCCGGTTCGACCGGCAAGCCCAAGGGCGTCGCCGTGACGCACCGCAACGCCGCTGCGTTCGTGGACGCCGAGGCGCGGCTCTTCCTGCAGGACGAGCCGATCGGGCCGGAAGATCGAGTGCTGGCCGGGCTTTCGGTCGCGTTCGACGCCTCCTGCGAGGAGATGTGGCTCGCGTGGCGCTACGGCGCCTGCCTGGTGCCCGCGCCGCGTTCGCTGGTGCGCACCGGCATGGACCTCGGACCGTGGCTGGTCGAGCAGGAGATCACCGTCGTGTCCACGGTTCCGACGCTGGCCGCGCTGTGGCCGGTCGAGGCGCTGGACGACGTGCGGCTGCTCATCTTCGGCGGCGAGGCCTGCCCGCCGGAGCTGGCCGAGCGTCTCGCGGTCGAGGGCCGCGAGGTGTGGAACACCTACGGGCCAACGGAAGCGACGGTTGTCGCCTGTGCCGCGCAAATGACCGGTACCGGTCCCGTGCGCATCGGTTTGCCGTTGGACGGCTGGGAACTCGTCGTCGTCGACGCTCAGGGCGAGGTCGTGCCGATGGGCGAGTCCGGCGAGCTGGTGATCGGCGGTGTCGGCCTGGCCCGCTACCTGGACGAGGCGAAGGACGCCGAGAAGTACGCGCCGCTGCCGTCCATGGGCTGGGACCGCGCATACCGCAGCGGTGACATGGTCCGCGCCGAGCCGGAGGGCCTGGTGTTCCTCGGCCGCGCGGACGAGCAGATCAAGCTCGGCGGCCGGCGCATCGAGCTGGGCGAGGTGGACGCGGCGCTGGCGGCGTTGCCCGGTATCGCGGGTGCCGCCGCTGCCGTGCGCACCACACGGGGCGGCAACCAGATCCTCGTCGGCTACGTGGTCGTCGACGGCGAGTTCGACCAGGACGCGGCCGTCGAGCAGTTGCGTGCCGAACTGCCCGCGGCGCTGGTGCCGTTGATCGCGGTCGTCGACACGCTGCCGACGCGCACGTCCGGCAAGGTCGACCGCGCCGCGCTGCCGTGGCCGCTGGAGTCGATGGACACCGCGGGCGTGGTGTTCTCCGGGCTGGAAGGCTGGCTCGCGGAGCAGTGGGCCGCGGTGCTCGGCTCCGGGCCTGCTTCCGAGGGCGCGAACTTCTTCTCGTCCGGCGGTAGCTCGCTGGGCGCCGCACAGCTGGTCTCGATGATCCGCACGCGGTACCCGAGCACGTCCGTGTCGGACATCTACCAGAACCCGACGCTGTACAAGCTGGCGCGGCGCCTCGAGTCGTACGGCGAGACGGCGGAGGTGCGCGAGGTCGCGCCGACGCCGCGGCTGACCGGTGTGATCCAGACGCTGCTGATGATCCCGCTGCTCACCATTTCCGGTGCGCGCTGGGTCGTCGCGCTGACCGCCCTTTCGAACGTGCTGGGCTGGACTTCCGTTTCCTGGTGGTGGGTCGTCGCCGGGTGGGCGGTGTTCATCAGCCCCGCCGGGCGTCTCGCGATCTCCGCGGGTGGCGCGCGGTTGTTGCTGCGCGGTGTGAAGCCCGGCGAGTACCCGCGTGGCGGTTCTGTCCACTTGCGACTGTGGACCGCCGAGATGCTGGCGCGGATGTCACGCGCTACCGAGCTTTCCGGTTCGTGGGTGACGCACTACGCACGGGCGTTGGGCGCGAAGATCGGCTCCGGTGTCGACCTGCACTCGCTGCCGCCGGTCACCGGCATGCTGAAGGTCGGCCGTGGCGCGGCCGTCGAGCCCGAGGTCGACCTGTCCGGCTGGTGGCTGGACGGCGACCGGCTGGTGCTGGGCCGCATCCGGATCGGCGCGGGCGCGACCATCGGTGCGCGCAGCACGCTGTTCCCCGGTGCGCGGATCGGCAAGCGGGCCGAGGTGGCACCGGGTTCGGGCGTCGTCAGGTCCGTGCCGACCGGTCAGCGCTGGGCCGGTGTGCCCGCCACCCGCGAGGGCAAGGCGTCGCGCTCGTTCCCGTCGCGTCGTCCCACGCGGTCGTACTTCTGGAATCTGATGTACGGCGTGTCCTCCGGCCTGCTGGGCGCGCTGCCGTTGCTGGCGGCGGCTCCGGCCCTGCTCTACGTGCTGCGCCGGCCGGTAACGCTCACGTCGGCGTTGTGGGACGTGCCGGTCGCCTCGGCGATCTGGTTCGGCACCTACGCGTTGCTGGTCCTGGTTTCCGTACGCCTGCTGGGCATCGGCATGCGCGAGGGCTACTACCCCGTGCACAGCCGCGTCGCGTGGGCCGCGTGGACGACCGAGCGGTTGATGAACAACGCCCGCACGGCCCTGTTCCCGCTGTACGCCTCGCTGTTCACGCCGGTGTGGCTGCGTCTGCTCGGCATGAAGGTCGGCCGCCACGTGGAAGCGTCCACCGTGGTGGCGCTGCCGAAGATGACCCGCGTGGGCGACGGCGCGTTCCTGGCCGACGACACGATGGTCGCGACCTACGAACTCGGCGGCGGCTGGCTGCGCATCGCGACCGCCCGCGTGGGCAAGCGCGCGTTCCTGGGCAACTCGGGCATGACCGCACCCGGCCGCAACGTGCCGAAGGGCGGACTGGTCGGCGTGCTGTCGGCGGCGCCGAAGCGGGCCAAGGCCGGTTCGTCCTACCTGGGCATGCCACCGATGAAGCTGCCGCGCGCGGCCGAGGTGTCCGACCAGTCGCGCACCTACAACCCGCCCAAGCACCTGATGTGGGCGCGGGCGCTGGTGGAGCTGTGCCGGTTCGTCCCGGTGATGCTGAACGTCGCTTTGGTCGTGCTCGTCCTGTTCGCGCTGAAGGAGTTCGGACTCTGGTGGTCCGGCGTCGTTCTGCTGGGCGCCGGTGTCGCCGCGTGCCTGGTCGCCGTCATCGCCAAGTGGGTGCTCGTGGGCCGCTTCAAGGTGCGTGAGTACCCGCTGTGGTCGGCGTTCGTGTGGCGCAACGAGCTGGCGGACACGTTCGTCGAGGTGCTCGCGGTGCCGTGGCTGGTCGGCTTCTCCGGTGGCACGCCGCTGATGAACCTGTGGCTGCGTTCGCTGGGCGCGTCCGTGGGCCGTGGCGTGTGGTGCGAGTCGTACTGGCTGCCCGAGGCCGACCTGGTGACTCTGGGCGCCGGTGCGTCGGTCAACCGCGGCTGCGTCGTGCAGACGCACCTGTTCCACGACCGGATCCTGCGGATGGACCGGGTGACACTGGGCTCCGGCGCCACTTTGGGGCCGCACGGCATCGTCCTGCCGGGAGCGTCCGTCGGCGCGCACACCACCATCGGACCCGCCTCGCTGGTCATGCGCGGAGAGGATGTACCGTCGGGAACCCGTTGGCTGGGCAACCCGATCTCCGCGTGGACATGAGCTTCTCCGTACACCATTACGCACTAGAGCTTGACTACAAGCCGCACTCCGCACGCCTCTCGGGGCGTGCGGTTCTGCAGGCTTCCTGCGTTTCCCTGTCGTCGTTCTCCCTGTCCTTCGGCTCGTTGCGGGTCTCCAAAGTGCTGGTGAACGGCAAACCGGCGCGCTACGCGCACGCGGGCGGCGTCCTGAACATCCGCGCCGCCGTCCGCGGCGCCTTCTCCGTCGAGGTGCGCTACTCGGGGATGCCCGTGCCGGTGTCCACACCGGAGTGGGGCGACCTCGGCTGGGACCAGCTCACCGACGGCTCCATCGTGGCCTCCCAGCCCTTCGGCGCGCCGTCGTGGTTCCCGTGCCTGGACGTGCCTGCCTCGAAGGCCTCGTACCTGCTGGACGTGACCGCGCCGTCGTCGTACATGGTCGTGGGCAACGGAGTTCTGGTGGACGGCAAGGTGTCCGGCAGCACCACCCGCTGGACGTACTCGATGGCCGCGCCGATGGCCTCGTACCTGGCGACCGTCCAGATCGGGCAGTACGTCGAAGCGTTGCCCGGTGTGTGGTCCCCGCCCCGGCTGCGCAGGCTCGTGGCCCACGACTTCGGCCGGCAGAACCAGATGATCTCGCTGTTCTCGTCGTTGTTCGGGCCCTACCCGTTCGCCACCTATTCGGTCGTGGTCACCGATGACGCGCTGGACGTTCCCGTTGAGGCACAAGGCTTGTCGACGTTCGGCGCCAACCACGTCGACGGGCGGCGCGGCTCCGAACGACTGGTGGCACACGAGTTGGCGCACCAGTGGTTCGGCAACTCCGTCGGAATTGCCGCGTGGGAGCACATCTGGCTCAACGAGGGCTTCGCCTGCTACTCGGAGTGGCTGTGGTCAGAGGCTTCCGGTGGCCGGTCCGCGGACGCCTGCGCCGCCGGGGCCCGGGATCTGTTGCGGCGGTTGCCGCAGGACCTGGTGATCGGCCAGCCGCCGCGGGCTGACTGGTTCGACGACCGGGTCTACAAGCGCGGGGCTTTGACGTTGCACGCCTTGCGTCGCGAGATGGGTGACGACTCGTTCTTCGCGCTGCTGCGGGAGTGGTGTGCGCGGAACCGGCACGGGGTGGTGACCACGGAGGACTTCCTGGCGCTGGCCGGGCACCGGGAGCTGCTCACGCGGTGGCTGTTCAAGGCCGCGCTGCCCGTCTAGGTCTGGTACGGGTAGAGCTCGATCTCCGGTACCCGAAAGGAGATCAGACCTCCCTCGGGAAGATCGACCGGCCGCGGAGCCGAAGTCAGAGCTGAAGAAGACAACCCCTTGTGAGGGTTCCAGCACTCTTCGCACGTCTACTCGCACGGCACGACCTCTCTCACGTCGTGAGCCTCTCACCTTTCGTGAGTTGATTCATGGTGTTCCCCTCCCCAGACGCCGGGTACCCCGCCCCGATACGGGAGGAGGAACGACGTGCTGTTCGTAGTGCTCGGCTGTTCGATCGTATTCGCGTTGCTGGTGGTGGAGGTGATCCACCGGCTGGTGCGCCGCTTCACCCACAGCGGCAAGATGTACCGACCAGGCCAGGTGTTCGGCGCGCTGCTGGCCACGCAGATAAGCCTGAGCGTGTACCCGATGGACGCTCCGATCACGTTGCACGCGCTGGGGATCGCGCTGATCCTGGCCGGCGCGTGGCTTCTCTCCGCCCTGATCAGCACCCTTGTGGACATCTCGCTGTCGCGGATCCGCACGGACGTCACGGACAACCGGCATGCGCGACGGGTGCACACGCAGGTGACGTTGGTGCGGCGGTTGACGTTGGTGGTCATCGGTGTGCTGGCGGTGGGCGCGATCCTGATGACGTTCCCCGGTGCGCGGGCGATCGGGTCGACGGTGCTGGCCAGTGCGGCTGTCATCGGTGCGGTGGCGGCGTTGGCGGCGCAGTCGTTGCTGGGCAACGTGATTTCGGGGATGCAGATCGCGTTCAGCGACGCGGTGCGGCTGGACGACGTTGTGGTGGTTGAAGGTGAGTGGGGACGGGTTGAGGACATCACGCTGACCTACGTGGTGTTGCACCTGTGGGACGACCGCCGGTTGGTGCTGCCCACCTCGTACTTCTTGAAGAACCCCTTCGAGAACTGGACGCGCACGCAGTCGGCGTTGCTCGGGACCGTCGAGCTGGACCTGGACTGGACGGTGCCGGTCGAGGCGATGCGGCAGGAGATGCGGTCCATGCTGGAGGGCAGCGACCTGTGGGACGGGCGGGTGTCCGTGTTGCAGGTGACCAGCGCGACCCAGGGTTTCGTGCGGTTGCGGGCGTTGGTGAGTGCGGCTGATGCCGGCAAGCTGTGGGATCTGCGCTGCCTCACCAGGGAACACCTGGTGGACTGGGTGCGCAGGCAGCACGGCGGGTCGTTGCCGCAGGTCAGGACGCGAGCGGTGACCAGCACGTCGAAGCAGCAGCCGGCGAGCGACCAGCACACCGACGCGCGGGTGTTCGGGGAGAGCCTGGACGGGGCGCAGCGGGAGCAAGCGTTTGCGGGGCCTAAGCCGTAGAGCGGTCCAGGATGCCGGTGATCAGGCCGCGGCAACGGGCTATCTCGGCGGCCTGGGTGTCCAGGCGGGCCACCTCGGCGTGCAAGGTCGCCACGAGGTCATCACACGGGTCCAGGCGTGGTGACGCGTCCACGACGCACGGAAGCAGCAAAGCGATGGTCTGCACGGACAGGCCGACGTTCAGCAGCGCCTTGATGCGTCGAACGGTTTCGACGTCATCCGAGGAGTACGTGCGGTAGCCGTTGGACGAGCGTGTGGACTCCATGAGCCCGCACTGCTCGTAGTAACGGACGGAGCGCGTGGAGACACCGCACAAGGCGGCCAGTTCACCGATCAACACGTCTTGACCTTGACACTGATGTCAAGCCTTACGGTCACGAACATGAACGTGATCATTCATGGCGCGCAGAGCGTGGCAACCGACTGGGACCTGGTGAAAGCCCTGCTGGAACCCGCGGAGGTACCGGAACGGCGCGGACGCAACGGGGTACCGCTGCCGGACGACTACAGCCTGCGCACCGAGATCGACGACCTGCACGCCGTGCTCGACCGGCACGAGCGGCCCACCCTGATCGGGCACAGCTACGGCGGGCTCATCGCGTTGCTGACCGCACAGGAACGCGACGACCTCGAGGCACTCGTGCTGTACGAACCGGCGATCCACCTCGACAGCTCGGCGGTGAAGCGCTTCGGGCAGGCGCTGAGCAGGGGCGATCGGGACCGCGCACTGGAGATCATGGTCACCGGCATCGCGGGTGAGCAGGTCTTCCGCGAGACCGATCCTGAACGCTGGCTCGCGGCGCAGGACCTGCTCGACACGACGTGGCGCGAGCTGATGCTGGTCGACGACCACCGCTACGAGCCGCCGAAGCTGGAGGTCCCGGTCACGGTCATCGTCGGCGAGCAGACCGACCACCTCTTCGGACCGGCCGCGCGGGACGTCGTGCGGGACACCGGCGGCAGGTTGGTCACGCTCGCCGGGCAAGGTCACGTCGCACACATCACGAACCCGGAACTCCTGGTAGCGGCCATTGTCGAGTGATCTGCCAACGGGCGTGCAACCGCCTGCGGAGCCCGTTCCGTCCTAGCCACATGAGAAGACCGCTCGCCGTCGCGTTTTGCGCGCTGGCTCTCGGAAGCTGTGGTACGAACGGGGCCCCAACCGTGCCGTACGCGGAGGTCCCTGTCGTGTCTTCAGCGAAACCGGACAAGAACCGGATCGAGCAGGCGAAGCGCGACGGCCACCTCACCGTGCCACTGATGATCTCCGTGCAGCCGGGACGCGACGAGGAGGTCGAGCAGGCACTGACGAAGCTGGGCGCGACCGTCGAGTCGCGGGATCCCAGAATCGGTTACCTGCGGGCCGAGATGCCGGTGGACAAAGTGGAAGACGCGTATCTCATCAGCGGTGTGTCCAAAGTGGACCTGGACGAGCCGCTCGGCAACAGGCTCCCTGAACCGTAGAAAGCCCCAGGATCTCGTGAATCCTGGGGCTTTCCGCGTCACTCAGTCGAGCTTCAGCTGACGGACTCGACGATCACGGCACCGCGGCCGACGACGTTCTCGTCCGCCGTGCGCACCTCGAGCTCACCGCGCAGCACGCGGCCGGCACCCGGCTGGCCCTGCGGCGTGATGACGCCCGGCACCGTCCAGGACGAACCGGCCGGGCGGAGGGCGTTGGTGTCGGTCACGCTCAGCGTGCCGAGACCAGCGGCGACGTAGACGTCGAAGTAGTCGTACTGCGTGGTGCCCTGCGGCACCGCGTAGCCGTCCACCTGGACGCGCCACGCACCGGCGGCCGGGTTGTTGACCGTCACCGACTCCTCGGAGTCACCATCCGCCGACTGACCGGCCACCACGCAGGTGCCCGACGTGCAGTTCAGCAGGAACAGGTCGAGGTCGGAGCCCGCGTCGGACGGGTTGCCGATCGTCGTGGTCAGGCGCGACGCGCCGGCCGGAACCAGGATGTCGAAGAACTTGGTCTCCAGGTTCGCGATCGACGGACGGCCCGTCGTGGCGCTGCCGACCGCACCGGCCACGAGCCGGCCGGTGAACTCGGCCTGCGTGTTCGTGACGGTGTAGCTGCGGTTGATCGGCACACCCACCGTGCCGGACGCGATGACGTCCGGGTTCGGGCTGATCGTCGTGCCGAGCACCGACGCGGTCACCGAGTACGGCGCCTCGGCGGCGTCGGAGGTGCGACGGGCCTCGATCACGATCTCCCAGACACCGGACATCGGGCTGGTGATGGTGCGGCTGGTCGGCATGCCACCGGCACATCCGGCACCCGCGTCGGGGTTGTAGCAGTTGGTCGAGCTGGTCACGTCGAGCGGCACACCCTGCGGGGTGAAGCGCAGGAAGCGCACCTGGCCCTTGCCTGCCTCGGCGCCACCGGCGGCCATGTCGACCTTCAGCGCGGTCGTGCCCTTGGGCACGTTCACGAAGAGGCTGGTCGACTGGTTGCGCGCGATCGTGCCGGACTTGGTGACCGCGAACTTGTTGGCGGCGTTGAAGTTCTCCGCCGCGAACACGGTGTTCAGAGTCTGCACGTCGACGCCGGGGGTTTCCAGGTCGTCCAGCTGCAGGACGGCGCTGTGCACGCCCGCGGTACCGGCCTTGATCTTGACCGGGAACTGCACGGGCGTGTTGAACGGCAGGTCCACGGTCTTGGCGGCCTTGAACGTGCCGTCGTTGCCCTTCCAGGAAACCTTCCAGGTCTCCAGGTGGTCGTGACCCGTGGTGCGGGTCAGCGTGTAGGTGCGGGTGTACTCCTGGCCCGCCGTGACGCCTTCACGGTCGTGGATGCCGACACCGACGTTCGGGGTGGCCAGCAGTCCGCTGAGGACGGTGCTGACCGGCACCGACGTCGTGACCTGGTTCGGCACGCCGTGCTTGTCCAGCAGCGACCAGGCCGCGTTGGTGTTGAACAGACCAGCGCCCTGCTCGTAGGCACCGAGGGTGCTCACGAAGTTCGCGCTGCGCTGGATCGCGTAGCGCAGCTCGGCGCTCGTCGGGCGCTGGCCGTCGTGCGTGGCCTTGAACGCGCTCACGAGCAGCGCGGCGGCACCGGTCGCCTGCGGGGCGGCCATCGAGGTGCCGTTGAACTGCGAGTAACCGGCCGGAAGGGTGTAGGTGCCCGCCACCGGGCCACCCGGCTGCCAGCGCGGCGTGGTGGAGATCGCCGAACCCGGCGCGACGATGTTCGGCTTGAAGCCGCCGTCCTCACGCGGGCCGCGCGACGAGAAGCCGTGCAGGTTCTGCTTCTGCGCGGTCGTCGAGCCGTAGTTGGAGAGCCAGGTCTCCTTGGTGATGTACGAGCCGACGCTCACCGCGTCCGTGGCGACCGATGGGTCACCGACGGTGTTCGCGCCCGCACCCGAGTTGCCCGCCGAGATGAAGATCTGAACGTTGTACTCGTTGATCGTGCGGTTGTAGAGCTCCGCACGGGCGTTGTTGCCGTCGTTGAGCGCCGGGAGGCCACCGATGGAGATGTTCACGACGTCGGCGCCGTTTCGCGCGGCGTAGAGGACACCGTCGATGAGGCCGGAGCTGGTGCAGGACGGCGTGGAGAGGCAGGCCTTGATGGCCATCAGCTTCGCGCCGGGGGCCGCACCGGCCATCTTGCCGTCGAACATCTTGTGGGCCGCGGTGATGCCGGCGACGTGGGTGCCGTGCGCGGCGCCCGAGATGCCGAGGTTCACGAACGGCGTGCCCGCGTTGTCGTAGACCGAGCGGTCGGTCTGCACGACGAACGCGACGCGGTCGACGACGGGGGTCGCGGGGTTGTCGGTGCCGAAGAAGCCGACGTCCTTC
Organism: Lentzea miocenica; assembly: GCF_033949945.1. Lineage (NCBI taxonomy): Bacteria > Bacillati > Actinomycetota > Actinomycetes > Pseudonocardiales > Pseudonocardiaceae > Lentzea > Lentzea miocenica. Next base: position 175,262 of record NZ_JAXAVW010000009.1, read on the forward strand.
TTGACCTTGTAGTCGATCATCCGCGCGTTGTTGGTGAAGTTGCCGTCACCATCGGTGTCGACGAAAACTTCCTTCGTCGTGATGTCCTGGATGACACCGAACGCGTCGACCCGGTCACCGTCGCGGTTGATGTCGCCGCCGGTCTCGCTGTTGCCGAGGTTCAGGTCGCCCGCGGTCTCGCGGAAGAGGCCGAACGAGTAGGGGCCACCGGTAGCCGGCGCCGTGTACTCCTTGCCGCCCTCGACGAACTTGCCGACGCGGCCGGTCTTGGTCATGGTGACCCAGGTGCCGTCGCCGGAGTTCGTGGCGTTCGCGTTGTACCAGTCGATGATCTTGCGCTCACCGGTGCTGGTCGTCTGCAGGGCCGGGGTGTCCAGGTCGATGCCGGAGTCGATCACGGCGATCGTGGTGCCGCGGCCGTCCCACTTCGGGTGCGCGGTGGCGAACTGCGCCGCCTGCGTGTCCTGCGTCGGCATGTACGGGTTGGTGCGCGGGGTCGTCGAGTCCGGAGCCTTCTGCGGGGCCGGCTGCTCCATGCCCTGCGGGCGCGGGTCGTCGAGGGCGATCAGGCCGTCGACGTCCACCGTGCTGACCGACGCCAGCTTGGCGGCCTTCTCCGCGTTGTCGCGCGGGATGGTGACCTTGACGTAGTCGACGTCCTTCTCGGTCTTCTGGACCGTGGCGCCGAGAGCCTTCAGGTCGTTGACCGCGGCATCGGTCTTGCCGTCCTCGGCGGCGACCAGCAGGTCGACGGTCGCCTTGCCCTGCCTGGCTGCCTCGTCGACGAGCTCGCGGTCGAGCTTGTCGAGCTGTTTGTCCGCGGCGGGTTGCTGCGGAGCGTTCTGCGCGATTGCAGGGGTGGCGGCGAAGCCGAACCCGGCAGTGCCCAGCACCGCGGTCAACAAGACCGTTCCGGTGCGGCGTCTCCAGTTCTTCACGGCGCATGTGCCCTTCGTGGGGTAAAGAGTGCTCCGAAGCACATCTCTTCGCCCCGCAAGGGGCAATCGTCTTGTCGGAGCATTCTTGAGATCCACATTGGACTGTTCAGAGTCTTGTCCGCGCACGCTAATGGTGCTGCGCGTTTCTCTTTAGCCGTGGAACGAGCAGATGCCTTCCAGTCAAGAGCTGATGGAGGGGAATGTCAAGGCTGTGTCAACGGTGAACGTCGTTGGCGTGTAACAGGATCCCGTCAGCGGACGATGGACTGATCGCTATTTCCGCCCAATAGCGAACGCAATCTCGACCGCACGCGGGCAACGATGCTCTGGCCGGTCGCGACCACTTTCGGCTGCGCTCCGCACGACGGACAGTTACCCCGATGCGCTTTTAGCGCCCGCTGGAGTTCGTTGATGTGATCCGCCGTCCGCGCGGGCACGGAGTCCTTTTTGATCGAGAGCAGGCTGAGCTCGGTCAGCGTCTCCTTGCGGCCGCGCAACCGGACGACGGGCGCGATGGTGTGAAAGAAGACCAGGTTGCGCCGGCGCGCAGGTTCGATCGTGTGGACGTCACACCACTCGATGACGCTCTGCCGGTCGAGGCTGCTCGACGTGATGCCTTCAGCGGTGACCTTCGTGCCCATGCGAAAGCTGCGCCACGCGACGGTGCCGCCCATGAGGGACCACAGGCCGCCGAAGACGTAGCCGAACCAGGGACCGCCCGCCATCGCGATCGGCCCGCTGACGGACACTGCTCCGCCGAGCCCGAACAGGACCCATCTCCACCTGGTGTGCATCTCCCCATCCTGTTTACCCGATTCGAGCGGACCAGTCGGTCACCGGCCGGTTTCCTCGTGAGCCGCTCCCCCCTTCAACGCAAGCCGCCGTCACCTCGTTGAGCGACGTCATTCCACAGGACTAACGGCTGTTCAGGCGCTACCTTGCGCCCATGGACCTGAAGCCGGTCGCCGACGAGCTCTACGGGCTGCCTCCGAAGGAGTTCACCGCGGCCCGCAACGCCGCCGCCAAGCAGGCCGACGACAAGGACCTCGCCAAGGCCATCGCCGACCTGCGCCGCCCCACCGTGGGCGCCTGGGCCGTCAACCGACTCGTGCGAGACGCCCCTGAAGGCCTGGAAGAGGCGCTGGGGCTCTCCACCGCGCAGCTGACCATGCGAGAGCTCGGCCGCAAGCGCAAAGAGCTGATGGAGGCCCTGGTCTACCGCACGCTGGAGCTGACCGGGCCGCTCGCGGACGATGCCGTCACGCAGGTGCGCAACACGCTCACGGCGGCGATGGCGGACCCGGAGTCGGCCGAGCAGGTGCGCAGGGGCCACCTCACCAAGGGGCTGGAGTACTCCGGGTTCGGGTTCGCGCTGCCGGCGCCGGAGCCGACGCCGGACGGTGAGGACGCACTGGCCCGCAAGCGGCGGGAGCGGCAGGAACGCAAGCGGGCCGAGGCCCAGCAGGCGCTGGACGAGGCAGAGCAGGCGCTCGGGGAAGCTCAGGCCGATCAGCTGGCGGCTCAGCGGGCGTTCGACCGGGCGGCGGAACGGCTGGAGGACGCCAAGCGGGTCACGGCGGCGGCGGAGAAGGCTCGCAAGGCCGCTGAGCGCAAGCTCAACGACCTGTCGTGAGCAGGTGATCACCGTTCGCGTCTGAAGGGGGCAAGAACCTGAAGACGACCTGAAGGAATTGAGCCTGGTCACACTCAACGCCGAGTGGAACACGGCGGTCCGGTTGTACGTTCAACAATGTGGGTGGCCGCGAGCGCTCGAGCTGGGCGCCAGGGCGATCCGACACCCCCAGGTTGGAAAAGCCCTTCCGCAGGCGTCGCGTGCTCGCGCCGCGGTCAACCCGCCGTCGACCGACACCACCGGAGAACCCCCCTCACCGGGCAGTGGCGGTCGGCGGCACCTGGATAGTGCGGTGCCCCTCCCCCCAGAGGGCACCGCACTACAGGTTGTACTGGTCGTGGCGCGCGTAGAACGCCTCCAGCTCCTCCGGCGGCAGGCCCTTCGCGGCGCCGACCTCCAGGAAGAAGTTCTCGCGGGCGATCCCCGGTGCGAAGAGGATCAGCATGCGCACGGGAGCGTCGCTGTCGTTCCGGAACGCGTGCGGGCGATTCGGTGGCACGTGGAGGAAGTCTCCCTCGCCGCCCTTGATCCACTCGTCGCCGTCGAACAGCGTGATCTCGCCTTCGAGCACGTAGAACGACTCGGAGAACGTCTTGTGGAAGTGCGGGCGCGCGCCAGGCTGACGCGCCTCCATCCGCCACTCGAACAGGCCGAACTCGCCGTTCGTTGCGGAGCCCGGTGCCACGAACCGGGTGGTCTTGGTGCTGAAACCCACTTCGGAAGCCGGTCGGAAGGTCATCGGCGCTCTCTCCCCAGAAAGTGAACTTGTTTCAGGTCTCGTACGATGCGGTGGATCCGCGCTCGCTCGCCGGGCGTTCGGCAGCTGAAGCGGTCTCCTAAGTTACAACGACGAACTGAGACGAAACATTCGCCGTTCCTTGCCGCGTAAGAAAGTTCTCTGCGGAAGGAACGGCGAATGCTGTTACGAGGTGGAATCGCGGCCGCGCTGATCGCGCTCACGATGGCGGGCACGGCGGTCGCGGATCCGTCCGCCCAGGTGGTCGGCGGCACCCGAGCGTCCATCAAGGACAATCCGTTCGCGGTGTATCTGGCGCCCACCGCCGACACCCGCGACCCCAGGTGCACCGGGGTTGTCGTGGCACCGAACAAGATTCTCACCGCCGCGCACTGCGTGGACGAGGGCGTGACCGGCCCGAAGCCGATCCCGTTGGACAAGCGCGTGGTCGTGGCGGGACGCGAGAACGTGCACAGCACCGGCGAGGGTGTCGTCGCGAAGCTCACGAAGATCGTCATCAACCCGAAGTACGACGGCATCTCGTTCGACTCCGCGGTGCTGACGCTCGACCGCGCGCTGAAGCAGAAGCCGATCAAGATGGCCGGTGTGGCGGACCGCCACCTGTACGCGCCGGGCAGGTCCGCCACCGTGCTGGGCTGGGGCGCGGTGAAGGAGGGCGGCAGCACCAACGGTTTTCTGATGAAGGCCTCGATCCCGATCCTGGAGGACGAGACCTGCCGCGTGTTCTGGGGTGACGACGGCGCGGGCAACGACTTCTACGAGAACAAGTCGATGATGTGCGCGGCGGTGACGAAGGGCGGCGTCGACGCGTGCAACGGTGACTCGGGCGGGCCGTTCGTCGCCGGCGGCAAGCTGATCGGTCTGGTGTCGAAGGGTGACGGTTGCGCGCGGCCGAACCACCCAGCGATCTACGCGCGGGTCGATGCCATCAACTCGTGGGTCGCGAAAGAGATTTTGCTCTGATCTCGCGTGGTGGACGCGGGTTGACGGTCCTGCGGCTTGCGGCTGTGCTGGAGGCATGACGCAGATCGGTGTTCTGGTCGGCAACCCGCGGCCCGCCTCACGCACTCTGCAGGCGGCCCTGGCCCTGCGCGAGGCCCTCGCCTCGACGCTGGGCGTGCCCGTCGACGGGCCGGTGGTGGACGCGGCCACGCTCGCACCCGCGGTGTTCACGGAGCCGGACACGATCAAGGCCGCGCTCCAGGCGTTGAGCCAGGCTGACGTGCTGGTGGTGGCCACTCCGACGTACAAGGCCGCGTACACCGGGCTGTTGAAGGCCGTGCTGGACCAGGCGCCGCCGGCGTGGTTGCGGGGCAAGATCGTCGTCCCGCTCCAGATCGCCGCGTCGGACAGGCACGCGCTGGCCGTCGAGGTGCATCTACGGCCCGTCCTGACCGAACTGGGTGCGCTGGTGCCGCAGGCGTTGTTCCTGAACGAGGCTTCGCTGCCCGCGCACGAGACGGACTTCGCACTCGACTCGGACGTGCTGAAGGCGTTGGTGCAGCGATGAAAGAACAGCTGCGGAACGCGTTGAGGCACCACGCTCAGGCCGTCACGATCGTGACGGCGCACGGCGCGGACGGACCGGTCGGCACGACAGTGAGCTCGTTCACCTCGGCGTCCTTCGAACCACCGCTCGTCGTCGTGTGGATCGGCGAAGGCGCCTCGGTGTGGCCGGTGCTGCGAACGGCGCCGCTGTTCGCCGTGCACCTGCTGGACGCCGGGCAGACCGCGCTCGCGGACCTGTTCGCGACGAAGGGCGTCGACCGGTTCGGCCCCGGCACGCGGTGGCAGGCGGACGACGACGGCGTGCCGTGGCTGCTGGACGCGCCGGTGCGGTTGCGGTGCAGGACTTCCCGGCGGATCGTCGTCGGCGATCACGTGGCGCTGGTCGGCGAACCGCTCGACATCACGCACACCGACATCGCCGCGCCCCTGGTGCGGCACCAGGGGCGCTACACCTCAGTCGCCTAGGACCTTCAACAACTCCCTGGCGAGGACGTCGTTCTGCCGGAACGCCGGGGCGTTCGTGTTCGGTCGCGCGAACGCCGCGAACGCCTTACCGGTCGTGTAAGGCCCCACCGCGAACCGAACCGGGTCGACCTCACCCCGTTCGTCGACGAGGCGGCCCTCCGGAGTCACCCGCACCAGCCCGGCATCGTCCTCGGAGACGTCACCGACCGCGCGCAACGACCGCAACACCGGATCCGCCGTGCGCGACAACGAGTGCGAGGGCAGGCGGGCCTCGATCAGACCGTTGGCGCGCACCACGTCCGGCGTCGTCGGGCTGCCCGCCAGGAACGCTCCATCGACCGCCTCCACCCACATGTCGGCACCGACGAACCGCACGATTCCCGCGCGGGACAACGCCAGCAGCTCCTCCAGCCGGTCCGGCGGCGGCCCGGAGGCCAGGTAGCTGAAGTAACCGTGCCACCAGCCGTCGTGCGGCATCACCTGCGCCATCTGGCCGTAGACCGACAGCAGGGCCAGGAACGCCCCCAGATCGGCGCTGTGGCGCGGATCCGAGCGCCGGGCCACATCGGCCTCGACGTAGGCCCGCAGATGTTCCTGGAACTCCTCAGCCGACGCGAAGGTCAGCCCGGTCAGCGGGCGGTCCAGCAGCTCGAAGTCGATGTGGTCGGCCGGGTCCGGGATCGCGAGAGCCTCCAGCGCCCGCATCTCCCGGCTGTACCAGGGCAGTGCGGTGAAAGCGGTCGCGAACTCCACGAACGGCATCCGCACCAGCCCGGGATGCCCGGTGAAGAGCTCGTGGTAGTAGCCCCACGCGATCTCCTTGGCCATCAACGGCCACACGTCGCCGCGGAAGTCCAAAGAGCGGCCCTTCAACGCTTCCGCGGTGAAGAAGTGCGGCAACGACGGACGGGTTCCCTGCAGGCGGTAGCCGGTCTTCGAGTGGTACGGCACGCCTCTCCGCGAGCCCACGAACAGCCGTGGTTCCAAACCCGAAGGCACATAACGCAACTCGCCGTCCGAGCGCACGTACCGCCCGCCACGGCCCTCGGTCAGCAACACCATCAGGTCGATGAACGCGAGCCCGAATCCGCGCAGCACCACGTCACCCGCGACTTCCGACAGGTCCGCGTCGGCCGAGTACAGCGGCGGCACGTAGACCAGGCCGTGCTCCACAGCGTGTTCGGCGAGCTTGCGGTGTTCCGGCTCGGGTTCGGCGTCGAGGTGACCGAGAGCCAGCACGAGGACGTCGGCCCGCAGCGACTCCCCGCTGTCCAGCCACACCCAGTCGCCGACGACCTTCAAGGCGCGGGCTTCGTGAACGGACACAGTGATGTTCGGTGGCAGAGATTCCTTGACGTGGTCGAAGAACCAGGCGAGGTACTTGCTCTGCACCTGACGGGACGGGAACGACGTCGGGTCGACATCACCCCACTCCGCGAGCGACGGACCAGGACGAACAGGACCGAGGCCGTCGAACGAGGAGTCGGTGAAGACCGTCACGTCCTCGGCCATGGAGTTCATGCGCAGCAACGGTGACTGCGCGTGCCGCCACACCCGGCCCGCGCCGGGCGGGTACGGGTCGACGACGTGCACGGCCAGCTCCAGCGACGGTGACTGGGCGGCGATGCGTTCGAGCAGGCCGGCGGCACGAGGGCCACCGCCGATCACGACGAGTGAGCGCATGCGCGTCTTTCCGTTGAAGGGCAACGAGAAACGAGCCGCGCCCCTCAACGCGAGCACTCCCACGGTACCCCGCGTGTGCAAGCAAATCCCGCTCTGTGGACGTCGTTGCTACGGCCGGGCGGCAGGTGTGCACTCGAAGGGCGTCTCCCTCAACGCACCCCATCACCACCAGCCCCGATCACTACCAACTCTGGGGAATCGGTCATGCCAGTTGAGTTTCTCGGGATCGCCGCCACGAACGACGGGTCGGAGACGACACCGCGCTCGTCCAGCGGAGCGTTCGACAAGGACTACACGCTCAGGCTCGCTCGGGCGCACGAAGAGCACGGGTGGGACCGCGTGCTGTTCGCGTACGGATCGGGCGCGCCGGAGCCGTCGGCTGCCGCGGCCTACCTCGCCAGCAAGCTCGACAAGCTGCAGATCCTGTTGGCGCACCGGCCGAACGTCTCGTACCCGACGTTCGCCGCCAAGACGTTCGCGACGCTCGACCAGATCAGCGACGGCCGGCTGACGGTGCACTTCATCACCGGCGGCACGGATCACGAGCAGCAGCGCGAGGGCGACTACCTGTCCAAGGACCAGCGCTACAGCCGCACCCGCGAGTACATCCAGATCGTCAAGAAGGCCTGGCTGAGCAGGGAAGCCTTCGACCACGACGGTGAGCACTACCACTTCGCGGACTTCGTGAGCGACGTGTTCCCCGTGCAGCAACCGCGCCCGGACGTGTCGTTCGGCGGCTCCTCCCCCGCGGCGTACGCGGCAGGTGGTGCGGAAGCGGACATCTTCTGCCTGTGGGGCGAACCGCTCGCGGAAACGGCCCAGCAGATCGAGTCGGTCAAGCAGGCGGCGAAGGAGGCCGGCCGCACCGACGTGCCGCGGATCCAGGTCGCGTTCCGGCCGATCATCGCGCCGACCGAGGAACTGGCCTGGGAGAAGGCGCACCGGACGGTGGACCGGATCGAGGCGCGGAAGGCGAACGGGCCGTTGAGCCGCAGGCATTCGCTGACGAATCCGGAGAACACCGGCTCCCAGCGACTTCTGGCCGTCGCCGACCGCGGCGAACGATTCGACCGTGCATTGTGGACGCCGACCGCGAAGGCGACGGGCGGGGCGGGCAACTCCAACGCGTTGGTCGGTACGCCGGAGACCGTCGCGCAGGCGTTGCTGGACTACTACGACCTGGGCGTGGACATCCTGTCCGCGCGCGGCTACGACCTGCTGGACGACGCGATCGACTTCGGCAGGTACGTGATTCCGCTGGTGCGCGAGGAGGTCGCGAAGCGGGACCGGGCCAAGGCCGCATGACCACGCTCGAAGTGCGCCGCGTCCGGCAGTCCGATCCGGACGCGGCGCCGCTGGTGGCCGAACTGACGTACGAGTACACGTCCCGCTACGGACCCCTTGGCGCACAGGAGATGCAACGTGCCGCAGACGTCTTCGAACCGCCACATGGGCAGTTCCTGCTGCTGATGGAGGCCGGTGAGGCGATCGCGGGCGGGGCGTTCATGCGTCACGACGAGGAGACCGCCGAGCTGAAGCGGATCTGGACGCATTCGCAACACCGCAGGCGCGGGCTGGCCCGCCGGGTCGTGGAAGAACTGGAGAAGGAGGCGCAAACGTTTGGATATCGCCGGATCTACCTGACCACCGGACCGCGGCAACCCGAGGCGAAAGCGCTCTACCTGGCGACCGGGTACACGCCGTTGTTCGACGTTGACGCAGACCCTGCGACAATTGGCCCGCTGGCGTTCGACAAGGTGATTCATTAGTTCAAACGAGTGAATTCGTGGACGAACCGACGATTCCCGGCCGGGAATCGGGGTTCGGTTGGACACGTGCCCCGTGATCAGTAAGCTTGCTCGTTGGACCCACACCCGGTGGTGGTATCGCGCGGAGCTGTCACCCGTTCGACCGAATCTGGCGGAAGTGGGTTGCGAGGCGTATCGATTGGCGTCCGACGATCGATCAGCGGATCACCCCGGTCCCCACGAATGGCCACCTGAGCTGAATGAGCATGGTCGAGAGCCTTGAGCCCGCCGTTCGCTGGGCGGCGGCGATCTCCAACACCCTTCTCGCGAATCTGACGCGCGAGAAGCTCGAGCAACTGCTCGGCGGGTACGTCGAGCAGCTGCTCACCGGTGGCGTGGACGAGGCTCGGCGGGTCGGCCGGTCCATGGTCGAGCACGACTTCATCTCCTCGGCGACGCTGGAGCAGACGCTCACCTACCTCGGTGACCACGCTCCGGTCACGCCGGCCCAGCTGGCCGCGCTCGCCGCCGGGTACGCAGAGGGGCTGCGCGACCGCACGCTCGACCAGCAGGAGATCAGCCGCACCGCCGCGATCAACTCGATGCGCCGGGCCGAGAGCGCTGTCAGGGCGAGCGAGGCGAAGTTCCGGGCGATCTTCCAGAGCGCGGCGTTCGGGATCGTCGTGAGCGGCCTCACCGGCGACATCATCGACGTCAACGACTCGATGCTGGCGATGCTCGACTACCGGCGTGCGGACCTGGCCACGATGAGCGGCCGCGACCTGGTGCACCCGGACGACCGGGCGGGGCTGAGGGAGCTGGCCAAGCAGCTGATCGCGTCCGGCCACGACAACGTCCGGGTCGAGAAGCGGATGATCCGCAGCGACGGCGAGACGCTCCAGACGCACATGGCGATCTCGTTGGTGCGCGAGCACGAGGACTCACCGCCGTACTTCGTCACGATGATCGAGAACATGAACGAGATGCGCGCGCTGCAGACGCAACTCGTGCGGCAGAGCCTCAACGACATGCAGACCGGCCTGCCCAACCGCGCGCAGTTCCTCGGCTGGCTCGAAGGCGCGGTCGGCTCGAAGGGCCCGGAGGCCCTCGCCCTCGTGCAGGTCGACATCGACGGGTTCCGCGGCGTGAACGACGCGTTCGGGCACGAGGCGGGCAACCGGGTGCTGATGCACGTCGCGAGGCACCTGCGGGCGGTGTTCACCGAGGACGTCGGCAAGGTCGCGCGGATCGGCGAGGACGAGTTCGGCGTCCTGATCAAGGACCCCCGCGACGTGCGCGGCGTGATCGCACTGGTCGAGGACTTCGCCGCGCGGCTGGAGGAGCCGATCTGGATCCACGGTCACGGCATCGGCGTCACGACCAGCGTCGGCATCGTGGCGCGGGCGGCCCGCGGTGGTGACGCGGAGGACCTGCTGCGCGCCGCGGACGTGACGGTCGGCTGGGCCAAGCGCGACGGCAAGGCGCAGTGGGCGTTGTACGACCCGAAACGCGATCTGCGCGACAAGGAGAGGTACGCGCTCGCCGCGTCGATCCCCGGCGCGCTGGAGGAGGGCCAGTTCCGGGTCGACTACCTGCCCGTCCACTCGCTGGCCGACGGTTCGGTGCTCGCCCTCGAAGCGAAGATCGTCTGGAACCACCCGGAGCACGGCGTGCTGTGCCCGGAGAGGTTCATGGGCCAGACCTCCGACAACGGCATGATCGTCCGTCTCGTGCACTGGGCCCTCGCCGAGGCGTGCACGCAGGCGAGCGAATGGCACGCGGCGCTGGGCCCGCGGATGCCCGTGCTGTCGATCGACCTGCCGCCGCGGCTGTGCCAGGAACCCGAACTCGTCGCCGAGGTCGCCCGCGTGCTGGACCGCACCGGACTCCCCGCTGCCGCACTGCGTTTCGAACTGCACGAGCACCTGCCGGCGTTGCTGACCGACGAGCAGCTGGAAGAGCTGACGATCCTCGCCGAACGCGGCATCGGCCTCGTGCTGGACCAGATGAACGGCGGCAACGTCGGCGTCGACCGGCTGCGGCTGATCCCGTTGAGCGGCGTGAAGTTCACCGGCGCCGTCGTGCGCGGCCTGGACACCGGCGCGAACAGGGTGGAGGAGAGCGCCTCGGTGGCGTTGCTGAAGTGGGCGTCGATCCTGCGGCTGCCGCTCTACGCCGAGGACGTCCGCACTGAGGCCGAGGCCTCGCGTTTGGCCGCGTTGGGTGTGACGGGCGGGCAGGGCGCGCACTTCGGGCCACCGCTGCCGGCCTCAGAGGTTTCCTCGCTGCTTCTCAGCTAGTTCTTATCAGGGTTTTCCAGGGTTTCGGCACAGCTGACTCACATGATGGGGGTCCATCGTGGAGTCATGACCGAGCAGAGCTTCCCCGCGATGAGCGGGTCACTGGTGGAACCGCAGCCCGCCGTCGTCGCCCCGAAGTTCTGGCGCCGAACGGCCCCGATGCTGACGGCCGCGGCACTCGTCGCGGGCTTGTTCGGCGGCGTCACCGGAGCGGTGATCGCCTCGCCGGACTCCACCCCCACCCCCACCTCCGTCTCCGCGCAGACGATCTCCAACACGTCCACTTTGGACTGGAGCGCCGTCGCCTCTGACGTGCTGCCCTCCGTGGTGCAGGTGAACGTCGGCAACGGCCTCGGCTCCGGCGTGATCCTCTCCGCGGACGGCAAGATCCTCACCAACAACCACGTCGTGGCGGCGGCCGGCGGCCAGATCACCGTGAAGTTCAACGACGGCCGCGAACTGCCGGCCACCGTCGTCAACACGGACCCGGCCTCGGACCTGGCCGTGCTGCAGGTCTCGGGAGCGTCCGGCCTGACGCCGATCAAGTGGGCCGACTCGGGTTCGGTGAAGGTCGGCGACGCGGTGATGGCCATCGGTTCACCGTCCGGCCTGCAGGGCACCGTGACGACCGGAATCGTGTCCGCTCTGGACCGCAAGGTGACCGTGCCCGGCGAGACCCGCCGCGCGTCTTCCGTTTCGTACCAGGCGATCCAGACCGACGCGTCGATCAACCCCGGCAACTCGGGCGGGGCGCTGGTGAACGCGGCCGGTGAGCTGATCGGGATCAACTCGGCGATCTACTCGCCGGCGTCGAGCAGCGGTGAGGCCGGGAGCGTGGGGATCGGGTTCGCGATCCCGTCCAACACGGCCAAGCAGATCGTGGACAAGCTGAGCTAACTGGTCCAGAGCGCGGAGATCGGCAAGCAGGCCATGCCATCACCGAAGCTGAACGACTCGCGGCCGGTGTACAGCACATACCCCGCGTAGAACCTGTCGCCCAGGCGCCGTTGCAACAACCGCAGGCCGCGGAAATCGTCAGCTCGGACGGTTTCCGCGGCCTTGACCTCGATCCCGATCACCCGGCCCGCGTTGTCCTCCAGCACCGCATCGACCTCGTACTGGTCGCGGTCGCGGTAGTGGTGGAGCGATGCGAACGTCTCCGACCAAGTCAGCTGTCGCGCAAGTTCGCCGAGCACGAAGTTCTCCAGCAGCGCGCCCTCTCCGGCTCCAAGATGAGCGGCGATCCCGGAGTCGACGAAGAACACCTTCGGGGTCGCCAGTGCCCGCGTCGTGGCGTTGGCCGACCAAGCTGGCACCGTGCGCACGAGATAGATTGTCTCGAGGATCTCCACATATCTCCGCACGGTCGGCGCGGACAGCTCGAGATCGCCAGACAGCCGGTTGAAGCTCAACAGACCAGTGGTCTGCGCTGCCAACAGTGAAATGAGCGTGCGCATGTCGCCCGCCCGCTCGATGTCGGCCACCTGCTTCACGTCACGCGCGATCAGGTCGGCGAGGTAGTCGTTGAAGAACCGGGCGCGACGACGTGGGCTGTCCCTTCGCAACGCTTCCGGATAACCGCCTCTGGCGGCGCGTGCCAGGTAGTCCTTCTTCCGCAGCTCGCCAGGTTCGGCGCGCAGATCAGCCCCCTCGGAGAAGGCCGCATCCACGAAACCATCAGGTGCGTCGTCGATCTCACCCTGGGAGAACGGCCACAGCTCTACTGTTTCCGAACGCCCCGGCAGGGCGTCCGGCAGGCTGCGCAACGCCAGAAGGCGAGCCGAACCCGTGAGCAGGAACTGACCTGGCCGCTGATTGTGATCGACCACGTACTTGATTTCGAGCCAGAGGTCCGGCACCCGCTGGACCTCGTCGATCAGCATCAACCCGTCGTGCCGGACGAACGCTGACGGGTCCGCCGCAGCTGCCGCTCGCGTATTGCCGTCGTCCAGAAGACGCGCTACACCTCCGTACTCGCGAAGCACCTTCTCGGCCAGGGTGCTCTTGCCAACCTGGCGAGCCCCGTTCAGCACGATGACGCGGGTGTCCGACATCGCTTCGGTCACCCGCTCCGCCGCACGTCGCGGCCGGTAGTCGATACCTTCTCGCACTACCTCATCGTACCGCTCAGTTTAGATCTGCCGAACAGTTGCCCTTACATCTGCCGAAGATCACTCATTTGATCTGCCGAAGATCACCCTTTAGGTTTGCCGAAGATCAGGACAGCCAGTCCGGCCTCAACGGCATGTGCGAGGTCGTCCCGTCCAGCTTCACCCCGAGCACCTGGTGCAGCTGGATGTTGTTGCGGTCGAACCCCAGCCGCGACGCCGCCAGGTACAACCGCCACACCCGAGCCCGGGCCTCCCCGACGTCCTCCACGGCCTCGTCCCAGTGCGCGTCCAGGTTGCGGCTCCAGGCGGCGAGCGTCAGCGAGTAGTGCTCGCGGATGTTCTCCTCGTGCCGCACCTCGAACCCGGTGTCGTGCATCAACGACACGAGATGCCCTGGGCCGACCAGCTCGCCGTCCGGGAACACGTACCGGTCGATGAACGGCCCGGACAACGCCCGCTGCTTGTTGTCCGGCCGGGTGATGCAGTGGTTGAGCAGGCGGCCGCCTGGCTTGAGCTTGCGGTAGAGCGCCGAGAAGTAGCCGGGCAGTTTGGCCTTGCCGATGTGCTCGGTCAGGCCGATGGACGACACCGCGTCGAAGCCCGTCTCGCGGACGTCGCGGTAGTCGAGGTGGCGGACCTCGGCCAGGTCGGACAGGCCTGCCTCGACGATCGCCTTCTGCGCCCACTCGGCCTGGTTGCGGGACAGCGTGACGCCGATCGCGCGCACGCCGTACTCGCGGGCCGCGTGCATGACCATGCCGCCCCAGCCGCAGCCCACGTCCAGCAGTTTCATGCCGGAGCGCAGGCCCAGCTTGCGGGCCACGAGGTCGTGCTTGGCGAACTGGGCTTCCTCCAAAGTGGAGTCCGAGGACGGATACACCGCGCAGGTGTAGGCCATCGACGGGCCGAGGATCCACTCGTAGAACTGGTTCGAGACGTCGTAGTGGTGCGCGATGGCCTGCTGGTCGCGGGCCTTGGAGTGACGCAGGCCGCGCAGGCGGGTCTCCTGCGGCGGCGGGGCCACCTTGTGCGACAGCCGGATTCTGCCCAGGAAGCGCAGCAGCTCCACGCGTTGCAGCCACGGGAGTTCCCGCAGCGAGAACTCGGAGAGCTGGGAGAGGCCGGCGTGCACGTCGCCGAGGATCTCCAGGTGTCCTGTCACGTAGGCACGGGCGAGGCCGAGCTCACCTGGGGCGGAAGCCAGGTAGGACAAGGCTTCCGGGGTTCGGACATCGATGGAAACCGGGGCACTCACAGGTCCCGCGGTACTGCCGTCGTAGGCCTGGAAGCGAACGTCGCTGCCACCTGTGATGCGCTGGAAAATGGAGGCCAACCGCATTCATCGTCCCCTGACACACTTGGCGTACAGATCAGGCAGGCGGTTCGTCTGGTCGTACCGGCTCTTCACCGACCGGTAGTGCGAACCGTTGTAGTGCCGCCAGAACTCGTCCTCGCTGTAGTACGAGTCCGAGTACAGCGACTTGTGGCCGCCCAGCCGAGCCACCTCGCGCTCGATCAGCCGGTTGCGGTCACCCATCTTCTCTCCCGGCCGCACCGGGACCTCCGACCAGAACCCGACGTTGACGTACAACGTGTCCGCGTCCATCGGGTAGAGCGGCCATCCCGTGTTGTCCCGCAACCGCACGGGACACAGCCACACCGGCGCGATGCCGATCTCGCGGTCGAAGAAGTCGAGGAACTCGGCCAGCGCCGAAACCGGGATCTCCACGTCCTGGATGACCGGCTCGACGTCCGTGCGCGGCCTCAACTGCCGGTGCTTCGCGACGAGCTTGCGGTACACGTCCGAACGCAGATACCGCTTGGGCCACAACCTGCGCACCACCGGGTTCTGCGCGCCGAACGCCCGCGAGCACCAGAACCAGTCGGTGTCCCAGCGCCACAGGTAGTCCTGGATCGTCAGGTGGTCCGTGCGTCGCTTTTGGATGGACCGGTAGTAGATCTGGTTGCCGGTGTAGTCCGACGTGTAGGGCGCGATGTCGGCGTAGTGCCCCAACGTCAGGTACATCTCGCCGCGGGAGAACACCGTGCCGTCGACGAAGTCCGCGGAACCGTCCGAGCAGACCTCCTCGATGACCGCGGCGCACTCGGCGAACGACCCGAACGGCACGTGCCGCAGCCGCACGTACTGACGCACCGGCTCCAGCTCGATCTCCAGCCGCAGCGCGTAACCCAGGGTCCCGTAGGAGTTGGGGAACGCGCGGAACAGGTCGTCGTCCGGCTTGGCGATCACGACCTCGCCGTCGCCGGTGAGGATCTCCAGCTCCCGCACCGACTCGTGCGGCAGTCCGTTGCGGAAGGACGTCGACTCGATGCCGAGTCCGGCTACCGCGCCGCCGATCGTGATGGTCTTGAGCTGCGGCACGACCAACGGCATCAGGCCGTGGGGCAGTGTCGCGGCGACGAGGTTCTCGTAGGTGGTCATGCCCTGCACCTGCGCGGTGCGTCCGACCGGGTCCACCGACAGCACCCGGTCGAACCTGCCTACCTCCAGCCCGCCCGACTGATCGGCGCGAAACCGGAAGAGGTTCGACGTCTTCTTCGCGAGCCGCACCGGCGCACCTTCGCGCATCGCGGCGTACTGCGCGGTCAGCGCAGCCACGGCCGAGCTGTGCCCATGGTCACTCACCAGAACGACGTTATTCCGCGTCAGCGCCGTTGTCGCGCCCAAAAGCCCGAATGGGCCAGCGATCATCGACGAACCCTGCCTAAAGTTACTAACGAGTAGTAACGTGCGAGGCATGGCTACGCACGAGGTGACCAACCAGGTTCCGCCGCTGAGCGGTCACGACGTCGCCGACGACCCGGCGCTGCTCAGCTGGCTGGACACCCCCGACCTGCACGAACTCGGCAGGCTCGCGGGCAGCGACGAGTGGCAGGAGCAGGGCCGGCTCGCGAACGCCTACCCGCCGGTGCTGCGCACGCACGACCGGTACGGGAACCGGATCGACGAGGTCGAGTTCCACCCGGCCTGGCACGAGCTGACGAAGGTCGCCATTTCGAACGGCCTGCACGCGTACGTGGATGACCACCATGTGGAACGTGCCGCGAAGTTCTACGTGTGGTCGCAGGTCGAAGCCGGTCACGGATGTCCGATTTCGATGACTTATGCGGCTGTGCCTGCTTTGCGTGTCGCGCCGGATCTGGCCGGACTCTACGAACCCCTGCTGACGGCCAGGAACTACGACTTCGGCCTCAGGGCACCGCTGAGCAAGACCGGCCTGATCGCCGGCATGTCGATGACCGAGAAGCAGGGCGGGTCGGACGTCCGGGCGAACACGACGGTGGCCAAGCCCGTCCAGGACGGATATGTCCTCACCGGGCACAAGTGGTTCACCTCGGCGCCGATGTCCGATGTGTTCCTCACGCTGGCGCAGGCGCCCGGTGGGCTGACGTGCTTCCTGGTGCCGCGGGTGCTGCCGGACGGCACGCGGAACCGGTTCTTCCTGCAGCGGCTGAAGGACAAGCTGGGCAACAAGTCCAACGCGTCCGCCGAGATCGAGTACGACGAGGCGTTCGCGCACCGGGTCGGCGACGAGGGCCGGGGCGTGCGCACGATCATCGAGATGGTCAACATGACCCGGCTCGACTGCGTTCTCGGATCGGCGGCGGGCATGCGCGCCGGACTGAGGCAGGCGGCGCACCACGCGGCGCACCGCAAGGCGTTCGGGAAGTACCTGATCGACCAGCCGGCCATGCGCAACGTGCTGGCGGACCTCGCGATCGAGTCCGAGGCCGCCACGACCGCCGCGATGTGGCTGGCGGAGCATCGGCCGCGGCTCGGGCTCGCCGTCACCAAGTACTGGGTGTGCAAGCGCGGGCCGGT
This sequence comes from Lentzea miocenica, assembly GCF_033949945.1. Taxonomy (NCBI): domain Bacteria; kingdom Bacillati; phylum Actinomycetota; class Actinomycetes; order Pseudonocardiales; family Pseudonocardiaceae; genus Lentzea; species Lentzea miocenica. Next base: position 192,250 of record NZ_JAXAVW010000009.1, read on the forward strand.
GCACGCGGCCGAGGCGTTGGAGTGCCTGGGCGGCAACGGATACATCGAGGACAGCGGGATGCCGCGACTGTTCCGCGAGTCGCCGCTGATGTCGATCTGGGAGGGTTCCGGCAACGTCGCCGCGCTCGACGTCCTGCGCGCGATGAAGAAGGAACCCGAGTCGGTGCAGGAGTTCCTGGCCACCGTCACCGGGGTCGACGCACGGATCGACAACGCGCTCAAGGACCTGGGCACCGCGCTGTCCGATGTGGACGAGTCGCAGGCACGCCGGGTCGTGGAGAAGATGGCGCTGATCCTGCAGGGTGCCCTGCTGGTCAGGCACGGGCACCCCGCGGTGGCGGACGCGTTCCTCGGCTCACGGCTCGGCGGCGACTGGGGAGTCGCGTTCGGCACGCTCCCCAAGTCCACCGACTTCAGCGCGATCATCGACCGAGCTGTGCCCAAGCTCTAGGCAGGGCAACCGGTGTCCCGGCGTGGTGAATCCGGCCCGTACAGGTCACCGGTCAGGAACACGCACTCGGGCTGCAGCTCGAAGTCGTAGATGTCGGCGAGCTCGAGGATCGTGAAGTTCCTCGTCTCACCGACCCTCGACACCTTGAAGTTCGTGCGTCCCGTGGCGCCGAAGAACTCCAGTTCGCGCAGCTCCCCGCCGATCGCCCCGCGGTGCGGGGTGTACCCGGCCAGGCGAGCCTGGGCGTTGCGCACGGCGTCGAGGAAGAGCCCTGCCGCGTCGTAGGCGACCGCCATGTGCTCGCCAGGCCACGGCTTGGCCGGCTTGTCCTCCCGCGGCAGCGCGGAGTCCTGAACCTCCTTGGCCAGCTTGCTGTAGCCGGCGCAGAAGGCGTCCAGGGGCAGACCGCCGCGCACCTTGTCGTCCGGCTTGCCGTCGACACAGGACTTGCCCGCGAGCACGACGAGTCCGGCCATGCTCACGTAGGACACGCGCATGCCGGCCAGCGAGTCGCGCTTGCGGCTCGCCTCCTGCGCGATGAACCGGATGATCGCGTCGTCCGCGAGGATGCGCGGCAGGCGCGTCTTGTCGTAGCAGTTCCTGCCGACCGCCTGCAGGAACTCGCCGAAGTGCTCCTCGCGGCCGGCGAAGAACACGAGCTCGCTGGAGTGGTTCTCGACGCACTGCGACGGCACCTCCTGCGGGCCGTTGGCCCACTCGCGTGCCTCGAACGGCACGCCTGTCCTGGCCAGCTCCTGTCCCAGCACGGCGACCAGGTTGTCGAGGTAGACGTCCTCCTGCCCCAGCTTCGGGTGGTGGATCGTCACCTTGGTCGCGCGGACGTGCTGCGCGTACTGCCGGACGAGGTCCGCCTGCCGGACGTTGCCGGGGATCAGCTGGAAGTACATCGTCGAGAGCTTCGGCAGCGACGCCTCGGTGAGCGTGGTGCCGATGGTCGGTACCCCGAGCGAACCGAGCGAGGTGATGACCTTCCTGGTCTGCTCGACGCTGCGGTCGAGCCCGATCACCCCGATGATGCTCGGATCCTTTTCCAGCAACGGGGTCAGCATCTCCGTCAGCACGTCGTGCGCGCGATCCATCTTCGCGCCGCCGTTCGCGACCACGATGCGCAGCAACGGCCCTGAGCTCGACCTGTCGTTCTGCTGCCGCTGCTTGAGCAGCATCCCCTCCAGTTCCTCGGCCCTGGAGTGGTCGGCGTCGGGGTTGCTGTCCCGGTGGGTGAGGCTCGAGAAGTAGAGCAACGAGACGAGCGGGCGGTCGTCGTTCGAGCCGCGCAGCCGTTCGGCCTCCTCGTTCTGCGCGAAGACCGCCTGCTGCGTCCACCTGAGCCGTTCGTTCGAACCGAACACCTGGCTGTCGTTGTCGCTGTAGCCCACGCATTCGGCGTGCCCGTCGACGTCCATCAGCCGCGTCGACACCCCCGGCGAGACCGCTGAGCCGACTATCGAGCAGTTCGCGTCGATGTGGTTCTGCACGGCCACGAACCCCGGCAGCAGCAACACCGCGGCCACGGCCGCGATGATCGTCTCCAGTCGCCGCGGCCGCGCCAGCCACTTCACGGGGGCCGCCGTGAACGCGGGCGTGCCCTTCCACTTCTTCCTGTCCGGGCTCGGGAACGGCAGCCTGATCATCAGGTAGCGCGCGTCCGGCGCGAGCATCTGACGCTTGCGCGGAAGCTCCTCCCGCCACGTCGCCAGCGCGTCCGCGGTCTCCTCCGGCGCGACCGGCGTGGTCCCGAGCCGTTCCGACAACGCCGGCTGCACGGAGCTGGCCGCGATCACCAGCAACGGGTCGGCCTCACCCGTCTCGTTGCGGACGTCGTTGATCAGCTCCAGCAGCTCCCAGCCGCCGTTGTCCTTCGTCACGCCGTCGAGCAGCACGGGGATGTAGGCGGTGCGGCGGAACCCGGCCCTGCGCGGCAGGAACCGGCGGCGGCGCCGGTAGGAGATCCGCAGGTCCTCCAGGAACGCGTGCACGAGCAGCAGCTTGATCTGCTCCTCGTTCTCGGACTCGCGCCTGCCCAGCGTCAGCCGCTCGGCGAACCCGAGGAACTCGATGGAGTGGTTGGGCAGCGCGAAGTTCTGCCCGCGCATGAACCACTTCGACTCGCGCGCCAGCCCCGGCACCCGCTTGCCGAGCCACCGGAAGCCAGCCTTGCTGCCGACCCACGCGACCAGCCCGAGCCCCAGCCTCGTCACGAGGTTCGGGATGAACGCGTCGACGGCCCGGTTGAGCGCCTCGCCGTTCTCGGCGGTCTTGCCGGTCCACTGCCTCAGCAGCTCGATCACGCTCGCCCGGTCGTCCCGCCCCGGCTTGCGCGGCAGCCGCTTGCTCGTGAGCCAGTCCACGAGCCGGTAGTGGTCGAACCGCGTCAGCCGCTCACTGCCGACGTGGACCTCCGCCAGCTGATAGGCCAGCACGTCCAACAACGGCAGCAGCGGCTGAGTCTCCCGCGCTTCCTCCGGCCATCTTTTGTCCACTTCCGCACCGACGGCGGACACATCGACATAGGCGTGCGGTATTGCCGGGCGTCCCTCGTCGAGCTTGTGTTCGAGCGCGCGCAGGAATGGCGTCGGACTGGCTTCGCTCTCCAGGTAGAGCAACGGAAGCGGCTGGTCACCGACCACTTCCTCGGTCTTGCTCCGGTAGAAGAACCCGGGCCGGTCGCAAAGACCGTGAATGACCTCGAGGAGGACTCGCAAACCCGGAAAGACCGGTTCTGGCCGACTACCTGTCATCTGCACCCTCACACTCGTGCGGAAGGCAAACGACGGTAGCCGGACAGAACGATTCGAACCGGCGGTTTGAGATTATTTAGATGGAACGGACTACAGACCCAGCTCGCGGGCGATCAGCATCTTCTGGACCTCGGAGGTGCCCTCGCCGATCTCCAGGATCTTGGCGTCGCGGTAGAAGCGGCCGACCGGGTACTCGTTCATGAAGCCGTAGCCGCCGAAGATCTGCGTGGCGTCGCGGGCGTTGTCCATCGCCGCCTCGGACGACACGAGCTTCGCGATGGCCGCCTGCTTCTTGAACGGCTCGCCGCGCAGCATCCGGGACGCGGCCTCGTAGTAGGCCAGGCGCGCGGTGTGCACGCGGGCCTCCATCTCGGCGATCTTGAACTGGATCGCCTGGTACGTACCGATCTTCGCGCCGAACGTCTCCCGCTCGTGCGCGTACCGGACCGACTCGTCGACGCAGCCCTGGGCCAGGCCGACGGACAGCGCGGCGATGGCGACGCGGCCCTCGTCCAGCGTCCGCAGGAACTGGGCGAACCCGCGGCCGCGGGTGCCGAGCAGGTTCGCGGCGGGCACCCGGCAGTCCTGGAACGACAGTTCGCGGGTGTCCGAGGCGGACCAGCCGACCTTGGAGTACTTCTTCGACACCGTGAAGCCCGGCGTGCCGGACGGGACGATGATCGACGAGATCTCCTTGCGGCCGTCCGGCAGCGTGCCCGTGACCGCCGCGACCGTCACCAGGCCGGTGATGTCCGTGCCGGAGTTCGTGATGAACGCCTTGGTGCCGTTGATGACCCACTCGTCACCGTCGAGGCGCGCGGTGGTCGCGAGCGCGCCCGCGTCCGAACCGCTGCCGGGCTCGGTCAGGCCGAACGCGCCGAGCTTCTCCCCGGACGTGAGCGACGGCAGCCACTCGGCCTTCTGCTCGTCGGTGCCGTACCGGTAGATGGGCATGGCGCCCAGCGACGTGGCCGCCTCCACCGTGATCGCGACGGACGAGTCGACGCGGGCAAGTTCCTCCAGCGTGATGCACAGGGCGAAGTAGTCGCCGCCCATGCCGCCGTGCTCCTCCGGGAACGGCAGGCCGAGCAGGCCCATCTGCCCCATCTTCGCGACGATCGGGTACGGGAACTCGCAGCGCTCGTAGTAGTCGCCGATGACCGGCGCCACCTCGTCGCGCGCGAACTCCTCGACGGTTTTCCGCAGGTCCTCGTACTCGCTCGGGAGCCTGAAGTCCAACATTGCTGTCACTCCTCGTGAGAGACGACGAGGGCCAGCACCTGGTCGAGTCTGACCTGCTGGCCTGCCTGAACGTTCACTTCGGCGAGCACGCCGTCGACCGGTGCGGTCACGGTGTGCTCCATCTTCATGGCCTCGACCACGAACAACGCTTGACCGGCGGTCACTTCCTCGCCCTGCTGGGCGCGGACCACCAGAACTGTTCCGGGCATCGGCGACTTCACCGGGCCGCCGGAGGCCGCGGCACCTTCGGCGGCACCGACGAGGAACTCGGCCTCGACCAACGCCCAGGAGGCGCCGTCGTGGCCCAGCCACAGCACGTCGCCGTCGCGCGCGGTCGCATACCGGCGTGACCCGACGAGGAGGTCGGTGCCTTCCCTGCGGACGCGGGCCTTGACCGGTTCTCCAGCGCCCACAACGACTTCGTCCCCGCGCACGCGCACGTCGACGTCGTTGATCCGCCAGGTCGTCCAGGCGTGCTCACCGACGCGCCAGCCGGACAGCTGGTCCCACGGGTCGTCGCCGCGCGGGTCCAGCGACCGTTCCAGGCCGGCCGCGACGTACACGTCGTCCGGGATCTCGGCCGAGGTCAGCGAGTCCAGCTTCCGTTCGACCAGGCCGGTGTCCAGCGCGCCGGAACGCACGTCCTCGTCACGCAGAAGTGCCCGCAGGAACGGGATGTTCGTCGTGACGCCGAGCAGGACCATCTGACCGAGCGCGTGATCGAGGCGGCGCAACGCTTCCTCGCGGGTGCGGCCATGTGCGATCACCTTGGCGAGCATCGGGTCGTAGTCCGAACCGACGACAAGTCCTTCGTACAGCCCGGAATCCACCCGGACCGATGTGGGCTCGCTGAGTGCCAGCACCCGGCCGCCGGTCGGCAGGAAGCCGCGCGACGGGTCCTCGGCGTAGACGCGGGCTTCGACCGAGTGGCCCTGGAGCGAGACGTCGAGGTTCAGCACCTCACCGGACGCGACGCGGAGCTGCCACTCGACCAGGTCGACACCCGTGACCATCTCGGTCACCGGGTGCTCGACCTGCAGCCGGGTGTTCATCTCCATGAAGAAGTAGTCGCCCGACGCACCGTCCACGATGAACTCGACGGTGCCCGCGCCGACGTACCCGACGGACTTCGCCGCGTCGACCGCCGCGGCACCCATCGCCTCCCGCATCTCCGGCGTGAGGAACGGTGAGGGGGCTTCCTCGATGATCTTCTGGTGCCGCCGCTGGAGGCTGCACTCGCGCTCACCGAGGTGGATGACGTTGCCGTGGGAGTCGCCGAGCACCTGGATCTCGATGTGCCGCGGGTTCGTGATGAACCGCTCGATCAGCAGCGTGTCGTCACCGAACGACCCGCGTGCCTCCCGCCGTGCCGACTCGATCGCCTCGCGCAGCGCCGATTCCTCGTGCACCAGCCGCATGCCCTTGCCGCCACCACCCGCGGAAGGCTTGAGCAGCACCGGAAAACCGATCTCCAGCGCAGCGTCGACGATCTCGTCGTCCGACATGTTCTCGCGAGTGCGGCCCGGCACAACGGGAACGCCCGCGGCCGACACGGTCAGCTTCGCGCGGATCTTGTCGCCCATCGCGTCGATCGCCGAGGCGGGCGGCCCGACGAACACCACACCGGCCGCGTCACAGGCCGCCGCGAACGCCGTGTTCTCGGCGAGGAAGCCGTAGCCGGGGTGGATCGCCTGCGCGCCAGTCGAAACAGCCGCTGCGACGATCTTCTCGACGGAGAGGTAGCTCTCCCTGGCCGCCGCGGGCCCGATCCGCACGGCCTCGTCGGCCATCCGGACGTGCAACGCATCGGCGTCCGCGTCGGAGTACACGGCGACGGAACGAATCCCGAGCGACCGCAACGCGCGGATAACCCTGACCGCGATCTCCCCGCGGTTCGCCACCAGAACGCTGTCGAACATGATCACATCCGGAAGACGCCGTAGGAAACATCGTCGATGGGGGCGTTCGCCGCACTGGACAAGGCAAGTCCCAGCACCGTGCGGGTGTCACGCGGGTCGATCACGCCGTCGTCCCACAGCCGCGCGGTCGAGTAGTACGGGTTGCCCTGGTCCTCGTACTGCTGGCGGATCGGCGCCTTGAACGCCTCCTCGTCCTCCGCGGACCACTCGTCACCGAGCTGGTCGCGGCGAACCGTCGCCAACACCGAAGCCGCCTGCTCGCCACCCATCACGGAGATCCGCGCGTTCGGCCACATCCACAGGAACCGCGGCGAGTAAGCCCGGCCGCACATCGAGTAGTTGCCGGCACCGAACGAGCCGCCGATGATCACGGTGAACTTCGGGACGCGGGCACACGCCACGGCGGTCACCATCTTGGCGCCGTGCTTGGCGATGCCACCCGCCTCGTACTCGCGGCCGACCATGAACCCGGTGATGTTCTGCAGGAACACCAGCGGGATGGACCGCTTGTCGCACAGCTGGATGAAGTGCGCGCCCTTGACGGCCGACTCGCCGAACAGGATGCCGTTGTTGGCGACGATCCCGACCGGGTGACCGTGAATGCGCGCGAAGCCGGTGACGAGCGTCTGCCCGTACTCCTTCTTGAACTCCTGGAACTTCGAGCCGTCCACGACCCGTGCGATCACCTCGCGCACGTCGTAGGGCGTCCGGGAATCCGTTGGCACCACGCCGTACAGGTCGCTGTCGACCACGGGAGCCTCGACCGGCGCGACGTCCCACGGCCGTTGCACGCGCGGCCCGAGCGTCGAGATGATCGAACGGACCATCCTCAACGCGTGCGCGTCGTTCTCCGCCAGGTGGTCGGTGACGCCGGACGTGCGCGAGTGCAGATCGCCGCCGCCGAGGTCCTCGGCGCTGACGACCTCACCGGTCGCGGCCTTCACCAGCGGCGGACCGCCGAGGAAGATCGTGCCCTGGTTCCTGACGATGATCGCCTCGTCGCTCATCGCCGGCACGTACGCGCCACCGGCGGTGCACGACCCGAGGACGGCCGCGATCTGCGGAATGCCCTTCGCGGACATCGTGGCCTGGTTGAAGAAGATCCGGCCGAAGTGCTCGCGGTCCGGGAACACGTCGTCCTGCTTGGGCAGGAACGCGCCGCCGCTGTCGACCAGGTAGATGCACGGCAAGTTGTTCTGCAGCGCCACTTCCTGCGCGCGCAGGTGCTTCTTGACCGTGATCGGGTAGTAGGTGCCGCCCTTGACCGTGGCGTCGTTCGCGACGATCACGCACTCACGGCCGGACACCCGCCCAACGCCGGTGATGATGCCCGCGGCCGGTGCGTCGTCGCCGTACATGCCGTTCGCGGCCAGCGGCGACAGCTCCAGGAACGGCGAGCCGGGGTCGACCAGCGTGTCCACGCGCTCACGCGGCAGCAGCTTGCCGCGGTCGACGTGCCGCTGACGCGCCTTCTCAGGGCCGCCCAGAGCGGCGGTGGCGAGCTTGCCGCGCAGCTCGTCGACGAGCGCGGTGTGCTCCTTGGCGTAGCGGTCCGATGGCTCGGCGGCGCTGCGCAGGACCGGTGCGTCCATGCTCCCCAGACCTCAGGTTAGCGGGCGTTAACTTCCTCATGTTAGCGCCCGCTAACCAAGCGGTCCACCGGAACAGGTGGAGAGTGACCAGAAGCCAGGTCAGGAGCGGTTTCAGGCACTCTCACGTTCCGGAATAACCTAACCGATGACCGCCCGCAGAGCGGGCAGGTAGCCGCTCTGGTGACCACCGCGGTTCGGGTGGTACGACTCCTCGACCGGCCAGCTCAGGCTGTTCAGCCACCAGCTCGACGAGCAGATCTCGTGCCCGGTGAACGCCCCGCGCACGTCGATGTAGGTGAACCCGGCCGCACCCGCCCGCGCACTGATGGCGTTGTGCAGCGCGTCGGAACCGGAGTTGATCGCGGCCCGCTTCGTGTCGCTCAGGCCGACGTTGCACGTGCCGGGCACCTTGTAGATGCGCGGGTAGCCGAGCACGACCACGCGCGCCGACGGGGACTTCGACCTGATCGTGCCGTAGACGTTGTTGAGCAGTCCGGGAAGCGTGTTCGCGATGTAGGTCTTGGACTGGTTCACCCGGTTGGTGCAGTCCTGATCCGAACCGAAGGTGCACGTGGTGATGACATCCGTGAAGCCCGCGTCGTTGCCGCCGACCTGCACGGTGACCAGGTTCGTGCCGCTCGTGAGCGCCGCCGACTGGTTGATGACGTCACCCGTTCGAGCACCGGAGCAGGCGACGGACTTGAAGCTCGCGGGCGCCGTCGCCGCCGCCCACAGGGCCGGATAGGCGAGCGGACCGCGCTTGCAACTGCCGCTGGCACCGTCATAACTGCCGGTCCCGAGCCCGGAGGCGTAGGAATCGCCGAGCGCGACGTAGTTGACGGGGGCCGCACTCGCGGGGTTGGCGAGCGCGATGACGGCCGCGGCGGCGGTGACCACCGAGGCGATGAAGTGAGCAGGACGCATCGAAGACTCCCGAAGGGGCCGCAGGGGTGTGATGCATTGCACGCCAATGGTTACTTACGAGTAAGGCCCGTGTGAAGTATTCGTCAAGAGTCAACAATCAGGGCTTGTACCTGCGCGAATTCCACCCATCGGACGACAATGTGAACGGCTGCTAACCTCCACACGTGGCCGAGAAACCCTCACGTCGGGACCAGATCCTCAACGCCGCGGCGGAACTCTTCGCGCGGCACGGCTTCCACGGCGTGGGCATCGACGACATCGGCGCGGCCGTCGGCATCTCCGGCCCGGCCCTGTACCGGCACTTCCGCAGCAAGGACGCGATGCTCGGCGAGATGCTGACGTCGATCTCCGAACGACTGCTGGACGGCGGCCAGACGCGCGTGGACGCGGCCACCAGCGCCGAGGAAGCGTTGCGGGAACTGGTCGGCTGGCACGTCGACTTCGCGCTGGACGACCCGGCGCTCATCACCGTGCAGATGCGGAACCTCGCCAACCTCACCGACCCGGACCGCCGGCGCGTGCGGGCGTTGCAGCGCCGCTACGTCGAGGTGTGGGTCGAGACGATCCGGCGGACCGTGCCGGACTTCGACGAGCCGACCGCGCGTGCGGCGGCGCACGCGGTGTTCGGGCTGATCAACTCGACCCCGCACAGTGCGCATCTCGACCGCGACCAGATGGCCGCGTTGCTGTCCCGGATGGCACTCGCATCGCTCACTCCGGCCACTGTGACCTCGTGAACTGGCGATCAGCCGAGACCCTTCCGTAACCTGGCGCGACAATGGGCGCCCGCAAACTCCTCCTCCGTCTCCCGGCCTGGTTCCGGTTCACGGTGATCGCTGTCGCCGTCTTCGTGTGCGGGGTGATCGCCTCAAGACCGGCAAACGGGGACAACGGGGTGCCGCCGAGCGCCGACGTGATCGCCGCCGCCAACGCCGTGCACGCGTTCACGGCGCCGTCCGCGACCCACGATCCGTACCTCAACCTGCCGTCGGACTTCGCCAAGGAGATGGGGCGCGACCCCAAGACGGTGACGGCGCCGGACGGGACGTTGCGGGTCGTCGACGCCTCCGGTGGTTGCTCCGGGCCGGCCGGTGACACCGAGTGGGACTTCAGCACCGGGTGCCGGGCGCACGACTTGGGCTACGACCTGTTGCGCTATGCGGAGCACAAGGGTGATCCGCTCGGGCAGGACGCTCGCAAGGCGTTGGACGACCGGCTCACGACCGACCTGCACGCGCAGTGCCGGCTGAACCCGCGAGGCGCCGAGCAGACCTGTCACGTGGTGGCCGAGACCTACGCGTTCGGGCTGAAGTTCAACTCGTGGCGGCAGCGGTGGGGGCCGCCGGGTCACGAACCCGTGGTGGCGTGGGCGTTCGGCAGTGCGGTCGTGGTGTTCCTCCTGCTGGCGCGCCTGCACGGGCGGCGGCGCGACGACATTCCACGCACGGCCAGCGTGAACTCGCTGCCGCTGGAGCTGGCGCACGCCAAGCAGGACCGGTACGCGACGTTCCTGCGGCTCTTCAGCCTCACCCTCCTCGTGCTCGGCGAGACCGTGGCGATGCTGGCTCATCTGCGCGGCTTCGGCACGCCGTGGCTGTGGGCGTTGCAGGCGGTGCCGTTGTTCTTCTTCGCGGGCGGGCACGCGAACCTGCGCAGCTGGCAGGCGCACGAGGGCGGCTTCGGGTGCTGGGTGTCGAGCCGGACCTCGTGGCTGCTGCGGCCGGTGCTCGCGTTCGTGTTGCTGTGGGTGGTGTTGTTCGCGGCGTTGAACCTGCTGGACGTGAAGGTCGACGCGTACAGCCGCCTGATCACGCATCCGTTGTGGTTCCTCGGGGTCTACCTGCTCGCGGTGGCGGCCACGCCCGCCGCCGCGTGGCTGCACCAGCACTTCCGCCGCACCACGCCGTTCGTGCTGGTGCTGGTGACGCTCACCGTCGAGGTCGCGCGCACGTCGACGGACTGGAAGACCGGCGGGTACGCGAACCTGATCGTCGGCGCGTTGCTGATGCAGCAGATCGGGTTCTTCTACGCGGACGGCACGCTGACGAACCTGAGTCGCAGGACGCTGGCCGCGGCGGGCGCGATCACGTTGCCGGCGCTGGTGTTCTTCAGCGACTACCCGCGCTCGATGATGGTGCTCGGGGTGGCGCAGGTGTGCCTGGCCCTGCTGGCCCGCGGGCGGGTCACCGCGTGGCTGGAGGGCCGTTCCTGGCACGTCGTGAACTTCGCGCGCCGGGCTCCGATGACGGTGTACCTGGCCTATTTGGCCGGTGTGGGTGCGCTGGTCGGGTTGCTCGGGCTGACGCAGGCGCCGATCTGGCTGGTGTTCGGGCTGGTGCCGCTGATCCTGGTGTTCCACCGGTTCGAGCGGCGCCTGGTCAAGGTGTCGAAACTCGCCCACGAGTCGCACCGGACCAGGCTCGCGACCGGCATGGGCGTGGTGTTCGGGACGCTCGGCGTGCTCGGGTTCGTGGTGAGCGGGTTCCTCGGCGAAGGGGTGCTGGTGCTGCTGCCGGTGGACCCGTTGCAGAACCTCATCCACCTCCTGCTCGGCTGGTACCTGATCCACACCGCCCGCACCGGCAGCTGCGACACCCGGTTGCCGTGGCTGCTCACGGCGCTGGCGTGCGTTCCGCCGATGCTGGCGCTGGAACCGGCTCCCGCGGTGGTGGTGCTGCACTTCGCCGCGATCGGCCTTGCAGTGCTCGGAGCCATCCCCAGGTCACGGCCGCGCACACCGGCAGCCACAGCAGTCGTTGCCACACCCAGCCGGGATGATCTGGTGGCTGTTGGAGCCCCGGCAGCGGCCCCCACGCGCTGAGCGTCAGCGTCACGGTGATCAGTGCGCTCTGGTGTGCGAGGAAGATCCCGAGTGCTCGTTTGTTCAGCCACCGCACGGGTTTCGTCGTGCCGATCCGGGTCAGCAGCGGCGCGATCGTGAGCACCAGGCCGATCTGGGCGAACGCCAGCGCCAGCGTCGCGTAGTTCGGCGGGTTCAGGTTCGAGACGGCCGCACCCGGGATGCCGACGGCCGACGTCGGATAGCCGCCGAACTGCGTGAGCAACGCGTACCCGAGCACGCCGAGGACCAGCAGCGGCGGACCCGGAATCCTCCTGCGTGCCAGCGAGTGGCCGAGCTGCCAGGCCGCCCACCACACCGCGTACGGGACCACCAGCACCAGCGCGATCGGGACGAGCACACCCCACGAGTGCTCGTCCAGCTTGCGCACCACCGGTTTCAGCGCCAGCAGCACCAGGTAGACGACGATGAACCACAACGGTGTCGTGACCAGGAAACCGATGTTGTAGGCGGTGCCCTGGTCGACACCACGCATCGACAGTCCGAAGAGGACAGCGACCCACGCGGCGAGCATCAGCGACGTGGGCACGGCGAGCTGCTTCAGCCTGACGAGGAACGGAGTCTGCGAGCGAGCCGCCGCATAGCCGCCCACGAAGAAGAACAGGCCGAGCGCCTGCAGCACCCACGAAACCGGTGTCAGCTCAGGCAAGTGCTTGAGCGGACTGTCGATGTACATGCCGGTCGGCGTGTCCACCAACGAGGTGACGAGCCAATGGCCGAGCACGACCGCGATCACCGCGATCGCACGGACAGCGTCGATGAACGGATTCCTCACAGCGTCTCCCCCGAACCAGAAGCAATCCGGACGAGCGCGCTCAACGTCTCGCTGCCCGGCTCGTAGTAGGTGTCGTGCTTGCCGCCCTCGAACCGCAGCACGGTGGCGCCGAACCCGTCCGACGTGGGATCGGTGCCGTGCCCGAGGTCGAACAACCGGACGTTGGGCACGAACCGCATCCAGTCACCGCCGGCCCGGATCGCCCACACCTTGGCGCCGGTCCCCAGCTCCGACACCGAATTCGCCCGCACGCCAGGACTTCCGGTGAACACGATGTCGGCCACGTCCAGCTCGTGCGCCGCCAGCGACACCACGACCGAGCCGTAGCTGTGCCCGAACACGTGGATACGCGCGTTGGTGTGCAAAGCACGCACGAACTCCACGAGCGCTGTGGCGCCTTGCCTTGCCAAACCGCCGGTCGCCGCGTCCACCCCAAGTCCCTGCGGAGTGCGGTACCCGAGCCACGCGATCACCGCCAGGTCGTCGCGGTGCGCCTGCTCGTACAGGTTGGTCGCCATCCGCCCGACGGTCCGGTCGAACCGGTCGACGTCCACGTCGGACCCCGGCACGACGACCACGACGTCACGGGCGGTGGCGAGGTCACCGACGATCGCGACCCGGCGGGCGACGTCGGCACGCCACTCGGCGATCGACGGCGCGACCGACGGAACGGCGATCAGCAGGAGGAACAACACGGCTCGGCGCATGAACCGAACCTAGGAAGACCACAGGGCCGTGATCATCCCTCTGACGTGCTGTTTTATCCCTGCTACCCCGGTACTACGAGCCCGGTCTCATACGCCGCGATGACGGCCTGGGCGCGGTCGCGGAGCCCGAGTTTCGTGAGCACGCGACTCACGTGCGTCTTGACGGTCTGCTCGGCGAGCACCAGATGCGCCGCGATCTCCACGTTCGACATGCCCTGCGCGACCAGCACCAGGATCTCGGTCTCGCGTTCGGTCAGGACGTTCAGTCGCGCCGGCCGGATGCGTTCGGCGCGGCGGGACTTCACGAAGTCCTCGATCAGCCGCTTGGTGATGGACGGCGCCAGCAGCGCTTCCCCTGCTGCGACCACGCGCACGGCGTTGAGCAGCTCACGGGCGGGCGCGTGCTTGAGCAGGAATCCGCTCGCACCGGCCTGCAACGCCTCGTAGACGTAGTCGTCCAGGTCGAACGTGGTCAGCACGAGGACCTTGGTCTCGACCGAACCGTCCAGCAGCAGCCGGGTCGCGGTGAGGCCGTCCATCTCGGGCATGCGCACGTCCATCAGCACGACGTCCGGTTTGACGTTGCGCGCGAGTGCGACGCCCTCGACGCCGTTGCCCGCGGCGCCGACCACCTCGATGTCCTCCTGCGCGTCGAGCAGCGCGGAGAAGCCCTCGCGCACCATCTCCTGGTCGTCCACCACGACCACCCTGATCACTTGTCCCCCAACGGAATCCTCGCCCGCACCATGAACCCGCCGTTCTCGGTCGACTTCACGGTCAGCGTGCCACCGTGCACCGCGACGCGTTCGCGCATGCCGACCAGTCCCTGCCCGCTGCCACCGCCCATGGACGGTCCCCCGGCGGTGTTGATCACCAGCACGTCCAGCTGGCCCTCGTTCTTGTGCACGTGGACGGACGCCTTCGAGCCGGGCGCGTGCCTGGTGGCGTTCGTGAGCGCCTCCTGGACGATCCGGTACGCGGTCAGCCCGACCGCCTCCGGGACGTCGTCCACGTCGACCTCGGCCTCGTCACCGGGCCTCGCGAGCTCGGGGATGCGGCTGATGCCCGGCTGCGGTTCGCGTTCCGGCTCGTGGCCGTTCGTCCTGAGCACGCCGAGCAGCCGTTGCATGTCGGTGATGGCTTCCCTGGCGGCCTGGCCGAGTTCGGCGAACTCCTTCTCGGCCTCGTCGTTCAGTCCTTTGAGGCGGTAGGGCGCGGTCTCGCACCTCACGACCACCATCGACATGTGGTGCGCCACGACGTCGTGCATCTCGCGCGCGATGCGAGCGCGTTCCTCGAGGGCGGCCTTCGACGTGCGGGCTTCTTCGAGCTCTCGTTCAGCTCGGCCGCGTTCGCCGAACAGGTAGATGACCGCCACTATGAGAGGCACGTAGAGCGCCAAGGCGGCGCGCTGCGGTTCGGCGAACGGAACTATCGCCATGGTGATCAACGTCGCCGTGACGACGATTCCGCGCGAGTAGAAGGCCGCGACCGCGACCAGGATCGGGATGACGGTCCAGTACTGGAAGGCCGCCGCACGGTCGCCCTCGTACAGGAAGCTGATGAAGTAGAACCCCGGTGCCGCCAGTCGCCAGGAGTAGAGCGGCGACCAGATCAGCAGAACGTACGGAACGAGGGTGACGAAGAAGATGAGCACCCACCAGCCGTCACCGTGCACTGTCCCAGCGGGGTTCGCGGTGTCCACGTACGCCACGCAGCCGATGATCGCCCAGACGAACCCGTAGATGATCAACGCGGCGAACGCGGGAACGCGGAACCGGCCGAGCACTTTCGTGAGCACTCGGGTGCGATCGGGACCGAGGACTGTCCGGTACAGCGTGCGAAACACCACCCGATGCTAGGTGGATCCGCTGAATCACACATTGACCTGCGGAGTGACATACCCCGGTAGCACTCTGATCAAGATGGGGCATTGCGAATGCGTGACACCGCGCGGTAGGCAGTACCTGTGAAACCACCGCAGGATCCAGATCGCTGGGCACGGCTGACCGCCGTGGCCGGCGAGGCGCTGGCTGCCGCCAGGGCCGGTGAGGACGCTGTGGCGGTGGACCTCGTGACCGGTTACCTCAGCGGGTCGCCGGAGGGCAACGAGGAGATCCGTGAGCTGGTGTTGCTGCTGTTCGCCGAGTGCAGCAGCATGGTCGGCGCGCTCGGCTCCGGCGGCGCCACGCCGGTGAAGATGCAGGTCTTCGACGAGGAGGGCCGCGAGGTCCAGATCGACGACGCCGACCCGCCCGTGCGCACCGCGATCAGGGCGTTGCTGGCCGAGGTGCACGGAGATCAGGACGCGGCTGCGGAGCAGATCGAGATCGCACTGGCCAACGGGGCACCGCAGGAGCTCGCGACCGTGGTTTTACAAGCCCTGCGGTGGACCCTGAAGCTGGCGATCGAGTGCGAGACGCGCGACCTGCCCGTCGCGCCGTGGATCACCGCGTCACTGGACGACCAACCCTGACGTGCAACAGGGCGTCCACGCCGGCCAGCAGGTGCTGGTCGAGCGGGAAGTAGGCCATCGCGAGCATCGGGTCGGCACCCGTGTCGGCGCGGGACGGGCCGGCCGGCTTGTCCGTCGTCATCCCCCAGGTCGTGAACCGGCTCTGCAACTGGCCTTCGAGGGTGGCTTTGTCCGGTTCGCCTAATCCGATCGTGTCGTTGCGGCCGAGCGTGCCGCCGATGACGGTGTACTGGTCGCCGAGGATCGGCACCACGAGCGCGCCCGCGGAGAACCACTCGATCCGCTCGCCAGCCATCTCCATCGAACTGTTCGTGCGCTGCAGGTGGGCGTTGTGCGCGAACACGAACGTCGGTCCCTTTCGCGCCTCGATCCGGCGAATCGCCAGCAGGTTGCGGGCCATCACACCGTCGCGCATCTGACACAGACGGTTGAGCCGCACCCCCAACGGGTTCGGTTCGGCACACTCCCAGTGGTACTGCAGCAGGCTCAGCGCGGCCGTCAGATGGGTTTCCGCGCGCGTCCAGGCCTCGTCGGTGGTCCTGCGCGCGTGCAGGCGCCTGAGCATCCCCGTGCCGATCTCACGCAGCCTGATGGCCTCTTCGGACTGACCGGGTGACTTGGTGAGGTCCAGAACGGCCTCGTCCCTGCTCCACTTCTCGTCGTCGATCGTGAGATCCACGTCCTCGCCCAGGTGGTCGCGGGCGTGTTCGAGGTAGGGCCGAGGGCTGGGCGCGCTGGTCGTCTCGGTCTGGAAGTCGAAGCCGTGGAACGACAGCCGCTCCTCGGCCGGCTTGTCCGCGTTGTACTCGCGCATCCACGCGACCAGCTCACGGTTGGCCGGCCACTGTCCGAAGCTGTGGGAGAAGCCTTCCTTCATGACCGTGTCGAGGTCGCCGGGGCCGCCCTGGACGTAGTCGTCGACCAGGAGGCCCCTGACCCGGCAGGTCTCCAGGGCGATCGAGCGGAAGCCCTGCGCGGCCAGCTGCTCGAACAGCTCGTTGCGGATCCAGGTGTGGGCGTGCTCGAGGTGCGTCGGCTCGCCGAACGCCAAGAGCTCGGTGAAGGGACTGATGAACTCGCGAATGTCCTGGCTCATGTGGTTCAACCGTAACATTGAAACCTCTGTTGAGACTTTCGCGCGATTCCAGGCGATAAGATCGCCTAAAGTCTCAACCGTGCGACCAACCGACCTCGCTCGTGAACACGGTATCTCGACCCAGGCCGTGCGCAACTACGAGCAATCCGGGTTCATCCCGCCCGCTGACCGCACCCCGTCGGACTACCGCGTCTACACGGCGGTGCACGCCGCCGCCCTGCGCGCGTTCCTCGCGCTGATCCCGGCCTTCGGGCACGCTCGCGCCGGCCAGATCATGAACGCCGTGCACGCCGACGCGCTCGACGACGTCCTGCTGACCATCGACCGCGGCCACGAGCGACTCCTCCGCGACCGCGAAACCCTCGACTCGGTCAGCCGCGCCGTGCACGACCTGGCCGACTTCGAACCGGTCCTGGAACCCCGCACGATCGGCGAACTCGCCCGCCGCCTGGACGTCACCCCGGCAACACTGCGCGCATGGGAAGAAGCCGGAATCCTCACGCCGAACCGCGAGTCCACCGGCTACCGCGTGTTCCGCGCCGAGGACGTCCGCGACGCCGAACTGGCCCACCTGCTGCGCCGCGGCGGTTACCCGTTGGCCCGAATCGCCTTGGTGGTACAGCAAATCCGCACGGCAGGCGGCACCGACACGTTGAGTGCGGCCCTCGCCGACTGGCGCCGCCGCCTCACCGCACAGGGCTTGGCCATGCTCGCCGCCTCCGCACGCCTCAACGACTACCTGAGTGCGCGGGCACAAGCTCCCTGACCAGCGCACCGACCTGTTCGCTCTCGATCAGGAACGCGTCGTGCCCGTACGGCGACGCGATCACCCGCAGGTCGTCGGCCCCGGGGATGCCCGCCGCCAGTTCTCGCTGCTGCGCCAACGGATAAAGCCGGTCCGAGTCGACCCCGGCCACCAACGCACGCGCCTGAACCCGCCGCAGCGCCGCCTTGACCCCACCACGCCCACGCCCGACGTCGTGCGAGTTCATCGCCTCCGTCAACGTGACATAGCTGGCCGCGTCGAACCTCCTGGTGAGCTTCGCCGCGTGGTGGTCCAAATAGGACTCGACCTCGAACCGCCCGTCGTCCTGCCTGTCCCGCCCGAACCTGGCCTGCAACTCCTGCTCACTGCGATAACTGATGTGCGCGATCCGCCGCGCGATCCCCAGCCCCTCCGCCGGACTGGCCTTGATCGCGTGCACCTGAGCCGACGCCAGCCCGATCTGCTCGGCCGACGCCGCCGCGGTGGTCGCCAGCAGCAACAACGAGTCCACCCGAGCAGGCTGACCCACCGCCCACTCGACGGCCCGCATCCCGCCCATCGACCCGCCCACCACCGCTGCCCACCGCTCGATCCCGAGGAAGTCCGCGAGGTGAACCTCGGCCGCCACCTGATCTCTGATGGCGATGTCCGGAAACGCCGGGTACTGCCAGGGCCCGGTGCTCCCCTGACACCCACCCAGCACGTTCGGCGCGACCACGAAGAACCCGTCGAGCGGCTTCCCGGGCCCCACCAGGGAAGCCCACCAGCCCGGCGTGGGGTGACCCGGCTCCACGCCCCCGGCGACATGGCTGTCCCCGGTGAGGGCGTGGAGCACGAGCACCGCGTTGGAGGCCTCCGCGTTCAAGGTCCCCCACGTCTCGTACGCGAGCTGGAAACCCGGCAGTCCCCCGAACGGCGCGGCGTGACTGAACCACTTCCGCCGCCCGTTCGGGTCCCCGAACCGCCAGCCGCCCACTACAACGCGGACTTCGCCGCGGTGAAGCCCGCCTCGAGGTCGGCCTTGAGGTCCTCCAGCCCTTCCAGCCCCACCGACAACCGCACCAGCCCAGGCGAAACACCCGTGACCAACTGCTCCTCGGCCGTCAACTGGCTGTGCGTGGTCGAAGCCGGGTGCACGATCAACGACCGCACGTCACCGATGTTCACCAGCTGGCTGAACAAGCTCGTGCCGTCAACGAACGCCCGCCCAGCCTCGACCCCACCTCGAAGCTCAAAACTCACGACCGCACCCGCCCCCTTCGGCAGGTACTTCCGCGCGGCAGCGTGGAACGGCGACGACTCCAGCCCCGCGTAGTGGACCTTCTCGACCTCGTCCCGCTCCTCCAGCCAAGCCGCAAGCGCTTGCGCGTTCTCCACGTGCCGCTCGATGCGCAGCGACAACGTCTCAATCCCCTGGATCACGAGGAAACTGGTCAACGGCGCAATGGCCGCGCCCGTGTCCCGCAACCCCTGCACCCGCAACTTCGCCGCGAACGCCCCGTGCCCCAGCACCGGCCAGTACCGCAGCCCGTTGTAGCTGGGGTCCGGCTCGTGGAAGTCCGGGAACTTCTCAGCCCCGTACTCGAACTTCCCACCATCCACCACCACACCGGCGATGGCCGTCCCGTGCCCACCCAGGTACTTCGTGGCCGAGTGGATGACGATGTCCGCACCGTGCTCCAGCGGCTTGAGAAGGTACGGCGTGGGAACCGTGTTGTCGACGATCAGCGGCACGTCGTTCTCGTGCGCCACCCCCGCAACACCCTCGATGTCCAGCACGTGGCTGCGCGGGTTGGCCAGCGACTCCCCGAAGAACAACTTGGTGTTGGGCCGGACCGCCGCCCGCCAAGCCTCCAGATCATCCGGATCGTCCACAAACGACACTTCGATGCCCAGCTTGGGCAACGTGTAGTGGAACAGGTTGTACGTGCCGCCGTACAACGACGCGCTGGAAACCAGATGATCGCCGACCTTGGCCAGGTTCAGAATCGCGGCCGTCTCAGCCGCCTGCCCCGAAGCGAACGCAACCGCCGCCACACCGCCCTCGAGCGCGGCAACCCGCTGCTCGAGCACGTCCTGCGTCGGGTTGTTGATCCGCGTGTAGATGTTCCCGGGCTCAGCCAGCGCAAAGAGATCAGCGCCGTGCTGCGTGTCCCGAAAAACATAAGAAGTGGTCTGGTAGATCGGCGTGGCACGAGCACCAGTGGCCGGATCGGGCGCGGCGCCCGCGTGAATCTGCTTCGTCTCAAAGGACCAGGACATGGCTGTGCTCCGTCTGTTCGCCGATTGGGGGAAGTCAGATCAACGCGAGCAACAACAAGCCATGCTGGTGACGCGCACGTAGTCAACGTGGCGTCGGCTAACCAGCGGCATGGTCATGACTCGAACGGTAGGGCCCCACCAACCGCTCCAACACCCCGTCCATCAGCTGAGACCACCTAGTCTGAGCACATGCGCACAGCTCTCGTCGGCTACGGACTAGGTGGGGCGGCCTTCCACGCCCCGTTCATCGAGGCAACCCCAGGCCTGACCCTGGCCGCCGTCGTAACCTCGAACCCAGCCCGCCAAGCCGAGGTGGCCGAGCGCTACCCCAACGCCCGCCTGCTGTCCACTCTGGACGAGGTGTGGGCCAACAACTTCGACCTGGTAGTGATCACCACCCCCAACCGCTTCCACGCCACCCACGCCCGCCAGGTCCTGGAACACGGCCTCAACGTGGTGGTCGACAAACCTTTCGCCGCCTCAGCAGCCGAAGCCCGAGCCCTGGCCTCAATCGCCTCCTCAAGAGGCCTGATGCTCGTCCCGTTCCACAACCGCCGCTGGGACGGCGACTTCCTGACCGTCCAAAAACTCCTCAACACCAACGCCCTGGGCCGAGTACACCGCTTCGAATCCCGTTTCGAGCGCTACCGCCCAGAAATCAAGTCGTCCTGGAAAGAATCCGGCGACCCAGCCGACCTCGGCAGCATCCTCTTCGACCTGGGCACCCACCTGGTAGACCAGTCCGTAGCCCTCTTCGGCCGCCCACTCTCAGTCCACGCCGAAATAGCCACAGTCCGCCCAGGCGCCAAAGCCGACGACGACGTCTTCCTCTCCCTGACCCACGAGAACGGCGTCCGCTCCCACCTCTGGATGAGCGCCCTGGCCGCCGACCTGGGCCCCCGCTTCCGCGTACTGGGCCACGACGCCGCCTACGTCAAATACGGCATGGACCCCCAAGAAGAACGCCTGAAAGCAGGCGAAACCCCCGCAACCCCAGGCTGGGGCGAAGACCCAGAACAGTCCTGGGGCACCCTGGGCGGCAAACCTCACCGCACAGAACCAGGCGCCTACCAGGACTTCTACGCCCAGGTAGCCACCGGCACAGCCCCAGTCTCCCCGCAAGACGCAGTAACCGGCCTAGAGGTAATCGAAGCAGCCAAACACTCCTCCACCACAGGCGAATCAGTCCGCCTCTGACCGGATCAGACAGGCTGCCACCGAACGAACTCGCGAAGGTCGGACTGAGGCACAGCCGGGCGTTGCAGGGACCACACCGTGACGCCCGGCTTACGCGGATGCGAGATGGCACGAACCACCCGCCAACCTTGCAACTGGTAGTACCGCACCAGCCCGAGGTTCTCCTCGCCGATCGTCAAGACACCACGCCGAGTCCACAGCTTCCCGTTCACCGCCGCGTAGTCGAGCGCCCAACAAGCGATCAACACACCGAGGCCACCACCAGCAAAGCCTGGATCGGTGACCGTGGTCTGGAGAAACACAGACGGCTCGGCGATCTCGTCCTCAGCCCATCCCAGATGAGGCAGAGTGAAGGTCGCGGTGGTCATACCCACAACCCGACGATCCTTCGTCAGGACGAACACCGGCCAGCGCTCAGCACCGATCTGATCGGCCAGCATCTCCGCCCTCGTGTACCAGGACTCCCAGCGCTGGCCGCGTCCCCGCATCCACACCGCGCGTGACCGGATCATCTCGGCAGCGGCGGGACGATCGGCTTCCCTGCCGAGCCGCATCTCGAACGCGCTCGTCTCAGGCATCACGCCGCCACGCCTCGCACGCCGAGCTCCATCCTGAGAAACGCGAAGATGGACAAGTCCATCTCACCACCGTTGGCGATCCTGCCGTGAATCGCACGCAACTCGTCCGCATCGACGTACCCGAGATCGACCAGGATCGAGTGATCCAGTTGCTTCTCCAGCAACGGCATGCCGAACTCGGCGAGTGCGTACTCCATCACGTGCGTGAAGTTCTCCCGGAGGGCTGGATTGACCACGTCATCCGAGAATCCCAGCCGTCGCAGTCGTTCGCGAGCCAGTCGCTTGTGCTTCCTCCAGCCAAGGGGCAGCTGCTCGCAGAAGCCGGCCAACCGGGGTGAACAGAGCGGCGAAACCTGCCACATCCCGGCTTCCAGGTATTGCGGCGTGCGCGACGCGAAGCCCAACAGCGCGGAGGGGTTGAGCACCGTGGCCGGCGGCAGGTTCGAGTCCAGGTACTCCAACTGCTCAACGGCACGCTCACCGAGCCAGGTGGGCAGTGGCCGATGAGGGTTGTTTCGGCCGGGGCTGCTCCCCAATGCCGACCACTCAGCTTCACGCAGACTGAAAAGCTGATCGCCGCCGTCGCCCGTGAAGACGGTCCTCACTCCTCGACTACGAGCAAGATCGAGGACATGTTCCAGTCCTTCGTGGTAGGGCTGAGCGAGCGGGTGCAGAGGCTCTCCGCTGGCCCGCGCCCCGAAAGGCTTGAGGGGTGGGTGGTCCAATGCGTCGATCCGCATGTCCGCGAAGCCGCAGTGTTCGATCATCTCCCGACGTCGCCTCAACTGCTGCTCTCCGATGTCACCTCCGAAGATCAACGCATAGGCCTGGACATCACGATGGCCGAGCGCCGCCAGCGTCATCGCCACGTTCGCGGAGTCCATCCCGCCGGACAACTCGACCGCGGTTTCCCCAGGGGCGAACGGCCATGCGGTGACAGCTCGGTCGAGCTCTTGTTCGAAGACGCCGACGAGGTCGACATCATCCCGGACATCCCG
The DNA here is from genome assembly GCF_033949945.1 of Lentzea miocenica. Classification (NCBI taxonomy): domain Bacteria; kingdom Bacillati; phylum Actinomycetota; class Actinomycetes; order Pseudonocardiales; family Pseudonocardiaceae; genus Lentzea; species Lentzea miocenica. The sequence continues at coordinate 214,852 of NZ_JAXAVW010000009.1, forward strand.
CGGCAACGCGTGCTTCGCCGGTTCGGGATACCTCAACTGCAAACCACGATCTTTCGTGTACTCAGCCTCCGCGCGTTCCGTGAGCTGAAAGACACCTTCGAGGTACGTCTCACGGCTGTACCTCAAGCGATACGTGAGGCCTCGCACCACTTCCAATGCATTCAGCTGGTCAGCACGGATGTAGGGCCGGAGCGCGGGCAGCGACCAAGTCCCGCGGAGGCGCTGCGTCGCCTCGACCAGATAGACGGGCGCGCTCCCCCATTGGCCTGCCCGGATGCTGAAGGCGCCGTCCTCGTGGTGATGCTCCACAACGAGGTACTCCAGAGGCCACTCCCGCATCTCGGACAGGTACTTCTCGTAGGTCGGCGCGTCAACGCAAGTCACGTCATCCGGCACAGGTGCAGACAGGACAGACGTTTGACGTTCTCTCGTGACCAACAGTGTTGACCGACCGTTCGCAACACAGAACTGCTCCACCAGCGGATGCTTGAACGGCTTGATCCAGCTCCGGCCGCACACCCAACGACCGTCACCCTTGCGCCATCTCAGGTCCGATGTGGACCGGTCGAGCTGGAAGTCCAACACTGCGCACCTCCGTTGCAGCGCTTGGGGCAGCACCGCCCGGTCACCACCCCAAGCTGTCGATCACATCTCGTCGTACTCGTCGCTGGTGTCGGAGCTGCCTGCTTCCTTCGTGTACTCCCTCGCCATCACAAGTACGACCGGACCGGTGAACACGTGCGCGAACTCGTCCATCTCCCCTCCTTTCATGACCTCGATCGGTTCTTGCAAGCTCATGAGCCAGCGAGTTCCGCAATCGTGATCACGGTGCAGTCCCGAAGTTCGCGAATCAGCGCCGAGGCGACCGTCCAGCGCACGCGAGGGTCGTCGTAGGACAGGTTCGCCGCTTCAGCTGCAACGGGAGCGGCCACCCCTTTGCGGTAGACCGCACCCCGCACGCCCGCGATTGGAAATTCGCGAACTCGAACGGCCACGGCGCCACGCCGTAGCGCTGGGCAGAGCTTCAGTGAGACCTCGACACAGCACGCGCAGACTGGCGGTTCGACTGAGGCCATGCCTTCCGGCCGGCCATGCCAGTCATCTCGGTAGTCCCGCAGCAGCCACAGAACACCATTGCCGCCCCGATCAGCAGGACAGGCACAGACCTGGCACAACAGCCGGAGCATGGCACGCCGTTGCCTCAACGGATGAACCCTGCCGAACTCGGGCAGTCCTACCCGCTGATGTACCGCGGTTCGTTGCCACCACGCCGTGATGTACGGAGCGACGTACTTGGTCTTCGCACGCCGGCCAACCGCTGTGGTGCCCATTCACTTCTTCCTTGCACAGGAACAGGATCTGCTGACGACCACTACCGTCGCAGTTGACCTGATGCCCTGACACCTGCACAGCAGACCGGCAGCAGACGGATCGGTGGGCACGCTGACCTGGGAAGATGCCCGAAGAAACAACGTTGCCCATTGTGATGGGTAAGATGCCCAGCGTAGTTGCCGGTCCTCGGATCGAGGGGCGCCCGTGATCACGCCGTCCAGCTCACCGCACGCGAACCATCGCCCCACCCCACAAGCGCGAGGCCGCGAACTCGCCGCTCAGGGCAGGCGGCTGTGGTCCGAGCTGGGATCGGTGAAGTGCGCAGCGGCGGAGCTGTCGGCGAGACACCCAGATGTCCCGAGCCTGCAAGCGCATCGATACTCGGCAGGCTTGTCTCAGGATCAGGCAGCAGCTCGCTACAACGAGGTCACCGGCAACCAGACCAGCCTTGGCGGCACGACGATCAATGCCTGGGAGACGTGGGCATGCAGCCGCGGTCAAGGCTCGCCGCCATCGATGCCGGCCCTGCTCGTCCTGTGCGCCGCCTACGGCCGAGGACCGCTGGGCATCGCGGACGAGCAGATCAGCCCGACCGAGCTGATCGCCGAAGCGTACGAGCGCCTGAGCATCGAGGATCAACTCGCACTCAAGCAGTTCAAGGTGGACAAACAGACGGCGATACCAGTCGCACCACTGGAGATCGACGCTGCACCGGTCCGCACAATCAACTCCGCCGGGCCGCCGGAGCAGGTCGGCTCGGAGTTCACACTGACAGTGCCTACCGTTGAACACGGCAACCCCGACATCTGCGTCCTCAGCCTGCCGAATCCCCAGCCAGGGCAACTTCTGGACTTGACATGGGACACCTTCGGCTACGGTGTGGAGCGCCTGTCGCAGCAGATCAAGAACCTCGGCAAGCGACTCGACGCCGACATCTGCTTCGGAATAAATGAAGCAGGCCTGGCCATGGCAACCTTTCTCGCCTCATCTCGTTTTTCCCGCTGCCCCATCGGCTATCTGCGGTGCAACAAGATCCGCGACGGCATAGAACTCGATGCCAACTCGTTCTATCCCGGTACCGAGGAAGCCTCTTCCATCGTGGTGTGCGACTTCGAAGTCAAGCATGCAGACGTGATCGGTTACATCACCCGGCAGTTGCGCAACCGCTACCCGAACGCCGAACTCTACTTCGCAGTCTTCGGCGCGATGACCAAAGACCAGAACCTCGAAGTCAGCAGCTTCAACGACCTGACCGGCGCCAAAATCATGCGCGCCGCACATTTCGAGGCGATCTTCATCGCCGCGACGATGAGCCCACCTGGCATCGAGCCACCACTAGAGTTGCGGTAGACAGCAAAGGGCAACCACCACATGGACACTGAACGCCCGATTCCAGAGCTGGCACTACGTATCGTCGATCTCGTCACCGGCATGATGAACGAGATTCGGCCTCGCCTGGTACAGGCAGCGCTGACAGGCCAGCGCGCCGAGAACGCGAACCTTCGGCACCAAGACAACTTCCTGTCCGACCACGACTTGTGGATGCACGGCCGCTACAAAGACCTGCTGGCCGAGGTTATGCCTTCGTTCATCTACGCGTCAGAAGAGGCAGACCCGCAGGTAATCGGATCAGCCGAGCACCCAGACCTGTGCGTCCTGGTCGATCCGCTGGACACCAGCGAACTCGCCGTACGAGCGCTGCATGGCTACACCCACATCATGATCTACTCACGATCCCGAAAACGGCCCGTCCTCGCCGTTGTCGGCGACATCTTCCATCATGTGCGGCTCTACGTCGCCGGATGCGACGAGAACGGTGACGATCACGCGTTTACCGTCACAGCGGACGGCAAATGGCACCCGTTGAACCGGCCTTCGAATGCTCGCCTGTCACAAGCGTTGGTCACCAACTACCTAATGCGCCCCGACGAGCGCTTCAAACCTCTCGCCGACCAACAACGATTCTTTGACGCACTGAGCGAACCAGGAAGCAACGGAAAGAAAAAGGGCCGCATCGGCGTTGACTTCGGCTCCGTGAGCCTGTGCCACGTCGCAGCAGGGTTCACCGACGCCACCGTAGAATTCGCCAAAGGGTTCGCCGTGTGGGACCTCGCTCCAGGCCACTACATCCTGCACGCAGCAGGAGGCGTCACCATCGACCTAGAAGGGCACCCGATCACTCTCGACTACGGCCTGAACAGCATGCCCGAGATCAACAAGACGATGAACACCCGCCGAAGATTCATCGCCGCAGGCAATCAGCCCCTCGCAGAAGAAATCCTGCGCACAATTCGACCCACGAGCAGCACGCCCAGCTAGCGACGGCGAAGCCGAGGCGCTCTTAGCTTTTGCTTTTCAGTGCGCTCCGGGCGGGGCCCCGTCACGAGTCGTGCCTCAGCCCTCCCTGGTTGCAGCGCGCTCTGACCCGACTTGTGACGGGGACCCGCCCGGACCGCACCACCCACGCAACCGGCAGCCGCCCAACGCAACAGAGCCATCAACCCACGCGTGGCGTGGTACCCCCAGATCAGATTGGCAGGGGGTCTGGGGGACGGAGTCCCCCAGGGGAAGCACTCAACCGCAACCCGCCGCCCGCACCCCAACCACCCACACAGGTCGCGGAACCCTACGCCCCAGCCCCCCGAACCAACGGCGGATACAACACCCCAGCCGCCCCCCGCCGAAACAACGCAGCCGGCCGCCCCCCATCCCGAGAGGTACTCCCCCCGGTAGCCTCCAACAACCCTTCCACCCCAGTAACCTTCCGATGAAAGTTCCGCGGGTCCAACGAAACCCCCCAAACGATCTCGTAAACCCGCCGCAACTCAGCCACCGTGAACTCGGCAGCACAAAACTCGGTCCCCAACGCCGTGTACTCCAACTTGGCCCGGGCCCTCTCCACCCCGTCCCCCAAAATCCGGGCGTGGTCGAACGCCAACGGACCAACCTCCCCAACCGGCACCCAAGACGCGTCCGCAGCGTCAGTCCCGGCCACCGGAACCGGCAGATCCGGCGCCAACGCCAGATACGCCACCGAAACCACCCTCATCCGAGGATCCCGCCGAGGCTCCCCATAAGTCCCCAACTGCTCAAGATGCAGCCCGGACACCCCAGTCTCCTCGGACAGCTCCCGCACAGCGGCAGCATCCACCGCCTCATCAACCTGCACAAACCCTCCAGGCAACGCCCACCGCCCCCGGAACGGCGCCTCCCCCCGCCGAACCAGCAACGCACACAGCGCGTCGCCCCGCACGGTCAACACCACCAGATCGACCGTGACAGCAAAGGGAGGGAAATCACTTGGCCTGTACACACCAACGAGTATAGGCTTATCGTCAGATCGACGACAAGCGCCCGACTGGGGGGTCGCACGCTTGTCGTCGATCGCCGGCACCCAAGACCCAGCCCGACGCCAAGCACCAGCAAGGAGCCAAGACCGTGGCCGACATCAGCACCTACCCCGGACTCCGCCACCTCCGCGGCGCCCCCACCGTCCACATCAGACATGTCAGCAAGGGCAAGCTCATCCACGAAGGCACGGGCCTGAGCTTCTGGTTCCGCCCCAGAAACGCCGTCCTGTCAGAGGTCCCGGTCGACGACCGCGAACTCCCCATGCTCTTCCACGCGAGAACCCAGGACTACCAAGACATCACCGTCCAGCTAACCGTCACCTACCGCTGCACCAGCCCTGAGACAGCAACCACCCGGATCGACTTCTCGATCGACCCGGACAACGGAACCTGGCGCCAGGACCCCCTGAGCCAGATCGCGAACACCCTCACCGAGAGCACCCAGCAACACGCCCTCAAGGTCCTCGCCACCATGGACCTGGAACCAGCGATGAGGTCCGGCGTTGAACGGGTCAAGGAAGCAGTCACAGCCAACCTGACCGCGGACCACATCGGCATGGAGATCATCGACGTCAGGGTCGTGGCCATCCGCCCGGACGCCGACATGGAGAAGGCCCTCCAGACCACCATCCGCGAGAAGGTCCAGCAGGAGGCCGACAAGGCCACCTACGAACGCCGAGCCATGGCAGTGGAACGCGAACGGTCGATCAGCGAGAACGAGCTGCAGAACCAGATCGAACTGGCCAAGCGAGAAGAACTCCTTGTCGTGCAACGAGGAGCGAACGCCCTCAAGAAGGCGGAGGACCACGCCAGGGCCAGCCGGATCGCCGACGACGCCAAGGCGGACGGCATCCGCAAGCTCGCCGAAGCCGAAGCCGCCGGCGAGAAGGCACGCCTGGACGCCTACAAGGAGATCCCGCAGGAGACCCTGTACGCCCTGGCGGCCAAGGAACTCGCGGGCAACCTGCCGGAGATCGGCAGCATCACCCTGACCCCCGACCTGATCCAGCCGATCCTGAACCGCCTGGCCCGATGAGCCTCGCCCCGCGAATTGTGCTGGTGCACAGACGCACCGAGCTGACAGAGTTGTTGGCACGACACGGCACCCGTGGCCAGGTCGAGTTCTTCCTGAAGTCCCGCGACAGAACCCTGGACGAGGTGGTGGATCGTGACCAGCAGGCCCGCAAAGCGTTGGGAGAGGTCAGCGCCGCAATCCCGCTGGACTGGCGCCGCGGCGTGGTCGAGAGGGAAGACCTGTCGCGGTTCCTGTTCGCGCCCGAGGACGTAGTCGTCATCGTCGGGCAGGACGGGCTGGTCGCGAACGTCGCCAAGTACCTCGACGGCCAGCCCGTGATCGGCATCAACCCCGAGCAGGGCGTGCTCGCGCGGCACGCCCCTCACGAGGCCGAGGAACTCCTGCACAGCACCAAGAACACCGAGGACCGCACGATGGTCGAGGCCAGGACGGACGACGGCCAGACCCTCCAGGCGCTCAACGAGATCTACGTCGGCCACCCGAGCCACCAGACCAGCCGGTACCGCATCCACAACGAGCGCCAGGCGTCGTCCGGCATCCTCGTCGGCAGCGGCACCGGCGCGACGGGCTGGTGCTCGAGTGCCCACCGCGAACGGAAGAGCGCGCTCACCCTTCCGCAACCGACCGAGCGCAGGCTGGTCTGGTTCGTGCGGGAGGCGTGGCCGTCGCCGAGCACCGGAATCGCGCACACCGAAGGCGAGATCACCGACACGAGCCTGCACGTCGACGTCGAGTCCGACGGGCTGGTGGCGTTCGGCGACGGCATCGAGAGCGACGCGCTACGCCTCGGCTGGGGCCAGAGGCTGAGCGTCGGACTCGCCGCCCGCCGGCTCCGCCTCGTGCGCTGAGCCGATCACCAGCAGGCAGACGCCGGACAGCACCGCGCCCGCGATCAGGTACAGCGCGATCGCCCAGGTTCCGGTGCGCAGCAACGACTGCGCGACCAGCGGTGCCAGCCCGCCGCCCAGCACGGCGCCCAGCTGGAAGCTCAGCGCCACCCCGCTGTAGCGCACGCGCGTCCGGAACAGCTCGGCGAAGTACGCGGCGGACGGGCCGAACAACGCCGCCGAGCCGACGAAACCGAGCACCATCGCGAACGTGAACCAGCCCGCGTCCGTCAACCAGAACAACGGGAACGCGAACGCGGCCTGGAAGATCGCACCACCGAACATCACCGGCAACCGGCCGACGCGGTCGGACAGCCACGCGAACGCCGGCACCGCGACGACCTGGGCGAGGGACCCCACGATCGTCGCCACCAGCAGGTCGTCCGCGGAGATCTTCAACGTCGTGCGGCCGTACCCGATCATGAACACGCTCAGCACGTAGATGAAGATCGTGAAGCCCAGGTTCACCCCGGCCCCCAGCAACACCACGCGCCAGCGGTCGCGCAGGACCTCGGCGATCGGCAGCCGCGACTTCTGCCGGGACTTCTCGACCCGCGCGAACTGCGGGCTCTCGGACACCCGCAGCCGGATGTAGAGCCCGATCCCGACCAGCACGATCGAGAACAGGAACGGCAACCGCCAGCCCCAGCTCAGGAAGTCCGGCCCGGACGCGCGCGACGACACGTACATCGCCAGGTTCGCCAGCACGAGCCCGACCGGCGACCCGATGAACACCCAGCTGCCGTACCAGCCCCAACGGCCCGGTGGCGCGTGTTCGACGGCCATCAGCGACGCGCCGCCCTGCTCGCCGCCCATGAAGAACCCCTGCACGAGCCGCAGCAGGACCAGCAACAGCGGCGCGAGGATCCCGACCTGGGCGTACGTCGGCAGCAAGCCGATCATCGCCGTCGACAGGCCCGTCACGGACAACGTCACCACGAGCATCGAGCGGCGCCCGATCCGGTCGCCGAGATGACCGATCACCGCACCGCCCAGCGGCCGGGCGAAGAAGCCCGCGCCGAACGTGGCGAACGCGAGCAGCACGCCCACGCGCGAGTCGAACTGCGGGAAGAAGATCTTGTCGAACACGAGTGCCGACGCCGTGCCGTAGAGCAGGAAGTCGTAGAGCTCGATCGTGTTACCGACCGCCGATGCCACAGCTACTTTGCGTACCCCCGTCATCGTTCCAGCCTGGTCGAGGGATTGACACTGCGCAATGGTCCGGTCACCCTTCGTCCTACGTTCCTACTCTTCAGTAACGAGGTAGCAATGACGCGCCGAGTGACTGTTGTTTCCCTGCTCACCGCCCTGATCGCGGCACTTTTCGTTCCTACCGCCACCGCCGCGCCGAAGTACCGGAACTACGTCTCACTCGGGGACTCGTTCGTCTCCGGGCCGTTCATCCCCCTGCAGCGGCTCGATCCGCTGAGCTGCTTCAAGTCCACCCAGAACTACCCGTCCGTCATCGCGAAAAGGCTCGGCATCGCCAACTTCACCGACATCTCCTGCGGTGGAGCGCAGACCGGGGACATGTTCGCCGCCCAGAGCGGCATCCCAGGTCAGTCCGTCCCCCAGCTCAGCGCCCTCAAAGCCGACACGGACCTCGTCACGGTGTCCATCGGCGGCAACGACATCGGCTTCATGGACATCATCGTGACCTGCGCCGGAAAGAGCCTGCTCGACCCGCACGGCGCACCCTGCAAGGCCAACTACGGCGACTCCCTGGCCCAACGCGTCGACGCCACGGGCGTGAAGGTCGCCGAAGTGCTCGCGGGCGTCAAGCAGCGTTCGCCGAAGGCCAAGGTCGTCGTGGTCGGCTACCTGCGCATCCTGCCGCCGTCCGGGGGCTGCTGGCCGATCGTGCCCATCTCGAGGGGTGACATCCCGTTCCTCGACAACGTGCAGAAGCAACTCAACGGAATGCTCGGCGCCCAAGCAAAGGCCGCCGGCGCCACTTTCGTGAACCCGTACGACATCAGTCTTGGTCGCGACACGTGTGCGGCACCGTGGGACAAGTGGGTCGAGGGCATCATTCCGACGAGTCTCGCGTTCCCTGTTCACCCGAATGCCAATGGCATGGCTGCAGTGGGTAAGCAGGTCGCCGCGGCACTGGCCGGGACGGAATCAATCGGCGTCTAGTTGCACGCCGTTGTGGCGGTTTACACGATCTGGTGTTACCGCTGAGTTGATTGGAGATTCGGTTCCTGGTCGCGCCACAGTGTTGGCATGGCCAGGAACCGAATTTTGTTCGCCTGCCTCGCGCTCGCCGCTCCGGCCATCCCCGCGACGGCGACCGCGGCGCCTCTGCTCCCCGAGTCCACCCTGATCTTGTCGGTGGAGCAGGAGATGGGCTCGTTCGACAACACACTGCTCAACTGCGAGCCCGCCGGCGGGCCGCACAAGAACGCCAAGACGGCGTGCGACGCCCTCGCTCCCGTCCAGGGCGATTTCACCAAGATCGAGACGGGCGACGCCATGTGCACCATGGAGCTGAACCCGACCAAGGCGAAGCTGCACGGCACGTGGAAGGGCAAGAAGGTCGACTTCGAGGAGACCTTCTCCAACCCGTGCGTCATGCGCGTGAACACCGCCAAGGTGTTCGACTTCTAGGCCGCACAGCCGGTGTCCCGCCGCACCGCCGTCGCGGCGGGGCACCGGCTGTGTTTCTAACCGGGCAGGCCCCATGACGGCGCCGGAGCACCGATCACCGGCCCCACCTTCAGGTCCGGCTTGTCACCGGCGCGGTGAATGACAGCTTCCTCACCGCGCCGCAGCTCGATGCGCAGATCTCCGTTGGGCAGCACCGAAAAACGCCTCGCCCGCCCACGCTGATCGCGCACGACCGGATCCTTGATGTCCGTGCGCACCACGCAGGGCGCACCGGCCTCGCTCCGCAGCCTGATCCACCGCGTAACACCCTTCTGCCGTGAAGCAGAGAGCAGGAACGCGCCCTGCGTCCGGAAGTTGTCCAGCGAGATCTCGGGCCACGGCACCGCTGGGAAGACGCGGATCACGCCACCCCAGCTCTGGCACAGCATGTCGTACATCGACTGCACGGCCGACAACGGCGTTTCGATGACCGGGCCGGACTCCTGGTACATCGTGTTCGGCTTGATGTACCGGCGCATCAGCTCGCCGAGGTAGAAGTCGGCCTTGTCGCCGCGCAACATCTGCGCGCTGATCGACGCCGCACCCGTGAACGTGTAGCCCTGCAACGCGCCTTCGAAGCTGATCCAGTGGTTCAGCGAGGTCTCGATGAGCTGACGCTTCGCCGGATCCTCCCAAGTCACCTCGTACAGCGGGTAGATCTGCAGCAGGTGCGAGTAGTGCCGGTGCGACTTCGCGAACGGCACCCCCGCGCCGATCATGTACCCGTTCTTGTCCACCGGGTACGGCGTGAGGTTCGCGAGCGTGTCCTGCCACTTCGGAATCAGCGGATCGTTGACGCGCAACGACTTCGCGGACTCGATCAACGTCTGGCAGCCCCAGCGGATCAGCGCCAGGTCGTAGTTGCAGTCCGGCGCGTTCACGCCGTACTCGGGCGAGAAGGTGATCGGCAGGTGCCACTTGCCGTCCGAGCCCTTGGTCAGGAAGTGGAAGTAGTAGTTGATGGCCCTGCGCAGCAACGGGAACAGCACGTTGCGCAGCACCCGGTCGTCCATCGTGTGCCGGTAGGTGAGCCAGACGTTGTGCAGTGTCCAGGTCAGGTTGCCGACCTCGGGCGTCGGCACGTCCTTGCCGGGAATGCCCACGCCGTAACCGGAGTTGCCGATCCCCGCGCCGTTGTTCAGCACGGTGTCGGTGGTGCGCGGGATGCCCGCCGAGTCGTGCCGGTACTCGGCCGGCACCTGCTCGACCAGCACGTCGCGGTACCTGTCGACCGAATATGTGACGGCGTCGAACTCGACGTGGTTGGAGCCGTGGATCAGCCAGTACTCCAGCTGCACGTTGAGGTTCCACCACGTGTTCGGCCAGGGCGTGTTCTCGAGCCACGGCCCGCAGGTCGCGATCGCGGGCGCCTCTTTCCTGGCCGCGGAGGCGAACTTGTAGAGCTGGATCCAGTAGAACGCCTGCAGTCGTTTGTCCGGAATGGACAGGAAGCTCTTGCGGTAGAAGTCGTGCCACCACAGGCGGTGGTCGACCGCGAGACCCTCGATCGAGCCGCACCGGACGTTGCCGATCGCCCTGCGCACAGCCGTTTTGGCCGGATGCGACCACGCCACGCTGGTGAAGAGCGTGCGCCGGGTGCCGCGGGTGACCTCGCGCCACGCCGTCACGTGCTCGCCGCCCGCGTTCAACGGCTGCACGGCCAGCTGCACGTCACCGGCGTTGGTCAGCTGCACCGGCGGGTTGTCGGTGAAGCCCGCCGGTGGCTGCCGGCCCCACTTCGGGTCGGTGCGCGGGCTGATCGCCTTGAGCGGGTGGAAGACCCACTTGAACGCGCGCTCGCCCTCGCTGGCCTGCACGTCGATGGCGTAGAGGTCGCGCTTGGTGTGGATGAACGCCCGCAGCCGCAGACTTCCCGCGGCCGTGGTGATCGTGCCGGTCAGCTCGGCGTTCCACAGGTCCATGCGCAGGTCGACGCCGGTGATCGCGCCGACGGGTTCGAGCGTGAAGTAGCCGATGGGCAGCCGGGCGAGGCCGAACAGCGCCCCGAACTCCGGCCTGTGGTCCTGCACCTGGGAGTGCTGGACGTTGAATCTGATGGCGTTGGCGTTCGGCTCGGCGTAGATGCCGGACCCCAGATAGCCGTTGCCCAGGTACGGGCCTTCGTACCAGGTCGTCGGCATCTTCTTCCACAGAAGATCCGATGACCCGACAAAATCCTTCCAGTTGAAGTCATCACCCGCGGACGCGATGTCCGGGAGCAGCGCACTACCCGCTACCCCGGCCAACGCGCCTCCGATCAGCGTGCGCCGGTTGAGTTCGACCACGTTCGGGCACCTCACTTCGATGTGCGGTCAGGTCCACGCGGGCGGCGATTCATCGGATCTTTCGTGACGGCACAGCCTGAGTCAAGAGGCGCGCCTAGGCTTCGATCATGGGGGACTTCCTGGTCTACACGATCGGCTTCCCGATCACCTTCCTGTTGCTGGTCCTGGGCATGGCGCTGGCCGCACGGCGGATCCTGGGCCTGCGCATCGGCCTGATCCGCACGGCGCTGGCGTGCCTGATGGCCATGTCGGTCGCGTCGAGCGCCTTCGGCGAGACCAGCGTCGAGCCGACGGCGGGGCTCGTCACGCTCCAGCTGGGGCTGTCGATCCTCGCGGTGATCGGCCTGCTGGCGTTCGCCGAGATCATCGTGCCGACGGGCTCGATCCCGCCGCCGACGGAGTGGTGGGGCATGCTGCGCCGCCGCATCGCCAGGACGCGCCGGTACTCGCGGATCACCGCGATCGCGTTCCGGCACGGCCTCGGGCCCTACCTGCGCGGCCGGGAACGGACCTCCACCGGACTCTCCCGGTCACTGCGACTGGCGTTGCAGGACGCGGGCGTGACGTTCGTGAAGCTCGGCCAGGTGTTGTCCACGCGAGCGGACCTGCTGCCGCAGGACTTCGTCGACGAGCTGAGCCTGTTGCAGGACAAGGTTCCCCCGGCGAAGTGGGAGGACATCCGCGTGGTGCTCGACGCCGAGGTCGGGCTGGACGCGTTCACCTCCGTCGACGAGACGCCGCTGGCCGCGGCCTCGATCGCACAGGTGCACAAGGCCGTGCTGAAGTCAGGCGCCGAGGTCGTGGTGAAGGTGCAGCGCCCGGACGTCCGTGCGGTGGCCGAGGGCGACCTGGACATCGTGTCCCGCCTCGCTGAGACGTTGCAGCGCACACGATGGGGCGCCGCGCTGGGCATCAGGGACCTGGCGGCGGGATTCGCGGCGGCGTTGCGCGAGGAGCTGGACTTCAAGATCGAGGCACGCAACATCGCGGCCGTGGCGGCGGCTTCCGACTCTTCGGTGACGTTGCCGCACGTCCACATGTCGACATCGCGCGTGCTGGTGATGGACCGGCTCGACGGCGTGCCGTTGCGCGGTGCCGCTCAGGACGAGGGGCTCGCGCGGACGTTGCTGCGGTTCGTGCTGCGCCAGGTGATGCTGGACGGCGTCTTCCACGCGGATCCGCACCCCGGCAACGTGTTCCTGCTGTCCGACGGCCGGTTGGGCCTGCTCGACTTCGGGTCGGTCGGCCGGATCGACTCCGCGCTGCGCTCGGCGTTGCAACGCCTGTTGCTGGCGATCGACCGCAGCGATCCGGCGGGACTGACGGACGCGTTGCTGGAGCTGACCTCACGGCCGGAGGAGATCGACGAGCAACGGCTGGAGCGCTCGCTCGGGCAGTTCATGGCCCGGCACCTGGGCGCGGGCATGCGACCGGACGTGGAGATGTTCGGCGACCTGTTCCTGATCGTGTCGCGGTTCGGGCTGAGCATCCCGCCGGAGATCGCCGCGGTGTTCCGCGCGCTCGCGACGCTGGAGGGCACGCTGGCCGTGCTGGCGCCCGGCTTCAACATCGTCGTGGAGTCGCGGGCGTTCGCGGCCGAGCAGATCTCCGAGCGGCTCACGCCGGAGTCCGTGAAGCGCACGATGGCCGAGGAGCTCCAGGCCGTGCTGCCGATGCTGCGCCGGCTGCCGCGGCGGATCGATCGGATCACCGGTGCGATGGAGCAGGGCCGGCTGAGCATGTCGATGCGGCTGTTCGCCGACGAGCGCGACAGGTCGTTCATCACCGGCCTGCTGCACCAGGTGATGCTCACCGCGCTGGGCGCCACCGCGGGCGTGATGGCGGTGCTGTTGCTCGGCTCCTCCGGCGGACCCCAGGTGGTGCAGGACATCGGGCTGTACCAGGTGCTCGGCTACAACCTGCTGATCGTCAGCGTGCTGCTCGGCCTGCGCGTCGTCGTCGCGGTGTTCCGTCCTCGCGCTTGACCAATCAGGTTTGCGATGCAAACCTGATTGCAGTCGAGTGCAGTTGGGGGACTGATCATGACTGTGGATCCGAAGGGTCTGCTCGTAGAACTCGCCGCGATGCGCAAGCGCGCCCGCGCCGACCGGCACGGCTACTGGCTGCCGTTCCTGCTGTTCGGGTTGATCACGCTGGGGGCGACACCGTTCTACGGGCCGAGGTTGTGCGTGGAGGCCGGGCAGGACCCGGAGCTCGTCGAGCCTCGCGTGTGCACGTGGACCTCGGCGGACCAGTCGTGGCTCTACCACTGGCTGCATCCCACCGGCCAGATGATGGGCCCGGTGTTCGGCCTGCACCAGCCCAGCATCGTCCCTGACATCTACTGGATCGTCGCGTTGCTGTGCGGCTATCTCGCGGTCGTCTGGTGGTACCGGTGGCGCGCCGCGCAGGTCGGCGTGGAGACCCCCACCAGGGCCTACGCCCAGGTCACGATCTTCATGCTGGTGCTGCCGCTGATCGGGGTGCCAGTGCTGAGCGAGCTGTTCTTCGGCCGGGCGGGCTGGCAGATCGCGTTGCCGATCACCGTGGCGGTGATCGTGGCGGCGACCTGGCGCGTACGCAGCGTCGGTTTCACGCTCGCGGTGCTCGCGCTGTTCGCTCTCGCGCACTTCGTCACGATCTACCCGTACGGCCCGATGGTCATCCTGGCCGCGGGCCTGGCCGGGCTCGCGTACCTGGAGCGCAGCGTGGTCTGCACGGTCACCGTGGCGATCTTCGCCGCTACCGTGCTCTTCGTGAACGAGGCAGGGCGGTTCTTCATCTACTGGCCGTACCCCGTGCAGTACTTCGCGAGCACCGCACTGCCCGCGTTCGTCCTCCTCATCGGGGGGATCATCGGGTCCGTGCAACGAGAGATGGCGCGATGAGCGAGAACCCCACAGCGGGGTTGGACGACACCGTCCACCAGCGGCATCGGCTCGGCGTGCTGACGATCGCGGCCGAGACGAAACGGGTGGAGTTCTCCTACCTGAAGTCGGCGCTGGAACTGACCGCGGGCAACCTGTCGCGGCACATCACCGTGCTGGAACAGGCAGGCCTGGTCGAGGTGGAGAAGGGCTACGAGGGCAAGCGGCCCAAGACGTGGCTGCACATCACCGCCGCCGGCCGCGCCGCCCTCGCCGCGGAGATGAAGGCGTTGCGAACACTGCTCGACCGGCATGACAACTCCTAGTGGCGCGCCCCGGAATGTTGGCGAGGTAATCCACGCTCAGCAGGGCACCTCGCGGCACCGCCCCCACGCCCCCGTACCACCAGTACGAGGACATGGGGGCGGCACCACGATGCACCCGTCTGACCGCGCATTCCCCCGGCAACATTCCGCGCCACACCACTAGAACTGCCTGCGGTACACGGAAACGTCGTCGCGCCACACGCCGAAGTGGTCCGGTGCGGACTGGACGACCGTCATGTCGTTGAGGTTGCCCAGGATCCGCCACGCGCGCGCAACCGCTTGCGCACCCGCGTAGGCGATCGTGCAGAACTTGCGCGGCTCGACGACCGTGCGCACTCGGTCGACCTTGCCGACGGCCATCGGCGTGTCCTGCCACAGGTCCAATGTGTACCCGGTGCGGATGGGATCACCGGAACCCAGCACGCCTTCGATGCTCACGACCAGCCGCTCTCCTTCGAGGCGGAGGTCGTAGTGACCGCTGCGGGGAGGGTCTCCGCCGGTGTACGCGGAACGCGCGGGATCGAGCACCCAGTGGCCGAGAAACGGCACGAGGTCGTCACTCATGTGTGTCTCCTTCGCGGAACCTGCGCCACTGGCGGATTGTCCGGCGCATCGCGGTGGGCGACCATCACCCGATGAGTTATGAGACGGGCGTTCGGTGGAAGTGGATACCGGCCGTCGTGCTCGGCTTCGTGCTGCTGAGCTGGATCGTGTTCGAAGCACTCGACCTCATCGACTTCGAGGGCGTCGTGACGTGGGTGCGCGGCATCGACCCGGTGTGGGCGGCGGTGGCGATCTTCGCCCTGCTCGTCGTGGACGTGCTGCTGCCCGTGCCGTCCACTCCGCTCATCGTGCTGGCGGGAACGGCACTCGGCCTGCCCCTCGGGCTGGCACTCGCGATCGTCGGATCCCTGGGTTCCTCTGCCGCAGGGTACGCCCTCGGCCGGTACGCGGGCCCGTGGTTGGTGCGCCGGGTGGTGACCATCGAGGAACTGACCGAAATGCGGCGATGGGGCCGCCAGTTCGGGCCGTGGTTCTTCGGGGTGGCGCGCGGCATTCCGATGATGGCAGAGACGGTGTCGGTGTCCGCCGGAGTGTCCAGGGTGTCGTTCCGGACTTTCATGTCCTTCACACTCGCCGGAACCATCCCGATTTGTGCCGCCTACGTGTTCGCGGGGTCACAGGCCGAGACGGTCGAGCAGATAGTGATGATCAGCGCCGTCGGTTTCCTGCTGACCGTGGGGCTGTTCTACCTGCTGCGCCGGCTCGTGAAGGCGGCGCCCTAGGAAAACCCTTTTGCGTGGCGTGGTTGTATTGGTGTGCGCCCGGTGCGTAGCGGAGGGTTACTTCCGGTGATATCTCAGGTTCGATCCCTGAAGCTGGCCTCGGCCAGTCTTCGCTCACCTCGGTGAGCACGTCACCTTCCGCGACTTGATCTCGGGCGCCCCACAACTCCACATCGGCCGGAATTAAATCGCTGGCCCGGCGTGGTTACATGGATGTCGCACCCGGTGCGAAGCAAACGGTTACTTCGTCTTCAAAACGCAAACAACCCGTTGGCGCGTTTGATCTCGGGAGCGCACAACTTCACACGTGTCCGGTGCGAAGCAGAGGGTTACTTCCACTGTTAATGGGCGGGTCGCAGGTTCGAATCCTGCCAGCCTCACGGCTGTAGCTCAGTTCGGCAGAGCAGCTGATGTACCTTCCGCGACCTTGATCTCGGACACGTGTGTCGTTTGTGGGCTCCCCTTTCTTTTGTCTTGAGGGGGAAGAGCCGATGGCGAAGTTCAACATTTTCCGTGCACGTCCGGCGGGCACCAGCCCGGTCGCCACGGCGCCGGCACCGTCCGGTCGCACCTACGAAGGCGGCGACGGCTACGCCCGCGACACGAAGTCCGAGCTGTTCCTGCTCGCCGTGTCGAACATGGGCGGCGAGGCCACCTTCTACGAGTCGGGCGGTCAGCGCGACAACCGGTTCGCCGAGCTCGTCCACACCGCCGCGCTCGCGGATCCCGAGTGGACCGCGCGCCTGCTGAAGTGGCTGCGCAGCGAGGCGAACATGCGCACGGCGTCGCTCGTCGGCGCGGCCGAGTTCGTGTTCGCACGGCTCGTGGCCGAGTCCGACGCGGGCGTCACCAACCGTGCCGTCATCGACTCCGTGCTGCAGCGCGCCGACGAGCCGGGCGAACTCCTCGCCTACTGGACCGGCGCGAACGGCCGGCGCGTGCCGAAGCCGATCAAGCGCGGTATCGCCGACGCCGTGAAGCGCCTGTACGACGAGCGCGCGGTCCTCAAGTGGGACAGCGACGCCCGTGGCTTCCGGATGGCCGACGTGCTGAACCTCGCCCACCCCTCGCCCGCCGCCGACTGGCAGGGCTCGCTCTTCCAGTACATGCTGGACCGGCGCCGCGACAGCGACGTGGCGGTACCGGACGCGCTGCGCATGACCGCGGCACGCCGTGAGCTGATGGCGTGGCCGGTCGAGCAGCGCCGGGCGCTCTTCGCGCGTCCCGACGCGGCCGACGTGCTGCGCCGGGCCGGGATGACGTGGGAGTCGGTGGCCGGCTGGCTGCAGGGTCCGCTGACGAAGGAGGTGTGGGAGGCGCTGGCGCCGTCGATGGGCTACATGGCGTGCCTGGCCGAAGGCACCCCTGTTTGGCTCGCTGATGGAACGACAGCTCCCATCGAGGACGTCGTGGCTCGCCGGCTTCCGGTTCTGTCTTACGACAAGGCATGGGACACACGTCCAGTCAAGTACGGCGCCAACCAGGGACCTCGCGATCACTCGGTGGGAAGGCTCATCCCAACGGTTCCCTCGGCTTGGCTCGACACGGGCGTCCGGCCAGTCGTGACCATTCGTTTCGCCTCCGGCCGCACTGTGGACGCCACGACGGACCACCGCTGGATCCGTCAGCGCCGAACCGGTCGTCAGGCATGGGAGTGGACGACGTCTGACGAACTGCGCCCAGGCGACCGCATTCCAGCTCCACTCACGGCTGGTTACTTCGGAGACGAGGGCGACGCATGGGACGGGTACTTCGTCGGTGCGATGCTGGGCGACGGTGGCATGACGGCGCTGACGCCGGAGTTCCACGGTGATCCTGACGACGGCGCAGTGACGTTCATGCGGGAGTACGCGGCGAAGCACGATTGCCGGGTGACGGAGACTGCGAACGGCCGGATCGTCAGGCTGCGGTTCCCGTTCAAGCAGTGGAAGCGCAACCCGCTGGCCGAGATTCTGCGTGCTTACGACGTGTGGGGCAAGCGGTGCGAGGTCAAGTCTCTGCCCAACCGGCCTTTCAGCCGAGAGTTCTGGATCGGCGCGCTCTCCGGGCTGATCGACACCGACGGATGCGTGCGTGAGCGGGTCAACCCGAAGGGCACGGTGCATGGCACTGTCGAGTACGCGACAGTGTCACGGCGGCTGGCCGAGCAGGTCTCGGACGCGCTGCTTCGGCTTGGTGTCACCAACATCGTCCGCGAGCGCGCGCCACAAGTGCGCAGTGGCCGCATTCAGAGCCGGCACCCGCTTCACATCGTCGAGGTCAACCGGGCGACCGCGGTGGTGCGGCTGGCCAGCCTGCTCGATCTTCGGATCGGATACAAGGCGACCAAGCTCGCACAGCTGGCGGAGCAGCTTGCGCACGTGGCACCAGCGAGCAGCGACATGCACGGCTACGACGAGGCCGTCGCACTGGACCGGGTCGTGTCGGTCGAAGACGGAGGTGAGCGTCCGACGTACTGCGTGACTGTGGAGCCGTCGAACGTGTTCGTGGCGGCAGGGTTGGTCACCGGCAACTGCCTTCGCAACCTCAGGAACTTCGACGAGGCGGGCATGTCCGACGAGGTCGCGGCAGCCGTCGCGGCACGGCTGGCCGACCCGGGCCAGGTCGCTCGCTCGCGGCAGTTCCCGTTTCGGTTCCTGTCGGCGTACGAGGCGGCACCGAGCCTGCGCTGGGGCCACGCCCTGGACCAGGCGCTGCAGGCGTCGCTGAGCAACCTGCCCGCGCTGCCGGGCCGGTCGCTGATCCTCATCGACACCTCGGCGTCGATGACGCACGGCACGATCTCGGCGAAGTCGAAGGTCACCCCGGCCAAGGCCGCGGCGGTGTTCGGCGTCGCACTGGGTGCCAAGGGCGAGCAGGTCGACGTGGTCGGCTTCGCGGACGGCACGTTCCGGCACGACATCGCGCGCGGGGCGTCGGTGATCCGCACGGTCGGCCGGTTCCTGAAGCGGATCGGCGAGGTCGGGCACGGCACCGACATCACCGGGTCGCTGAAGCGGGCCTACCGGGGTCACGACCGCGTGTTCATCATCTCGGACATGCAGACGATCGGCGGGCACTACGGCCAGGGCGTCTCGGACGTCGTGCCGTCGCACGTGCCGATCTACGGCTTCAACCTGGGCGGATACCAGAAGGCGGCGTACGCGACCGGCAAGGCCAACCGGCACGAATTCGGTGGCCTGACCGACGCGACTTTCCGGATGGTGCCGCTGCTCGAAGCAGGCCGGAACGCCGACTGGCCGTTTTAGGAAGTGAGGGCCCGCACACGCTGAGTGCGGGCCCTTCACCATTGCCACTTACTTTTCGTAAGCGTTTTCACCAGGTATCCTGGCCGCCATGGAGTACAACGTGTTCGCGAAGGCGTGCCCGTCACGTCCCACGCTGGAGCACGTCACCGGCCGGTGGGGCAGCCTCACGATGAGCGCGCTCCTCGACGGCCCGCTGCGCTTCAACGAGCTGCGCCGCCGGGTCGACGGGGTCAGCGAGAAGATGCTCTCGCAGACGCTGCACGCGCTGGAGCGGGACGGGCTCGTGCACCGCGACGCCCAGCCGACGAACCCGCCGCGCGTCGACTACACCCTCACGCCGCTCGGCCGCGACACCGCCGAGCGGCTGCTCGCGCTGATCCAGATGCTGGAGGCGCGCATGCCGGAGGTGCTGGCGGCCCAGCAGGCGTACGACGCCCGCTAGACCTCCTCACGGCGTTCAGCACTCGATGACGTTCACGGCGAGACCGCCACGTGCGGTCTCCTTGTACTTCACCGACATGTCCTTGCCGGTGTCCCGCATGGTCTTGATGACCTTGTCGAGCGACACGAAGTGCGAACCGTCGCCGCGCAACGCCATCCGCACGGCGGTGATCGCCTTGATCGACGCGACGGCGTTGCGTTCGATGCACGGGATCTGCACCAGGCCGCCGATCGGGTCGCACGTCAGGCCGAGGTTGTGCTCCATCGCGATCTCGGCGGCGTTCTCGACCTGTTCGGGGGTGCCGCCGAGGACTTCGGCGAGCCCGCCGGCGGCCATCGAACAGGCCGAGCCGACCTCGCCCTGACAGCCGACCTCGGCGCCGGAGATCGAGGCGTTCTCCTTGAACAGCACGCCGATCGCGCCCGCCGTGAGCAGGAACCGGACCACGCCGTCGTCGGAGGCTCCCGGCACGAACTTCGTGTAGTAGTGCAGCACCGCGGGCACGATGCCGGCCGCGCCGTTGGTCGGCGCGGTGACGACACGGCCGCCTGCCGCGTTCTCCTCGTTGACCGCCAACGCGAAGAGCGTGACCCAGTCCATGACCCGCAGCGGGTCGGTGACGAAGTGCTCCCGCTCCAGCGTTTTGCGCATCTCGGCGGCGCGGCGGCGGACCTTCAGGCCGCCGGGCAGGACGCCGTGCTCGTTGCAGCCGCGTTCGACGCACTCCTGCATGACGTGCCAGATGTGCAGAAGTCCTTGGCGCACCTCGTCCTCAGTCCGCCACGACAGCTCGTTGGCCATCATGATCTCGCTGATCGACATGCCAGTTTCGCGGCACCGCGCGAGGAGCTGGTCGCCGGTCAGGAACGGGTGCGGCAACGGCGTCGAGTCCGGTTTGATCCGGTCGGTGCCCGAGGCGTTCTCGTCGACGACGAAACCGCCGCCGATCGAGTAGTAGACGGCGCGCTCGACCGACTCGTCGCCGTGGAACGCCTCGAAGCTCATTCCGTTGGGGTGCAACGGAAGCGACTTTCGGCGGTGCATGACGAGATCGCGGTCGTGCACGAAACCGATCTCGTGCGCGCCGCCGAGCCGGAGCCGGCCGCTCGCGACGATCTCCTCGACCCTGACGGCCGCGACCGTCGGGTCGACTTCTTCCGGATGGTTGCCTTCGAGGCCGAGGAACACGGCCTTCGGGCTGCCGTGGCCGTGGCCGGTCGCACCGAGCGAGCC
Organism: Lentzea miocenica; assembly: GCF_033949945.1. Classification (NCBI taxonomy): domain Bacteria; kingdom Bacillati; phylum Actinomycetota; class Actinomycetes; order Pseudonocardiales; family Pseudonocardiaceae; genus Lentzea; species Lentzea miocenica. The sequence continues at coordinate 235,793 of NZ_JAXAVW010000009.1, forward strand.
GAACAGCTCGACGCGCACCCGGTCCACTTCGGACACTCGTTCGCCGAGCTTCTCGACGAACATCGCCGCGGCGCGCATCGGTCCGACCGTGTGGGAGCTGGACGGTCCGATGCCGACGGAGAAAAGGTCGAAAACGCTGATCGCCACTGATCAGTCCTTCGTGGTGGTGGGGCGGTCAGTCAGATGTTGGTGAGTTCGGCGTACTTGGCCGCCGTGAGGAGGTTCTCCGCCGACTCGACGCGAACCCGGAACAGCCAGCCGGCGCCGTACGGGTCGTTGTTGACGATCGCCGGGTCGTCGACGACAGCGCTGTTGACCTCGATCACCTCACCGGTGACGGGCGAGAACAGGTCGCTGACTGACTTCGTGGACTCCAGCTCGCCGCAGACCGCGTTGGTGACGACCTTGGCACCGACCTCAGGCAGCTGGACGAAGACGATGTCGCCGAGCGCGTCGGCGGCGTATTCGGTGATTCCGCAGGTCAGGGGGTCCTGGGTGCCCGGCGTCCAGTCGACCCACTCGTGCTCGACGGTGTAGAGCAGGTTCTCGGGGAACTCCACGGCGACTCCTCTGGCTGTGACGGGTCAGGAAACATGCGTCCCCCTCCGCCGTGCAGAGTTGCCTACCCCGAGCGGTCTCGCTGCCTGAGAGTGTGCGGGAGCTTGCCCCTTCGGCGCCCCGACCTGATCGGTCGAGGTCTCTCCCACTCGGGTTCCGGTGCCCAGTGATCAACACTGCGCACCACGGCCGGTCTTCAGTTCTCGACCGCGAACGCTATGTGCGGCCACCGCCAAGTGTCAACGCGAGATGGTTGACATCGGTGAGAGCGCTGCCAGGGTGAGGTGAGGCAGACATCGGAGGTCTCATGCGGAAACCGTTCATCGTCGCCTTGCTCGCCTCACTGGTGCTCACCCCTGTTCCCGCTGCCACCGCGGCCGAGGCACCAGCTCCTGTCACAGTCCCCATCGGCCACCTCTTCGACAACGACGGCATCGACACCGCGTCGGACCGGACCGGCGACTTCGACGGTTCCGGCTATGCCTTCCCGGCGGAGGCACTGCCGTCCGGGCAGGTCACGGCCGACGGCGTGCCGTACCTCTTCCCGGGTAATTCACAGGCCAAGAACAACGCCGTGGCCCTCGGGCAGCGGATCGAGCTTCCGCGCGGCCGTTATCTGACCGCGCACTTCCTGGTGGCGTCCTCGTACGGTGCGGCGGGCGGAACCGCGACCATGCACTACGCGGACGGGTCCACGACGACCGGTTCGATCAGCGGACCTGACTGGTACTCGGGCAGTGGTCCGATCTCCGCGCCGTTCCGGTACTCCCCCGGTGGCACCGACCAGCATCCCGTGTCGATCGGGACCGCCCAGCTCTGGGCAGATCCCCAGAAGGAGGCCGTCGGCATCACGCTGCCGGTGACGAACCCGGCCGTGGAGGGCAAGTCCTCGCTGCACGTGTTCGCGCTGTCCCTCCAACCGGCCGGCAAGGGCGCGGTGCTCGCGGTCCGGTCCGCGCGCAGCACGCCAAAGCTGCCGCGGCTGGGTGGCCAGACGATCGAGGCCACCGTCGTGAACCTCGGTGACCAGTGGGTTTCGAACGTCTCGGTGCGCGCGGAGGGGCTCGGTGTCGTGACGTTGCAACCGGCTCTCGTGCGCCGGCTGGCACCGGGCGAGGAGGCGCGGGTGCGGATCGGGATCCACGCCTACCGGACCGGCACGTTCGACGGGAAGGTCATCGCGACGTCCGGACGCGTCTCGGCCTCGCAGAACGCCAAGTTCTCGCTGGGTGTGGCGGACTACCAGGCGACCGACGCCTCGTTGGGCACGCACGAGTCGCCGTACTGGTTCGACGACGCCAAGTTCGGCATCTTCATCCACTGGGGCCTCTACTCGGTGCCCGCGTGGTCGCCACCGGGCGAGCAGTACGCGGAGTGGTACTGGCAGTGGATGCAGAACCCGGACAACGCCGTGCACCCGTACCACGCGGCGATGTTCGGGAAGGACTTCTCATACGACCAGTTCATCCCGCAGTTCACGGCCTCGAAGTTCGACCCGAAGGACTGGGTGAAGCTCTTCGAGGAGGCCGGTGCCAAGTACTACGTGCTGACCTCGAAGCACCACGAGGGTTTCGCGCTGTGGGACTCGAAGGTGTCCGGCCGCGACTCCGTCGATCTGGGACCGAAGCGCGACCTGGTCAAGGAGCTGTTCGACGCGTCGCGGAAGTACACGCCGGGGCTCAAGAACGGGCTCTACTTCTCGATGCCGGAGTGGTTCAACCCGGACAACCCGTGGTCGGGTCACGGACCTCGCAACCCGTACACGGGCGCCGCCGAGCCCTACACCGGCTACCAGTCCGGACGGGACTTCGTGCGCGACTACCAGGCGCCGCAGATGACCGAACTGGTCGACGGGTACGACCCGGACGTCATCTGGTGCGACATCGGCGGCGCGAACGACTCGCGGCGGGTGCTGGCCGACTACTTCAACAAGGCCAAGAACCGGGCCGTCCCGAAGGACGTGACGGTCGACGACAGGTGCGGCATCCCGACCCACGACTACACGACGCCGGAGTACGCGACGTACCCGAACACCGTGGTGAAGAAGTGGGAGGCCTCGCGCGGCCTCGACCCGCGTTCGTACGGGTGGAACCGGGCGACGCCGGACTCGATGTACATGACCGCCGACGAGGTGATCGACACGCTGGTCGACACGACGTCCAAGAACGGCAACTTCCTGCTCGACATCGGCCCGCGGGCGGACGGCTCGATCCCGGAGATCATGCGGCAGCGCCTGCGTGAGACGGGCGCCTGGTTGAAGACCAACGGCGAGTCGATCTACGGCACGACGTACTGGTCGCGGATGGCCCAGCTGGGTTCGCTGCGGTTCACGGTGAAGCCCAACGAGGCGTTCTACATCACCTCGTTGGTCCAGCCGGGGTCACAGCTGGTGGTCGACGCTCCAGTGCCGCTCAAGGACGGCGACAAGATCACGTTGCTAGGTCATGACAGGCCCCTGAAATGGACCCGATCGAGTGGAAAACTGGTGGTCGACGTGCCTGCGGGCGTTGGCCGGCACGCATGGGTCTTCAAGGTGGCTTTGTCCTGACAGAACAACCGGACAGTGACCGGATAGTGCGATCCGCACGGTGACATGACCTTCGGGGTGCCCCACATTGTGAGATGTCGGCCACCGAACGGAGGAGTCATCGTGCGGATCGCAGTTCCCCGCGAGATCAAGAACCACGAGTACCGCGTCGCTCTCACCCCTGCCGGTGCCCACGAACTGACCAGTCGCGGCCACGACGTCTTCGTCGAGCAGGGCGCAGGACTCGGTTCCGCCATCACCGACGAGGAGTACCTCGCCGCGGGCGCCAAGATCCTCGCGACCGCCGACGACGTCTGGGCCGAGGGCGACATGGTCCTCAAGGTCAAGGAGCCCATCGCGTCGGAGTACCCCCGCCTGCGCGCCGGCCAGACCCTCTTCACGTACCTGCACCTCGCCGCCGACAAGCCGCTGACCGAGGCCCTGCTGGCCTCCGGCACCACGGCCATCGCCTACGAGACCGTGCAGCTCCCGAACCGTTCGCTGCCGCTGCTCGCCCCGATGTCCGAGGTCGCGGGCCGGCTGGCCCCGCAGGTCGGCGCGTTCTCGCTGATGAAGCCCTCCGGCGGCCGTGGCGTGCTGCCCGGCGGCGTCCCCGGCGTCGCCCCGGCCCGCGTGGTCGTGATCGGCGGCGGCGTGGCGGGCGTCAACGCCGCGACGATCGCCGTCGGCATGGGCGCGGACGTGCAGATCCTCGACACCAACGTCGACCGCCTGCGCCAGATCGACGCCCAGTTCCAGGGCCGCCTGCGCACGCTGGCCTCGAACTCGTTCGCCATCGAGCAGGCCGTCCGCGAGGCCGACCTGGTCATCGGTGCCGTGCTCGTCCCCGGTGCCGCGGCCCCGAAGCTGGTCTCCAACTCCCTGGTCTCCGAGATGAAGCCGGGCTCGGTGCTCGTCGACATCGCGATCGACCAGGGCGGCTGCTTCGAGGACTCGCGTCCCACCACGCACGCCGAGCCGACCTACGAGGTCCACAACTCGGTCTTCTACTGCGTGGCGAACATGCCGGGCGCCGTCCCGCGCACCTCGACCTACGCGCTGACCAACGTGACGCTGCCCTACGCCGTCGCGCTGGCCGACAAGGGCTGGTCGCAGGCGCTGAAGGACGACCGTTCGCTGGCCCTGGGCCTCAACGCCCACGCCGGCCAGCTGACCAACGGCCCGGTGGCCGAGGCGACCGGCCTCGTGCACACGCCGCTGGAGTCCGTGATCTAGGACCAACTGAATGAATGAGGCCCCCGCACGCGATCATCGCTGCGGGGGTTTCGCCTATCTCAGCGCCACGACGCGGGCTTTGATGCCGTCGATCACGCAGTTCAGCCCGAACTCGAACTGCCCTTCCAGCGACCAGATCTCCTGCTCGCCCAGCATCGCGACGTAGTGGGGGTGCTTCTCCCGGTACAGGTCCGCGATCTTCGCCAGGTCCGGCGGCGGGGAGTCCATCCCGCCCCGGCTGATGAAGTTCACCTCGGCGATCGCGTACCCGACGACGAAGCTGGAGATCGTCGAGATCGACTGCGCCGCCGCGGCCATCGACAGGCCTGCCCGCAGCATGGGTTCGAACATCGAGTCGGCCATCGCCACCGCGTTCGGGCCGATGCTGTTGAACTCACCGATACCCCGAACCCACCACGGGTGCTTGAGCGCGAGATGACGCAACGAGTGCATCATCCCGCGCACCGCGGTCTCCCAGTCGTCGTCGGGGCCCGGCAGGTCGAACTCGCCGTAGACCTCGTCCAGGCAGAGCTCGATCAACGCGTCCTTCGTGGGCACGTGCCAGTACAGCGACATCGGTGCCGCGCCCAGTTCCGCGGCCAGCTTGCGCATGGACAGCTTCTGCATGCCGTGCTCGTCCAGCACTTCCATCGCCTTGCGGACGATGGCCTCCCGGCTCAGGCCGAGGGGCTGCCCGCTGCTGGGCCTGGGCTTGCCGAACCACACGCTGTCCACAGCAGCGATCCTAAGCACGCCGCAACAGCACGCTGGCCACAACACCTCCCAGGAACACGGCGATCGCACCGATCACGAGGCTCACGCTCATGCCGTTCGAGAACGCCTCACGCACGACCGTGATGTCCGCACCGCTGTGCAGTGCCTCGCTCAGTGACCGCCCCGGAACGCCGTCCGGCAGTGAGGCCACGAACCGCGCCGACAGCAATGCGCCCAGCACCGCGATGCCGAACGAGGAACCCAGTTCCGTCAGCGTGCCCGACAGCCCGGACGCGATCCCGGCGCGTTCCGGCGGGATCGAGCCCATCAGCGCGTTGACCGCGACCGGTTGGGACACACCGACACCCACGCCGATGAGGATCAGACCGGCCAGCGTCGGCGGGTAGGTGGTGCCGATCGACAGCAGTGCCACGCCGCCCGCGACGATCGTCATGCCGAGCAGCATCGCCCTGCCCGCGCCGAGCTTGATCACGAGCTGTCCCAACGTGTTGCTGGTGACGAGCAACGCGATCGCCATCGGCGCCACGCGCACACCCGCCTCCAACGGGCTGTAGCCGAGCACGCCCTGAAGGTGTTGTGTCAGCAGGAAGAGCGAGCCCGCCATGCCGAACGCCGCCAGCACACCCGACGCCACCGCGCCGGTGAAACGGCGGTTCTTGAAGAACCCGAGATCGAGCATCGGATCGGCGGTGTGCCGCTCCCACAACGCGAATCCGGTCATGGTCACCAGGCCGATCGCGACCGGCACGCCGAACTCCGCCGAGCCGAACCCGTGTTCCGGCACCTCGATCACCGCGTACACGATCGACACCATGCCGATGATCGACAGGATCGAGCCGAGCACGTCCGGCTTGCGCACGGTCGGGTCCCTGGACTCCGGCACCAGCATCGCGACGGCCGCGATCGCGAGGATCGCCACCGGCACGTTGATCAGGAACACCGAGCCCCACCAGAAGTGCTTGATCAGCGCGCCACCGATCACCGGTCCCGCCGCGAAGCCGAGACTCGTGACGGCGGCCCAGATGCCGATGGCCTTGGGGCGTTCCTCGTCGTCGAACAACTGCATCAGCACGGCCAGCGTGCCGGGCATGAGCACCGCGGCACCGATCCCCATGAAGCCGCGGGCCGCGATCAGCGCCTCGGACGAACCCGCGTAGGCCGCGACCGCGCTGCCGGCGCCGAACAGTGCGAGACCGGCCAGAAGTGCGCGCTTGCGGCCGAACCTGTCGCTGAGCGAACCGGTCGTGAGCAGCAGACCTGCCAGCGCCAGCGAATACGCGTTGATCATCCACTGGATGTCCGCGGTGCTCGCGTCCAAGCCCGTCGAGATGGACGGGATCGCCACGTTCAGCACGGTGTTGTCCAGCACCACGACCATCACGGACAGACAGAGCACGCCGAGCACGGCCCAGCGCTGGGGGTGCGGCCGCACCCCGACCTTCTCGGTCGTCGAAGTCATCGTTCCTCCCCCTTACGGTGTACGAGGAACTTACAGCGTACGAGACCGCAGGGCGCAAGAGGATTTCGCTGAGGACGTACTGGGGGAAGTGGGGAAGACCTGGGGGTTCGGGGGTGTCCCCCGACAAACACTGCGGGCTCCGGCGAAATTGGCCGAAGGCCGATGAGCACCGGAGCCCGCCACGTAAAGGGCGGCCGCGCTCAACCAGCCTGGGGGTCACTGGGAGCGGGGCCGCCGTCACCAAATATAGCGGGCCCGATGCGGCTGCGCCCAGCACCCCCACACAAACGCGACCCAAAAGTTTCCCCGAGTGGACCACTGCCCTGCCGGACCGGTCCAGCAAACGAGTGAATTCCCCCGCGTGCGGTGCGGCGAGCAGGGCCGACGGCCGATGAAGACGGAGTCGGGTGTCCCTCGAAGGGAGATTCCATGGCTGAACCACAGGGATGGATCCACTGCCACGACCCGTTCGGTCGGGACAGATCGATGACCGTTCTGGTCGAGAATGACCGAGTTCTACTCGTCACGCCGCCGGGCGAGACCGCTGTGATGTCCGCCACTCAGACGCGTCGGCTGGGCTCTTTGCTCGACCAGGCCACGGCGAAGATGTGATGGACCAGACCCTGCGCGACGCCGTGCTGCAGCGGCTGGCGCTGCTGGACAAGGTGGCGGAGCACGGTGAGGCCGAGGCGCTGGTGCCGCTGGCCCGCGCGGAGATCCACCGCCTCGCGGACGGCTGGCGGCTGTTGCTGACCGTGCACCAGCCCGACGAGGACGGCCGGTGCAAGGCGTGTCCTGGCTGGCTGCGGCGCCGCCGGTGGCCGTGCCAGATCTGGAACATGGCGCACCAGCACCTGATCGGCGAGGGACTGCCACACCGCGAGCGGCGCAGGCCGTTGCGCAACCCTTTCACCCGATCGGGCACGATCGACATTCCCGCCGAGACACCGGCCGAGATGACCACGGAGCTGCCGATCCTGAGCAGTGAACCGGCGATCTTGACCGACGCGCCGCAGGTGGTGCACCGCGCGCCGGTCGTGTCTCGGCCCAAGCACGCCTTGCCCGAGTGACGTTTCAGGCAGGATGGGCCGCATGCATGACGGCAGCGGCCTCATCGCGGTCCAGAACCTGACCAAGCAGTTCGGTTCTGTCACGGCCGTGCACAACCTGAGCTTCACCGTGTCACCCGGCAGCGTGACGGGCTTCCTCGGCCCGAACGGCGCAGGGAAGACGACGACCCTGCGAATGCTGCTGGGGCTCGTGAAACCGACGAGCGGCACGGCGACGATCAACGGACGACCGTTCGACCAGCTCGGCCAGCCCGGCCGCGTGGTGGGCGCGGTGCTGGAGGCGCAGGGGTTCCACCCCGCTCGCTCCGCGCGCAACCACCTGCGCGTGTACGCGGCGGCCATCGGCGTGCCGGACGCGCAGGCCGACCAGGTCCTCGGCCTGGTCGGCCTGGGCTCCGCGGCCGATCGCAAGGTGGGCGGGTTCTCGCTCGGCATGAAACAGCGGCTGGCACTGGCGACGGCGTTGCTCGGTGATCCGCAGGTGCTCGTGCTCGACGAACCGGCCAACGGCCTCGACCCCGAAGGCATCGCTTGGCTGCGCACGTTCCTGCAGTCGTACGCGCGCATGGGACGCACGGTGCTGATCTCCAGCCACCTGCTGGCCGAGGTCGAGCAGACCGTCGACCAGGTCGTGATCATTTCGCGCGGGCAGACGATGTTCTACGGGCCGTTGGACCAGTTGCGGCAGTCGCAGCAGAAGCGCGTTCTCGTGCAGCCGTCGGACATCAACGCTCTCGCGGCCGCTTTGCGCGCTGAGGGCGTGCAGACGATCGAGCAGCTGCCCGACGGCAGGCTCGCGGTGTCCGGTGTGGACTCCAAGTACGTGGCGGACTGCGCGTTGAAGGCCGGTGTGTCGATCTACGGCATCCAGGAGGAGCAGGTCGACCTCGAGCGGCTGTTCTTCCAGCTCACCAGTGGCCAGTACGCCGGCTACGCGCCGGCGCCGTATCAGCAGCAACAGCAGGGTGGTTGGGCCTGATGGGCAACCTCGTACAGGCGGAGCTCCGCAAGACGACGACGACCGGGCTGTGGTGGGGTCTGCTGATCCCGACCGCGGTGCTGGCGCTCGGCTGGGGGCTCGCGACCGGCCTGCTGGGGCAGTTCTTCGTGGACTTCGCGTCGACCAGCGAGGTCGACGACGTGTCGGACTTCCTCGGGGTGTCGCCGGACCAGTGGAAGGTCTCGCTGTTCGGCATGGCGCGGGCGATCAACATCTCCACGATCTTCCCGATGGTCTTCGGTGCGATGGCGATCTCCGGTGAGATCAGCCGCCGGACGATCACGACGACGTTCCTGACGGCGCCGTCGCGGATGCACTCGATGCTGGCGAAGATGCTGGTGTACGTCCTGTGGGGCGCGATCTACGGTCTCGTGATCATGCTGTTCGTCAGCATCGGCGTGGTGTTCACCAGCGAGTCGGGGCAGCTTCCGGACGCCGGTGGCTGGGCGATGCTGGCGCTGGTCTGCGTGCTGTCGTCGATCCTGATGACGATGTTCGGCGTCGGCGTGGGTGCGCTGATCCCGAACGTGGCCGGGGCGGTCGTGCTCCTGCTGCTGTACTTCCTGGTGATCGAGAACGTGCTGCACGGCGTGCTCGCGTACCTCGAGGTGCCGGCGGTGATCGGCTTCCTGCCGAACGGCTCGATCAACGGGCTGACCGGGTCGGTCGCGGTCGACCTGTTCCTGTCCACGGCGGGTGTGGTGCCACCGGAGATCGAGAACGTGCTGCGCGCGATCGCCGGTGCCGGCGGGGCGCTGGACTGGTGGTGGTCGGGCCTGGTGTTCCTCGCGTGGTCCGGGATCGTGTTCGCCGGCGGCTGGGCGGCCACGCAGTCCAAGGACATCACCTGACCTGCGACAACTGACGTCACGAATTCATGTCGGACCCCGACCGTAGTGTGGGTCCCGTGACGAAGGGCTGGATCCGCCGACTGACCGCAGCGTGCTGGCAGCACCCCCGACTGGTGGTGCTGTCGCTGATCGCCGCGGTCGTCGGCGTGGGTCTGCAGGCGGCGGGGCCGTTGCTGCTCAAGACGGCGATCGACGACTCGACGGTGGGCCGCACGGATCGGTTGTGGCCGTTGATGGTCGCGCTGGTCGTGCTGGAGCTGCTCACGTTCGGGTCCGCGTTCTTACGTCGTTATCTGGGCGGGCGGCTGGCGCTCGGCGTGCAGCACGACCTGCGGCTCGGGGTGTTCTCCGCGGTGCAGCGGCTAGACGGCGCGAAGCAGGACGAGCTGCGGACCGGGCAGATCGTGTCGCGCTCGATCACCGACCTGCAGCTGGTGCAGTCGCTGCTGATGATGGCGCCGCTCGCGGTCGGCACGGTCGTGTTCGCGGTGGCCGCACTGGCCGCGATGATCTACCTGTCGGTGCCGCTGACGATCATCGCGATCATCGTGCTGCCGCTGGTGGCGTGGCTGGCTGGGCGCACCCGGCTGACGTTGTTCCCGGCCACGTGGTCCGCGCAGCAGCGGGCCGCCGATCTCGCGCAGCACGTCGAGGAGACCGTCACCGGCGTCCGCGTGGTGAAGGGCTTCGGCCAGGAGGCGCGCGAGGTGGCGCGGCTGGAGAAGCACGCCAAATCGCTGTTCGCGGAACGGATGCGGGCCGCCCGGCTGTCGTCGAAGCCGCTGGCGACCGTCACGGCGCTGCCGTTGCTGGGCCAGGTCGCGGTGCTGGGGCTGGGTGGCTGGCTGGCGTTGCACGGGCAGGTCACGCTGGGCACGTTCCTGGCGTTCACGACCTATGTGGCGAACCTCGTCGGCCCGACCCGGTTGTTGTCCAGCCTGATGGTGTCGGCGCAGCTGGCGCGCGCCGGCGTGGAGCGGGTCTACGAGCTGATCGACTCGCAGCCGGACGTGACGGACGGCCCCGGCGAGGTGCCTTCCGGGCCGCTGGGGATCTCGTTCTCGGACGTGACGTTCGGGTACACCCGCAGCGAACCGGTCCTGCAGGACTTCTCGATCTCCGTGGAGCCGGGCGAGACGCTGGCGCTGGTCGGCACCTCCGGGTCCGGCAAGTCGACGGTTTCGCTGCTGTTGCCCCGTTTCTACGACGTGCACTCCGGTGCGGTGCGTCTCGGCGGTGCGGACGTGCGGACGTTGCGGCTGGAGTCGTTGCGCGGCGCGGTGGGCGTGGTGTTCGAGGAGGCGTTCCTCTTCTCCGACACGGTGTTCTCGAACATCGCGTACGGCATGCCCGACGCGTCCCGTGCCGAGGTCGAGCGCGCCGCGAAGGCCGCGGAGGCCCACGACTTCATCGAGGCCCTACCGCTCGGCTACGACACGGTGGTCGGCGAACGCGGCCTGACGCTGTCCGGCGGTCAACGCCAGCGCGTGGCCCTCGCCCGTGCGCTGCTCTCCGACCCTCGTGTCCTCGTGCTGGACGACGCGACGTCGGCCGTGGACAACGCGACCGAGGCCGCGATCCACGCGACCCTGGCCTCGGTGACGGCCAACCGCACGACGCTGCTGGTGGCCCACCGACGTTCGACGTTGTCCCTGGCCGACCGGATCGCGGTGCTGGACGCGGGCCGCGTGATCGACATCGGCACCCACGCCGAACTGACCTCGCGCTGCGCCCTCTACCGCGACCTGCTGGCAGGTCCCGGCGAGGCGATCGAGTCCACCGCACCGGTGGTGTCCGGCGAGCTGTGGCCGGCGTTGTCGCAGGAAGAGCTCGACCAGCGCCTGATCGACGACGCCAGGACCACGGCACCCGCCGCGGCCGGTCGCCGAGGAGGCGGCGGAGGCGGTGCCGGAGGCGGCATGTCCGCGCTGGCCGGTGGGCCGCCGACCCCGGAACTGCTGGCCCAGGTGCGGTCGTTGCCGCCGGCCACCGAGGTCCCGGTGCTGCACGGCGAGGATCCGCGCGCTCCCGATCCCGCCTTCCGCCTGGCCCGCCTGCTGCGCCCGGTCCGCTGGGCTCTCGCTGCCGTGGCGGCGCTGGTGGTGCTGGACGCGTTGGTCGGCATGGGTCTGCCCGCGCTGGTGCGCTTCGGCATCGACGGCGGCGTCACGCAAGGCGCCCAGTCGGCGTTGTGGCAGGCCGTCGTGCTGGGCATCGGCCTGGTGCTGGTCGGCTGGCTGACCACAGCGGGCAGCACCGTGTTCGCCGCGCGCCTGGGCGAACGCCTGCTGTACCTGCTCCGCGTCCGCAGCTACGCCCACCTGCAACGCCTCGGCCTCGACTACTACGAGCGCGAGATGGCCGGCCGCATCATGACGAGGATGACGACGGACGTCGACGCCCTCTCGACGTTCCTGCAGACCGGCCTCGTCACCGCGGTGATCAGCCTGGTCACCGTCGTGGGCATCACCTCGGCCCTGGTGTTCACCGACGCCTCGCTGGCCCTGATCGCCCTCGCGGTGGTCCCGTTCCTGCTGATCGCGACGGTGATCTTCCAGCGCCTCTCGTCCACCGCGTACGCCGAAGCCCGCGAACGCGTCAGCGCCGTGAACGCCGACCTCCAGGAGAACGTCTCCGGCCTGCGCGTCTCCCAGGCCTACACCCGCGAACGCCACTCCGCCGAGGCCTTCGCCGAACGCAGCGACGCCTACCGCCGCACCCGGCTGCGCGCGCAGCGCTACATCGCCACCTACTTCCCGTTCGTGGCAATGCTCTCCGGCGTCGCCCAAGCCGTGGTCCTCGCCGTAGGCGCCCACCGCGTGGCCGAAGGCACCCTGACCCCCGGCGTGCTGCTGGCCTTCCTGCTGTACCTGGGCCTGTTCTTCAGCCCGATCCAGCAACTGTCCGGCGTCTTCGACGGCTACCAGCAGGCCCGCGTGGGCCTGCGCCGCATCGGCGACCTGTTGCGCACCCCGACCTCAGTAGAGCCGCCGTCAGCCCCGGTCCCCGTCCCACCCCGCCTGCGTGGCGAGGTCTCGCTGCAGAACGTCTCCTTCACCTACGCGGGCGCCGACCAGCCGGCCCTCGCCAACGTGACCCTGCACGTGACACCAGGCGAAACCGTCGCCCTGGTAGGCGAAACCGGCGCGGGCAAGTCCACCCTGGTCAAGCTGATCGCCCGCTTCTACGACGCCACCGAGGGCACAGTCCTCGTCGACGGCGTGGACGTGCGCACCTACGACCTCTCCGCCTACCGCCAACGCCTGGGCGTGGTCCCCCAAGAAGCCCACCTCTTCGGCGGCGACCTGGCCGACAACGTCGCCTACGGCCGTCCCACCGCCTCAGAAGCCGAAATCCAACACGCCGTAGCAGCCGTAGGCGCACTCCCCATGGTCGCCGCCCTGCCCAACGGCTTCCGCCAGCCCGTAGGCGAACGCGGCAACCACCTCTCAGCAGGCCAACGCCAACTGGTAGCACTGGCCCGCGCCGAACTGGTCAAACCCGACCTCCTCCTACTGGACGAGGCCACCGCCGCCCTGGACCCGGCCACCGAGTCCGCCGTCCTGGCCGCCAGCGACCACCTAGCCGCCCCCCGAACCACCTTCGTAGTGGCCCACCGCCTGGCCACAGCCGCCCGAGCCGACCGCATCGTCGTGCTGTCCGGCGGCCGCATCGCCGAGCAGGGCACCCACGCCGAACTGCTGGCAGCCGACGGCGCCTACGCCCGCCTGTGGCGCCACGGCACAGCCGAAGCCGCCTGACCCAGCCACGCCCCAGCGCAGCCCATCACGCCCGGCCGAAGGTCGCGGGAGCCCATCCCCACCCGCCCTGGCCTCGCCCCCGCACGCCCGGCCCCGCCCTTCACCTCCACCCCCGGCACCCGCCGCCAGGCCCCGTCGCCGGGCCGCACCACCAGGCCGGGCCGCGTTGCCGAACCACGTCGCCGAGCTGCCTCGCCGAACCACGTCGCCAGGCCGGGCCACATCACCGGGCCGCCTCGCCGAGCCGCCTCGCCGAACCACGTCACCGGGCAGCACCACCAGGCCGGACCGCGTCGCCGGGCTGCACCACCCGGCCGGACCGCGTAACGGGGCTGCCACGCCGGGCCGGGCCCACGTCACCGGGCCGCCTCGCCGAACCGCATCACCAGGCCGGACCGCGTCGCCGAGCCGCGTCACCAAGCCGCGTCACCAAGCCGGGCGACGTCACGGGGCTGCCTTGCCGGGCCGGGCCGCGTCACCGAGCCGCCTCGCCGAACCACGTCACCGGGCAGCACCACCAGACCGGGCCACGTCACCGGAACGCGTCGCCGGGCCGCAGGCTCCAGCCCCGTCCCGCAGGCCCCGTCCCGAGCCCGTCCCTCATCTCCATCCCGCCGGCGCCCGCCACCAGACACCCGTCCTCCTCCCCACCAAGTCCGTGGCTCCGCCGCCACGCCTCACCCTCCCCACCCACCACCGAGCCCGCGGCCCAACCACCAAGCCCGCCCTCGCAACCCCGCAACCGAGCCCGTAGCTCTGCCGCCACACCCCACCCTCGCTAACCGCCACCGAACCCATAGCTCCGCCGCCACACCCGCCCTCGCAACCCCGCCACCGAACCCATAGCTCCGCCGCCACACCCCGCCCCGCCACCCGCCGCCGAACCCGTGGCCCAACCACCACGCCCCGCCTTACCCACCCACCGCCACGCCCGTGGCCCCCGCCACGAACCCTCGTCCCCGGCACCACCCATGACGTACAAACCAACTCCCCGACCAAGCCAGGTCAAGGAGTCCCGATGCCGAGCCGCCCCAGCGTCCTGTACGTCTCCGACCTCGCCTACCCCGCACGAGGCCGCCGCTACTGCGACGAGGACATCTACCTGACGTCGAAGCTCCGGGGCGAGTTCGACCTGGCCGTCTGCCACCCGCAGGACGCCGCGGCCCTGATGAGCGGCTTCGACACGGTGGTCGTGCGCAACAGCGGGCCGGTGATCGACTATCCCGAGGCCTACGCCCACTTCCGCGAGCAGGCGAAAGCCACCGGGCAGCGCGTTTACAACCCGCTCACCGGCAAGGCCGACATGGCGGGCAAGCAGTACCTGATCGACCTGACCGAGCAGGGGTACCCGGTCATCCCCACGATCGACGACCTGGCGCACCTGGACCGGCTCCCGCGGACCGACGAGTACGTCGTGAAGCCCAAGGCCGGGGCCGACTCGCACGGGCTCGAGTTCGTGGCCCGGCACAACCTCGCAGACAACGCGCGCGACAAAGCGCCCAGCAAAATTCGCGACGACGAAGACGTCCTGATCCAGCCCAGGATCGATTTTCGGTACGAGGTGTCGTTCTACTTCGTGGACGACGAGTTCCAGTACGCGTTGAACGCGCCGGATCCCGCGCACCGCTGGGAACTCGCGCTGTACGACGCGACCACTGAAGATCTGGAATTCGCGCGGAAGTTCATCGACTGGAACGGTCTCGGGCACGGCGTTCAGCGGGTCGACGGGTGTCGTACGCAGGGCGGGGAGCTGCTGCTGGTCGAGTTGGAGGACCTCAACCCGTACCTGTCGCTGGACCGGACCACGGACCGGATCAGGGAGGACTTCGTCAGGGCGATGTCGAGTTCGATCCGGCGTTCGCTCGGCTGACAAGATCAGTCCGCAGACGCCCCGCGATGTACCCGTCGTGAACTGATCACTGCTCTCGGTGCGTATGCCCGTCCAACAGCTCGGCGAGGTTTACCCGAAAGGGAGGAGACGTAGTGAGACGCACATCAAGAACTGCTCAACTGCGGGTGACGCCGGGGCCGTCCTGATCGATCCTGTGACAGACCACTCCTTGCCAGGTACCTCCAGCGTGTGAAGGGCCGGGCCAGGGGGACTAACCTGACTACCGCATGAGTCAACACCAAGAGCGAGATGGATAGAGGCGAGCGCGAGCCGTGTCCAGCAGCAGTCCTGCGTCACAATTCGGGCCGAACGAGTGGCTCGTCGAGGAGATGTACGATCAGTTCCTCGCGGACCCGTCATCGGTAGACCCGGCGTGGCATGACTTCTTTGCCGACTACAAGCGTGCGGGCGGCAACGGCAGTACCGCCACGGCCAGCGCGGGTGGTTCCACGACCACCACGACCGCGACCGTGACGCCGCCTGCCGCCGACAACGGCAAGGCCGCGCCCGCCGCGTCCAAGCCGGCCGCGCAGCCCAAGCCCGCGGCCACGCTGCCGCAGACCGGCAAGCCCGCGCCTCAGCAGGCCGCGAAGGCCGCCCCGGTCAAGCCGAGCGCGCAGCCCGAGCAGAAGCAGCTGCGTGGTGCCTCCGCCGCGATCGCGAAGAACATGGAGCTCTCGCTCACCGTTCCGACCGCGACCAGCGTGCGCGCCGTGCCCGCCAAGCTGCTGGCCGACAACCGCATCGTCATCAACAACCACCTGAAGCGGACGCGCGGCGGGAAGGTCTCCTTCACGCACGTCATCGGCTACGCGGTGGTCCGGGCGCTGCAGGCCTACCCGAACATGAACCGGCACTACGCCGAGGTCGACGGCAAGCCGTTCGTCGTCACGCCGGAGCACGTGAACTTCGGCCTGGCGATCGACCTGCCCGGCAAGGACGGGCAGCGCACGCTGGTCGTCGCGTCGGTCAAGGGCTGCGAGAACATGACGTTCACGCAGTTCTGGCAGGCCTACGAGGACCTGATCCGCAAGGCCCGGTCCGGTTCGCTGACGGCCGACGACTTCTCCGGCACCACGATCTCGCTGACCAACCCCGGCACGATCGGCACGAACCACTCGGTGCCGCGGCTGCAGGCCGGTCAGGGCGCGATCATCGGTGTCGGCGCGATGGAGTACCCCGCGCACTTCCAGGGCACCAGCGAGCAGGCGCTCACCGACATGGGCGTCAGCAAGATCATCACGCTGACCTCCACGTACGACCACCGCATCATCCAGGGCGCGGAGTCGGGCGAGTTCCTCAAGCGCATCCACCAGCTGCTGCTGGGCGAGGACGGCTTCTACGACGACATCTTCGCGTCGCTGCGGCTGCCCTACGAGCCGATCCGCTGGGTCGCCGACATCCCAGAGGGCGCTGTCGACAAGACGGCCCGCGTCATCGAGCTGATCGACGCGTTCCGCACCCGCGGCCACCTGATGGCCGACACGGACCCGCTGAACTACCGCCAGCGCAGCCACGCGGACCTGGACGTGCTCAGCCACGGCCTGACGCTGTGGGACCTCGACCGCGAGTTCCCGGTCGGCGGGTTCGCCGGCCAGGAGCGGATGAAGCTGCGCGACATCCTGGGCGTGCTGCGCAACTCGTACTGCCGCACCGTCGGCGTCGAGTACATGCACATCCTGGAGCCGGAGGAGCGCCGGTGGATCCAGGACCGCGTCGAGGTTCCGCACGAGAAGCCGCCGGCCACCGTGCAGAAGTACATCCTCAGCAAGCTGAACGCGGCTGAGGCCTTCGAGACGTTCCTGCAGACCAAGTACGTCGGCCAGAAGCGCTTCTCGCTGGAGGGCGGCGAGACCGTCATCCCGCTGCTCGACGCGGTGCTCGACAAGGCCGCCGAGCACGAGCTCGACGAGGTCGTCATCGGCATGCCGCACCGCGGCCGCCTGAACGTGCTCGCGAACATCGTCGGCAAGCCGATCTCGCAGATCTTCCGCGAGTTCGAGGGCAACCTCGACCCCGGCCAGGCGCACGGCTCCGGCGACGTGAAGTACCACCTCGGTGCCGAGGGCAAGTACTTCCGGATGTTCGGCGACGGCGAGACCAAGGTGTCGCTGACCGCGAACCCGTCGCACCTCGAAGCCGTCGACCCGGTGCTCGAGGGCATCGTGCGCGCCAAGCAGGACCTGATCGACCGGGGTGGCGACTTCTTCCCCGTCCTGCCGGTCGCCATGCACGGTGACGCGGCCTTCGCCGGTCAGGGTGTCGTGGCCGAGACGCTGAACCTGGCGCTCGTGCGCGGCTACCGCACCGGTGGCACGGTCCACATCGTCGTCAACAACCAGGTCGGCTTCACCACCGCGCCGGAGCACTCGCGGTCCTCGAAGTACTCGACCGACGTCGCGAAGATGATCGGCTCGCCGGTCTTCCACGTGAACGGCGACGACCCCGAGGCCTGCTACTGGGTCGCGAAGCTGGCCGTCGACTACCGCCAGGCGTTCCACAAGGACGTCGTGATCGACATGGTCTGCTACCGCCGCCGCGGCCACAACGAGGGCGACGACCCCTCGATGACGCAGCCGGCGATGTACGACGTGATCGACCAGAAGCGCTCGGTCCGCAAGACCTACACCGAGTCCCTGATCGGCCGCGGCGACATCACCGTCGAAGAGGCCGAGAAGGCGCTGCAGGACTTCTCCAGCCAGCTGGAGCACGTGTTCAACGAGGTCCGCGAGCTCGAGAAGCACCCGGTGACGGTCAGCCCGTCGGTGGAGGCGGAGCAGCAGGTCCCGGCGAAGCTGCCCACCGGCATCTCGCGTGAGGTGCTGGAGCACATCGCCGACGCGCACGTGAACCTGCCGTCGGACTTCACGCCGCACGCACGCGTCAAGCCGGTGCTGGAGCGCCGCGCGAAGATGGCGCGCGAGGGTGGCATCGACTGGGCGTTCGCGGAACTGCTCGCGCTCGGCTCGCTCTCGATGGAGGGCCGCAAGGTCCGCCTGGCCGGTCAGGACTCGCGTCGCGGCACGTTCGTGCAGCGCCATGCGACCCTGGTCGACCGCAAGACCGGCGACGAGTACACGCCGCTGCAGAACCTGTCGCCGGACCAGGGCAAGTTCATGGTCTACGACTCGGTGCTGTCCGAGTTCGCGGCGGTCGGCTTCGAGTACGGCTACTCGGTCGCGAACCCGCAGGCGCTGGTGCTGTGGGAAGCGCAGTTCGGTGACTTCGTCAACGGCGCGCAGCCGATCATCGACGAGTTCATCTCGTCCGGTGAGGCCAAGTGGGGTCAGCGTTCCGACGTCGTGATCCTGCTGCCGCACGGCCACGAGGGCCAGGGCCCCGACCACACGTCGGGCCGCATCGAGCGCTGGCTTCAGCTGTGCGCCGAGGGCTCCATGACCGTCGCGGTGCCGTCGACCCCGGCGAACTACTTCCACCTGCTCCGCCGCCACGCCCTCGACGGCGTCGACCGGCCGCTCGTGGTGTTCACGCCGAAGTCGATGCTGCGCCTCAAGGCCGCGGTGTCCGGGACCGACGAGTTCATCAACGACCGCTTCCAGTCGGTCATCGACGACCCGACGATCAAGGACGAGAACGCGGTCACGAAGGTCCTGCTGTGCAGCGGCAAGATCTCGTACGAACTGCACGCCGAGCGCGAGAAGCGCGGCGGCGGCGACGTGGCGATCGTGCGCGTCGAGCAGCTCTACCCGGTCCCGGCCCGCAAGCTGACCGAGACCCTGGAGCGCTACCCGAACGCGAAGGACGTCCGCTGGGTGCAGGAGGAGCCGGCGAACCAGGGTGCCTGGCCGTTCTACGGTCTGGCCCTGCCGGAGCTGCTGCCCGAGCACCTGGGCACCGTCCGCCGCGTGTCGCGCCGCCCGATGGCCGCTCCGTCGGCCGGTTCGAGCAAGGTGCACGAGGTCGAGCAGCGGGAGATCATCACCCGCGCGTTCGAGTGATCACCGTTTGACCGAAACGAGCCGCCGGACCCAGTGGGTTCGGCGGCTCGTTTTCTTCAGCCCTCACAGGAGTTTCTGCCATGTACTTCACCGACCGCGGCATCGAGGAGCTCGAGAAGCGGCGCGGCGACGAGGAGATCACCTTCACGTTGCTCGCCGACAAGCTCCGCGCGTTCGTCGACGCCAACCCGGACTTCGAGACGGCCATCGAGCGGTTCGCGACCTACCTCGCGCGCGACGACCAGGACGACTTCGAGGACTGACGAAGGCTCGCCTTTTGGGAGCTTTTGGCATTTTGCCAACGTTTTTGAGCATCCCGATGCTCAGGCACTCCCCCTCACGGCGCCGCGATGATCACGTTGTTCGATCACCGCAACTCCTGAGGGGGAGTCTTGTTCAAGAAGATGATGATCGCCGCCGCGACGCTCGCGATGGTGGCGCTGCCTGCGGTCGCGTCCGCCGCGCCGGCACCGGTGGGTGCGCAGGCCGTGGCCGGCCCGTACGTGCTGCAGGTCGGCACCCCGCCGGGCCGGGTCCTGGAGGTGTTGCGCAGCCAGGTCAGCACGAACGGCGGCCTGGTCCGGCAGTTCGACCGCGACGGCTCCGACGAGCAGAAGTGGCTGTTCTTCGACGACCGCACCATCAGGCCGCTGCTGGACACCACGATGTGCCTCGACGCCAACCCGAACGAGAACTGGGACGGCGGCAAGGTGTGGGTCTGGAAGTGCAACGGCACCGCGTTCCAGAAGTGGGCAGAGACCCCAGGCCTGGCCAACACGCTGCAGAACGAACACAGCCTGAGGTGCCTCGACGCCAACCCCAACGAGAACTGGAACGGCGGCAAGATCTGGCAGTGGCGTTGCTGGGGCGGCGATCCGCAGAGCTGGAAGCGCATCCCGGTCTGACGTGAGGGCGTCTGCAAGTACTGCCAACTGGCAGTCGGTAGTACTTGCAGACGCCCAAAGCCCTACCAGGCGTAGGCCTCCGGGGCCGGCTTCGAGCCGTTCGGAGCCGGTGCCGGGAACAGCTCGTCCAGCTTCCCCAGCACCGCCGCGTCCAGCTTCAACTCCGCCGCGCGCAACGAGTTGTCGAGCTGCTCGACGGTCCGCGGCCCGATGATCGGCGCGGTGACCCCGTCCTGGTGCAGCAGCCAGGCCAACCCCACGTTGGCCGGGTCCTCACCGATCTCCGCGCACAGCTTCTCGTAGGCGTCGATCGTGTCGCGGTACTTCTCCAGCGCGTCCGCGGACCGCCCGGACGAGCTGCGCGACCCACCGCCTTCGCGCTGCTTGCGCAACACGCCACCCAGCAGCCCGCCGTGCAACGGCGACCAGGGGATCACGCCGAGCCCGTAGTGACGAGCCGCCGGCAGGACCTCCAGCTCGACCCAGCGGGTCATGAGGTTGTAGATGGACTGCTCGGAGACCAGCCCGAGGAAGCCGCGGGTGCGGGCTGCTTCCTGGGCCTGGGCGATGTGCCAGCCGGCGAAGTTCGACGAGCCGAAGTAGATGACCTTGCCCTGCTGGCGCAGCACGGAGAAGGCTTCCCAGATCTCGTCCCACGGCGTGTCGCGGTCGACGTGGTGCATCTGGTACAGGTCGATGTAGTCGGTTTGCAGGCGCTTCAACGACGCGTCGGCGGCGCGGCGGATGTTCAGCGCCGACAGCTTGGTCTCGTTGGGCCAGTCGCCCATGCTGCCGTAGAGCTTGGTGGCGACGACCGTCCTTTCGCGACGGGTGCCGCCCTGGGCGAACCAGTTGCCGATGATGTTCTCGGTGACGCCCTCGCCCTTCTTCCAGCCGTAGACGTTGGCCGTGTCGAAGAAGTTCAGGCCGTGTTCGTGGGCGCGGTCCATGATCGCGTGGCTGTCGGCCTCGGACGTCTCGGGACCGAAGTTCATCGTGCCGAGGCACAGGCGGGAGACGGACAGGCCGCTGCGACCGAGGTTGGTGTACTCCATGCCACCACCCTGCCTCGCGGCGCGGCATTGTGCCACGTGGAGCTGCTCCAGCTCGCCACAGATTTGACAGTATTCGCGACCAAATTTTCTGCCCTGCCATTTCACCCGTGAGTGAAGTTACGTTCATCGCGTTCGACCCTGCCAGGAGGAACTCGATGAGAATCAACATCTGCATTGCGGCAGCATTGTTCGCGACCGTTCTGTACACCCCTGCCGCCAATGCGGAAAAGGATGTCATCGGCACCGGGGACGCCGTAGCCGACAGCTACATCGTAGTTCTGAAGGACGGGGCCAACGCCTCCCCGCAGGCGCTGTTGAGCAAGTACAAGGGCCGGCTCAAGCGGACTTACAAGGCCGCGATCAGCGGGTTCTCCGTCCGGGACATGTCCGAGAAGCAGGCAAGGCGGCTCGCGGCCGACCCGTCGGTCGCTTACGTCCAGCGCAACCTGCGGATGTCGATCCAGGACACCCAGCGCGGCCCGGCCTGGGGGCTGGACCGCATCGACCAACGCGCGCTGCCACTCGACAACAGCTACACCTATCCGGCTCTCGCCGGGGACGACGTGCACGCCTACGTCATCGACACCGGAATTCGAACCACACATTCCGAATTCCAGGGACGCGCGTCGAACGGCTACGACTTCATCAACGACGACCCGATCGCGGACGACTGCAACGGGCACGGCACCCACGTCGCGGGCACGATCGCGGGCAGGACGTTCGGCGTGGCCAAGCGGGCGCAGGTCGTCGGTGTCAAGGTGCTCGGCTGCGACGGCTACGCCAACGGCGACAGCGTGCTCGACGGCATCGAGTGGGTCACCGCGAACGGGGTGCGTCCGGCGGTGGTCAACATGAGCCTCGGCGCCCAGGGCGAGAACCCCGCCGAGGAAGAGGCGATCCGCCGTTCGATCGCGGCCGGGTTCACCTACGTGCTGGCGGCGGGCAACTCCGGCCAGGACGCGTGCGGCTTCACGCCGGCCCGCCTGCCGGAGGCGATCACCGTCGGCGCGACCGACCGCAACGACATCCGCGCGGTGTTCAGCTGGCGCGAGTCGTCGAACTTCGGCCCGTGCGTCGACATCTGGGCGCCCGGCGGGGCCATCCAGTCCGCGTCGCGCAACGGCGACTTCCTCACCGAGGTCAGGGGTGGCACGTCGATGGCGGCCCCGCACGTGGCCGGCGCCGCGGCCCTGCACCTGAGCGCCAACCCGAACGCGACGCATCTGCAGGTGCGCAACGCGCTCGTGAACGGCGCGAGCACGCCGAACCTGCGCGACATCCGCGTCGGGTCGCCCAACAGGCTGCTGCGCATCGGGAA
>NZ_JAXAVW010000090.1:0-1381 GCF_033949945.1 Lentzea miocenica
TAGTAGTGCTTTGTTAGGTGTTGCTGACCTGGGCTGTTGTTGTGTCGGGTGTTCGGGTCTGGACGGGTTGCCGGCAGGTGTGGCAGACGCCTGTCCAGACCGCGAGTAAGGCCTGGAGTTCGCGCAGGACCGCGTAGAGCGTCAGGCCTGCGCAGGGGCTTTTGGGGTGCGGCGGAGCTGGGTGCAGATGGCCTGGGCGACGGCGGCGAGGGTGACGTGACGATGCCAGCCCAGCCAGCTTCGGCCTTCGAAGTGATCGAGGCCGAGTCCGTCTTTGAGCTCGCGGTAGTCATGCTCGATGCGCCAGCGGATCTTGGCCAGCCGCACCAGGTCCCGCAGCCGGATATCGGCGGGCAGGGTCGAGAGCCAGTAGTCGGTGGGCTCGGGTGCGCCGGGCGGCCATTCGGCCAGCAGCCAGCACTCGGGCAGGGTCCCGTCGGCGGCGCGCGGGATGTTGCGGTTGGCCGGTCGGACCCGCAGCGCGAGGAATCGTGATCGCATGCTCGCGGTCGGATTGCCCGGCGTCTTCTTGGTTCCGTGCCGCCAGACCACGAACTTGCCTGCCGACCGGCCGGCGTTCATGACCAGAGTCTTCAGATCCACGGGCTTGTCCTGGTAGCGCGGTCCGGGCGGGCGGCCGTTACCGGCCCAGACCGCCGTGGCCGGCGCCGCCTCGAAGGGGTGGGCGGTCGCGGCCGGGCTGACGGCCAGCACATAGGTCAAGCCGCGCTCGGTCAGGCCGAGCCGGAACTCGGTGGCATCGCCGTAACCCGCGTCGGCCACCACCGGACGCTGGGGCAGGCCCCACTGGCCGGTGACCTCGTCGAGCATGTCCAGCGCGAGGCGCCACTTCTCCCGATGCCGCACCTCATCCGGGATCGCACTGCGCGCCCTCCGCGCCCGGATCTCGGCAGCTGCCTCGTCGTTGGCGGTCTTCTTGTCGTCCCAGGATTCCGGCAGGAACAGCCGCCAGTCGATCGCGGCCGAGGCCCAGTCGGTGACCGCGTGCACGCTCACCCCGACCTGACAGTTCCCGGTCTTGCCCAAAGCACCGCAATACATGCGTGCCACGCCAGGGGAATCCTTGCCGTCCTTGGGAAACCCGGTGTCATCGATGACCAGCGCGGCCGGGTCGACGAACCCCGCGGCCCATCCGGCCAGGCGGCGGCGCACCTCGACGTGATCCCACGTCGAGGTGGACACGAACTGCTGCAACTGCTGATGATCCACCCCGAGCCGAGCCGCCATCGGCTGCATCGACTTGCGCTTGCCGTCCAGCATCAACCCACGCAGATACAGCTCGCCCTTCGCCCGCTGATCACGCCGCGCGAACCCGCCGAACATCGATGCGGCGAAGTCCTCGATCACCGGCCGAACCCGA
>NZ_JAXAVW010000091.1:0-1379 GCF_033949945.1 Lentzea miocenica
CTAGTACTCCAGCCGCACTTCGTAGTCTTTGGCCTGTCTGCGCTGGTAGTGGCAGGTTTTCGCGCGGTGTTGGTGACGCCTGCGCCAGTGGGACCATGCCCACTGGCAGCTGTGGTGGTAGCCGGTGGTGATCAGGTGTGCCAGGAGACGCTTGACCTCTCCGAGTGTGAGCGGGATGAGGCCGCTGCCAGGGCTTTTGGGGCGATCGCGGCGGTGACGGCGAGGTAGGTGTGGGCAAGCATCGCCAGTGTGATGTGCCGGTACCAGGCGTCGTAGCGGCGGACCTGGTAGTGGTCCAGTCCGACCTCGGTCTTGGCGGTCTGGAAACAGTCCTCGACCGCCCAGCGGGCGCCGGCCACACGGATGAGATCGTCATCTGTGGTTCCGCTTGGCGCGCAACATAAGTAGTAGGCCAGTTCGTGCTCGCCCTTGGGGTTGCGCGTGAGTGAGCGGCGGACCAGCAGCCAGCGGCGCCACCCCGGCGGCGTGGTGTCCTCATAGACGGGCAGCGAGGCCACCGCCCAGTCGAACAGTCGTGGCCCCTTGGCCCCGTCGCCGCAACTGCGGCGTTTCCAGGCGTCATCTGGTGCTTGCGCCGCCAGGACGTCGGCACGGGACGTGCCGCCGACCGCGGGAATGGTCTGGTTGCAGGCCACGGCGACGACGTAGCCGATGCGCTGTTGCTCCAGCCAGGTACGGAATTTGTAGTCCTTGCCGTAGGCCTCGTCGGCGGTCACCCACGCCGCGGGGACCCCGGCGTCCAGGGCGCGGGCGAGCATCTGCCGTGCTTGCACGGTCTTGGTCGCGAACTCCACCTCCTCGGGTACCGCGGCGTCACGACAGCGGTCGCGGTCCTCGGTCCACGACTTCGGCAGGTACAACTCGCGGTCGATGAGTGTGCGTCCTTTGCTTGTGGCGTAAGCAAGAAAGACGCCGAGCTGACAGTTCTCGGTCCGCCCGGCGGTGCCGGAGTACTGCCGCTGCACTCCGGCGGATCCAGTGCCCTTTTTCAGGAAACCGGTCTCGTCCACCACCAGCACGCCGTCGCGCTCGCCCAGGTGCTCGACGGCATAGTCACGTACGTCGTCACGGACCCCGTCGGCGTCCCAGCTCGCCGCGTTGAGCAGACGCTGCATGCCATCCGGTGTGGCATCCCCTGCCGCCTCGGCCAGAGTCCACCCGTTCTTGCCCGCCAAGGGCGCCAACAAGCCCCGCACATAGGCACGAGCACGACGTCGTGGCTCCACCCGGTGAAACCGCCCCGCCACCCGCCCGAACAGGTCGTCCAACCCCGCGGTCCAGGCAGCAAGATCCTCTTCAGTCAACACAAGATCGGTAAGCTACACGAGGCTGATCACGAAGTGCGGCTGGAGTACTAG
>NZ_JAXAVW010000092.1:0-1344 GCF_033949945.1 Lentzea miocenica
TGAGGTTCACCCCAGGCAGTGGACACCGAGTTAGCAGGACGAGCGGTTCTGCTGAAAGGATGTCCGTATGCCTCCTCGTAAGCGCCGGTCGTACTCGGCTGAGTACAAGGTCGAGGCTGCGCATCGTGTGATCGATTCCGGGCGCACGATCAGCGAGGTTGCCCGCGAGCTGGGGATCGACGCGGGGATGTTGAGCGTCTGGGTCAAAGACGAGCGGCGCCGGATCGCCGCGGCCGAGGTCCACGGGGAGAACCCGCTGGAGGCGGCGGAGCGGGCCGAGTTGCTGCGGTTGCGCAGGCAGGTCGCCGAGCTGGAGAAGGACAACGCGTTCCTGGTAAAAGCTTCGGCGTACTTTGCCGCGATGCAGAAGAACCGGAACGGTTCGCTCTGATGGCCAAGTACGCCGGCCCCGATGACATTGCCGGCGTCGCCGGCCCCGTGGCGTCCGTGGGCGGGCGGTTCGCGGTCCGGCGCATGGCGCGGCTGCTGGGTGTATCGGTCTCGGGCTACTACGCGTACGTGAAGCGTTGTGCGGCAACGGTGTTGACGCCGCGTCAGCAGTGCCGTGCGGACCTGGAGGTAAAGATCGTCCAGGCGCATAAGGACTCTGACGGGACCTACGGGTCGCCGCGGATCACCGCGGAGCTGCGGGATCAGGGCGAGGTGGTCAGCGCGAAGACCGTCGCGAAGGTCATGGCCGGGATCGGGATCGAGGGCATCAGCCCACGCACGTTCAAGGTTCGAACGACCGTGGCCGACCCGTCCGCGTCGTTCCCGCCGGATCTCGTCGATCGTGAGTTCGATCAGGGCCGCCTCAACGCCGTGTGGCTCACCGACATCACGTATCTGTCCTGTGGCGAGGGCGAGATGTTCCTGTGCGCGATCCGGGACGGGCACTCCCGCACAGTTCTCGGCTACAGCGTCGCCGACCACATCAGTGCCGAGATGGTCACCACCGCCATCGAGACGGCCGTGGCCGCCCGCGGCGGCGAATGTCGTGGCACAGTCCTACATTCCGACCGCGGCGGTGAATACACGGGGAACCTGACCGCACAGGCCTGTTTCCGGCACGGGCTACGCCGGTCGATGGGCGCCACCGGGATCTGCTGGGACAACAGCCCCGCCGAGTCGTTCTGGTCCACGTTCAAACATGAGCACTACTACCGGCACGTCTACGCCACCAAGACGGAACTCGTTGCCGCAGTTGACAAGTGGATCCGTTTCTACAACAGTACGCGGCGGCACTCCAAGCTCGGGATGCGCAGTCCCAGCGACTATGAGAAGTCACTCCGAGCAGCTGCCTGAACTTCTTAAGCCCCTGTCCACCGTTCGGGGTGAACCTCA
>NZ_JAXAVW010000093.1:0-1313 GCF_033949945.1 Lentzea miocenica
GGTGTGCTGGCGGGGTCGGTGTCCCGCGAGGTGGTCGACGAGGCGATCGCCGCGACGGGCAAGCAGGCCCGGCGTTCGGGTGGGAAGCTGCCGCCGCATGTGATGGTGTATTTCGCGATGGCGATGGCGTTGTTCGCCGATGAGGACTACGAGGAGGTCGCGGTCCGGTTGTCGGAGACCCTTTCCGGGTGGGACCGCTGGGAGCAGGCGTGGTCGGCACCGACCTCGGGCGGGATCACGCAGGCCCGTGCCCGGCTGGGGTTCGAACCGGTCAAGACGCTGTTCGAGCAGGTCGCGGTCCCGGTCGCGGACGAGTTGACCCGCGGCGCGTTTCTAGGGCCGTGGCGGTTGATGGCCATCGACGGGTTCGAATGGGATGCCCCGGACACCGAGGCCAACGTCGCCGGGTTCGGCTACGGCGGCTCGGCCGGGCACGCCACCCCGTTTCCCAAGGTCCGGGTGGTCACGATCTCCGAGTGCGCCTCGCACGCGGTGGTGGCCGCCGCGATGGCCGGGACCGCGACCGGCGAACAGACCCTGGCGCGGGAGCTGTGGCCGCGGCTGGAACCGGACTGGCTGCTGATCGCCGACCGGAACTTCTTCAACTGGGCCGACTGGCGTGACGCCGCCGCGGGCGGCACACAGTTGTTGTGGCGCATGAAGTCCAGCCACCGACTGCCCGTGGTCCAAGCCCTGCCTGACGATTCTTATCTGTCGTTCGTGGTCAGCCCGAACGTGCGTAACAGTGCCGACCGGGCCCGGATCGCCGCCGCGGCCGGCCGCGGCGAGCCGCTCGATCCCGGCCAGGCGACGCTGGTGCGGGTCGTGGAATACACCGTCGACGACCGCGGCGGCGAGCCCGAGACCATCCGGCTGATCACCACCATCCTCGACCCGGCCGCGGCGCCCGCCGAGACACTTGCCGAGGCCTATCACCAGCGGTGGGAACACGAGACGGGTAACGACCAGCTCAAAACCCACCTGCGTGGCCCCGGCCGCGTCCTGCGGTCCAAGAGCCCGGACATGGTCCGCCAGGAGATCTACGGCTACCTGCTCACCCATCACGCCCTGGCCGCCCTGATCTGCCGAGCCGCCACCGAGGCCGACATCGATCCCGACCGGGTCAAGTTCAAGCGCACCGTGCGGATCGCCCGTCGCCGAGTCACCGACTCGGCGGCTCTTTCCCCCTGAGCACCGCGATCGCCTCCGCGCGACGGTCATGGCCGACATCACCACCCGCCGCAACCTCAACCCGCAACGACGTCACCGCACCTATCCCCGCGTGGTCAAACGCATCCGGCACAACCAATACC
>NZ_JAXAVW010000094.1:0-1310 GCF_033949945.1 Lentzea miocenica
TTGTGACACAAGGTTAGGCGGCTGGGGTGAGGGTGCCTTGGTAGGTCTTGGTGTGGTCGAGGTGGATGTAGCCGATCGGGTGGCCGTTTGAGGTGTAGGCGGTGACCCGGTCGAGGTCGCGGATGACGGTGATGGCCTGGCCGGCGTGTTCGGATCCGGTGCGGAAACGTAGTTTCCGGCCGATGCTGACGACGCCGCGGCGGTCGGCGGTGAGGTGGTGGACGGTGGCGTCGGTCTGGGCGGGTGGATGGCTGGGGCCGCCGTGGTGCTGGGCGTGGTCCCAGACGTGTTGTGGGGTGCGGCGGCCGAGTGCGCTGTGCCCGCGCAGGGTGTTGTAGCGGACCCGGTGGGTGTCGAGCAGGGTCTGCAGTTCGGCCAGGGTGGTGGGTGCGGGTTGGTGGGCCAGCCATTTCTTGAGGGTCTGGTGGTGGCGTTCGACTTTGCCGCAGGTTTGCGGGTGATACGGGCTGGAGTGGATCAGCCGGGCGCCGGCGCCGGTGACGGCGAGTTCGAATCGGGTGGGTCCGGCGTTGTCGCGCAGGTGGCGGGCGGTGAACGCGCCTCCGTTGTCGGACAACACGATGCCCGGCACGCCGTGGCCGGTGAAGGCGGCGGTGATCGCTGCGGTCGCGGCCGCGCTGGTTTCGCTGTGGGCGGCGTGGCAGGCGACCAGCAGCCGGGAGTGGTCGTCGAGCACGTCGAAGACCACGACCTTCGCGCCGTCGGCGAGCACGGTTTCGGTGGCGTCGATCTGGTAGCAGTCCCGTGGCCGGGCGTAGCTGAACCGCCGCCACGACGAGCGCGGCCGCTTGCGGGGGTTGATCTCCAGCAGACCGTGCCGGGCCAGGATCCGGTTGATCGTCGCCCGCGATGGCACCCGCAGGTCTTGCTCTGACCAGCCTTGTTCAGTGGCCAGGACGGTGAGTGCGTCGCGGATGTAGTCCGCTCCGTTGTCCGGGGCCAGCGTCTCGCGCAGCCGCACGATCTCGGCCACCACCGGCTCCGGGGTGGCATGCGGGATCGTGTGCGGGCGCCGGGATCGGGGCTGCCACTGGCCCTCGGCACGGGCACGGGCCCGATGCCGATAGAACGTGCGCCGGTCCACACCGTTGACCCGGCACCACTCCGACACGTTCGGGATGTCCACCCCGGCGGCATGCATCGCGTCCATCAGCCGCATCATCGCCTCTTTCCGCGCCATGGCCGCAACCACAACGCCGATCAAGCGACAGATCCCGCAACACCACCCGACCAGGGTGTGTCACTTGCTCCGCGACACGAACTGTGTCAACTCAGCTGAGACTGAAGAG
>NZ_JAXAVW010000095.1:0-1299 GCF_033949945.1 Lentzea miocenica
GGCGGTTTCTAGGGGTCGTCGCAACACAACTGATCAACTGGCTTCGGTCAGGAGTTTAGCGAGGCGCTCGGCTGGGTTGTCCCAGCCGAGCGTTTTGCGTGGGCGCTGGTTGAGTTCGGTGGCCACGAACGCGAGGTGTTCGGGCGTGTGGACCGAGAGATCGGTGCCTTTGGGGAAGTATTGGCGTAGCAGGCCGTTGGTGTTCTCGTTGCTGCCGCGTTGCCAGGGGCTGGCGGGGTCGCAGAAGTAGACGGGGATGTCGGTGGCCAGGGTGAACGCGGCGTGGCTGGCCATCTCGGCGCCTTGGTCCCAGGTCAGCGATTGCCACAGGTGTGAGGGCAGGGACTTGACTGTGGTGGTCAGGGCGTCGCGGACCTGCTCGGCGGTGCGACCGTGTGGTAGGTGCAGCAGCATCACGTAGCGGGTGGCGCGTTCGACGAGGGTGCCGATCGCGGAAGCGCCGTCCTTGCCGATGATCAGGTCGCCTTCCCAATGTCCTGGCAGGGCGCGGTCTTCGGCGTCGGCGGGCCGGTCGCTGATCATGACCATCGGGCTGAGGAACCGGGGCTGGCGTTGTCCTGGCTGTCGCCGGGGTTTGCGCATGGTGCGGCCGGTGCGAAGCGCGAGGGCGACCTCGCGGCGCAACTCACCGCGGCCTTGGACGTACAGGGACTGGTAGATCGTTTCGTGGACCACGTGCCACTCCGGCCGGTCGGGGAAGTCCCGTCGCAGCATCGCCGCGATCTGTTCGGGACTGCGTTTGCGGGCCAGATGGTCCTGCACGACATGGTGAAGCCCGGTATCGGCCGCGAGCTTGCGGACTTTCGGCCGTGGCCGGCGGGCATCGGCACGGGCCTGCGCGGCGTGTGGGCGGTAGTCGCCGGACACCTGATGCGCGTTGCGGCGCAGCTCCCGGCTCACTGTCGCGGGATCACGATCCAGTTCGGCGGCGATCTGACGGATCGTGGCACCGGCGCGTCGGCGGTCGGCGATGACGATGCGTTCGTTCTCGTTCAGAAACCGGCCCCGCACAACAGAAGGCGCCGCCGAGGTGATCGGCGGCGCCCCTGCCTGACGGCCGGTCGGGTTACGGCCGTTGCGCCAGCGTTTGCCGGTCCGGACGTTGATCCCGACGATCTTGCATGCTTCTCGACTGCTCACGCCCTGACACACGAGCGCAAGATAAGCCTCGCGCTCACGCGTCAGACCACGACGCCCCAGATTGATCGACCGGTCCCGAATCCCGAAGTCCACCGCAACCCCTCAACTGAGGTGTTGCAACAACCACTAGAACCCAAG
>NZ_JAXAVW010000096.1:0-1179 GCF_033949945.1 Lentzea miocenica
TGTCATGTGATTCTGTTTGCTTTACGTCCGTGTGACTGGTGATGGTGTTGGCTGTCAGGATGGAACTGACGGCCGACGAGCGGGCCGAGTTGCGGGCGCTGGTGAACAGTCCGGACGTGGTGGCGACGGTCGCGACACGGGCGCGGATCGTGTTGTGGCAGGCGGAGAAGCGGCCGAAGAAGGAGATCGCGGAGTTGGCCGGGGTGTCGCGGCCGACGGTGGACCTGTGGCTGTCGCGCTATGAGGCCGAGGGGCTGGGCGGGTTGCTGGATCATCCGCGCGGGGCTGGTCGGGAGCAGGTCCCCGCGCGGGTGCGGGCCCGGATTCTGGCGGCGACCCGCGTAAGCCCGCCTGCGGAGACCGGGTTGTCGCACTGGTCGAGCCGGGAGATGGCCGCGTGGATCACTCGTGCCGAAGGGGTGTCGGTCTCGCACCACTACGTAGCGAAACTGTGGCGGGAGAACGGGTTGCGGCCGCATCGCCACGGCACGTTCAAGCTCAGCCGTGATCCGGAGTTCGCGGACAAGGTGGCCGACATCGTCGGCCTGTACCTGTCCCCGCCGGGCGGGGCGGTCGTGCTCAGTGTCGATGAGAAGACCCAGATCCAGGCGCTGGACCGGACCCAGCCGCTGCTGCCGATGACCTTCGACGCCAGCGAGCAGCGCACCCACGACTACCGCCGGCACGGCACGACGAACCTGTTCGCCGCGCTGAACGTGGCCACCGGCGAGGTCTACGGCGAGTGTCTCCCGGTCCGCGACGGCGCGAACTTCCTGACCTTCCTCAAGAAAGCCGTGAAACCGCATGCTGGCAAGAAGGTCCATGTGGTGCTGGACAATCTGTCCACCCACACCACGCCCGAGGTGATGACCTGGCTGCAGGCCAACCCGCACGTGCGGTTCCACCACACGCCGAAAGGGTCGTCGTGGATCAACCAGATCGAGATCTGGTTCGGCATCATCACCCGCCAGGCCATCCGCCGCGGCACCTTCAGCTCGGTCAAAGTCCTCATCGGACAGATCCGTGACTACATCGACCACTGGAACGCCGACGCCAAGCCCTTCACCTGGACCGCCTCCGCCGACGAGATCCTGGCCAAGGTCCGCGTCGTCCAGGCCAGCGTCAAGAAGCTGGTCGACAACAACGCGAAGTAAAGCCAACAGGGTCACGAGACACTAG
>NZ_JAXAVW010000097.1:0-1145 GCF_033949945.1 Lentzea miocenica
CACTACTAGTGTCCTGCGCCTGAAATCCGCCAGATAAGTCTAGTGTGGGTTGATGGCGCGGATTGGACGTCCTCCTGCTGAGGTGACGTTGACCGAGCAGGAGCGGGAGACGCTGGAGCGGTGGGCGCGGCGGGCGAAGTCGTCGCAGGTGCTGGCGCAGCGGTGCAGGATCGTGCTGGCGTGTGCGGAGGGTTTGCCGGGCAAGCAGATCGCGGCGGATCTGCGGGTGCACCCGACCACGGTGACCAAGTGGCGCAGGCGGTTTCTCCAGCATCGGCTGGACGGCCTGGTCGATGAGGAACGGCCGGGCCGGCCGCCGTCGATCACGGTTGACCAGGTAGAAGAGGTGATCGTGGCGACGCTGGAGGAGATCCCGCGTAACGCCACGCATTGGTCGCGGGCGTCGATGGCGGAGAAGTGCGGGCTGAGCAAGTCGACCGTGGGTCGGATCTGGCGCGACTTCGGGCTCAAACCCCACCGTGCCGAGACGTTCAAGCTCTCGACCGATCCGTTGTTCGTGGAGAAAGTCGTCGATGTTGTTGCCCTGTACCACAATCCGCCCGAGCGGGCGGTGGTGCTGTGCGTCGACGAGAAGAGTCAGATCCAGGCACTGGACCGCTCGCAGCCGGTGTTGCCGATGATGCCGGGCATGCCCGAGCGGCGCACGCATGACTACGCCCGCAACGGCATCACCAGCCTGTTCGCCGCGTTCAACGTCGCTGACGGCACGGTGATCGGCGAGTTGCACCGTCAGCACCGCGCCGCCGAGTTCAAGAAGTTCCTGATCACGATCGACAAGACCGTGCCCGCGGGCTTGGGTGTGCACCTGGTCTGCGACAACTACGGCACCCACAAGACCCCGGCGATCAAGACCTGGCTGGCCCGCCATCCCCGGTTCCACATGCACTTCACACCGACCGGATCCAGCTGGATCAACCAGGTCGAACGCTGGTTCGGGTTCCTCACCGACCAGAAGATCACCCGCGGCACCCACCGCAGCGTCCAGGCGCTGGAGAAAGACATCCGCGCCTGGATCGCCGACTGGAACACCCACCCACGGCCGTTCATCTGGACCAAGACCGCCGAAGAGATCCTCGAATCACTCGCCCGATTTTGTAGGCGGATTTCAGGCGCAGGACACTAGT
>NZ_JAXAVW010000098.1:0-1048 GCF_033949945.1 Lentzea miocenica
CTAGGGCCTGTATCGAAGTCGACTACGGCCGCTTGAGCCGGATTGGCGCTGGTGGGCGTGTCGATGATCAAGAATGAGCGAGGTCTCCGGTAGAGGGTTTGTCTGCGAAGAGAAACCTGAACACCGGAGACCTCGTGGACACCTTAGCGGTGACGAGGCGGTTCGATCTGACCGACGCGCAGTGGCAGCGGCTGGAGCCGTTGCTGCCTGTGCCGTCGCGGTCGGGTCGGCCGTCGTTGTGGAGCAAGCGGCAGTTGATCGACGGGGTCCGGTGGCGGGTGCGCACCGGTGCACCCTGGCGGGACATGCCGGCGGAGTACGGATCGTGGGCCGCGGCGTATGGGGTGTTCCGGCGCTGGCAGCGATCCGGTGCCTGGCAGCGAATCCTGATCACGCTGCAAGCCTTGGCGGATGCGGCCGGGCGGATCACCTGGGATGTCAGTGTGGACTCCACGATCGCGCGGGCGCACCAGCATGCCGCGGGTGCGCGGAAAAGGGGGATCTGCAGGCTGAGCCGCCGGGCGGGATCGCCACCGAGCCCGTGGATCATGCGCTGGGCCGCTCGCGCGGCGGGCTGACCACGAAGCTGTACCTGAGCTGTGAGCAGGGCCAGAAGCCGTTGTCGATCGTGCTGACCGCCGGGCACCGCCACGACAGCCCTCAGTTCATCCCGGTGCTGCAAGGGATCCGGGTGCCCAGGTTAACCGCCGGCCGGGCCCGGACTCGTCCTGATCGTGTGCTGGCGGACAAGGCCTACACCTCGAAAGACAACCGGGAGCACCTGCGTCGCCGCGGGATCAAGGCGACCATCCCGAGCAAGGCCGACCAGGACGCCCACCGCAAGGCCAAAGGGTCGAAGGGCGGCCGGCCACCGGCCTTCGACCCCGAGACCTACAAACAGCGCCACGCCGTCGAGTGCGGCATCAACCGGCTCAAACGCCACCGTGCCGTGGCCACCCGCTACGACAAACTCGCCGTCCGCTACGAAGCAGCCGTCCACATCGCCGCGATCAACGAATGGCTATGACCGACTTCGATACAGGCCCTA
>NZ_JAXAVW010000099.1:0-983 GCF_033949945.1 Lentzea miocenica
CTAGACGAGTAAGTCCTAACTGATCAGTGGTCGTAGGCGATCAGGGATCTGGTGGTGGGCTGGCCGGTGGCGCGGTTGTGCCAGATCGCGGCGGTCAATGCGAGCAGGCGTTGGGCGATGCGGGCGGTGACGCCGTCGATGGTGCGTCCGCCGTGCAGTTCGAGGTCGAGCTGGCCTTTGAGGGTGTCGTTGACCGATTCGATCAGCTGGCGGACGGGTTTGAGCAGGTGCTGGGCCGGGTGCGGGGTGCGGTTGCGATACGACGGGCGCAGCAGCCGGACCCCGCGTTCGGCCAGGAACGCGTCCAGTTCGCGGGAGATGTAGCCCTTGTCGCCGATGATCAGCAGGCCGGGCCGGTCGGCCAGCACGGACGGGTCGTGGTCCAGGACGGCCATCAGTACCTGGCGCTCATCGAGTTTCGGGTTGGCCAGGGCCCAGGTGATCGGGAGTCCGGCCGGGGTGCAGACCAGGTGCAGGCGCAGGCCCCAGAAGAACCGCGAGTGTGACGAGCAGTAGCCGTAGCCGGCCCAGCCGGCCAGTTCGGAGCGTTTCGCGGCTTCGCGGGAGCGGGCGCACTCGACCGGGGTGGAGTCGACCACCCAGGTCGCGTCGGTCCACAGGTCGGTGTCGGCGGCGAGCAGCCGGATGACTTTCTTGAGCAGCGGGACCGCGGTGCGTAGTCGCTTGTTGTAACCGGATTGCTGTGGCAGGTAAGTGAAAGCGCCGGGCAGGTGGCGAGGCAGGAACCGCAGCCAGCGAGCCTCGGATCGGATGCCGAGCAAGGCTTGGGCGACGGCGAGGGTGAGTAGTTCGGCGTCGGTCAGCCGCGGTGGCCGTCCGGTCCGGGCGGGCCTGCCCAAGTGGTCATCGATCTTGACGTAAAGTGCGGTGAGAAGGGTGTTCAGGTCTGTCGTCACAAACGGATCTTGAACACCCTTCGTCCGTCTTCAGGCACCGCCCGGACTTAGGACTTACTCGTCTAG